>JANWLS010000106.1 GCA_025450765.1 Vicinamibacterales bacterium | reverse complement strand
GTCATCGGCGTGGTGGTTCCGCCCGCCGCGGTAATCGCCGGATCGGAGGCGGGCGCGTCGACCGACACCACGTTGTCGATCGGATCGTTGACCGCATCGTTCGCATCGTAGGCGCCGCTGTCGCCAGACGAGGCAAACGTCGAAATCCCCTGCGCCGCCAGCTCCAGGAACGCCTGATGGAACGCGACCAGCTCCGACGTCGGGTCGTCATTCCCCTGGTTGTCCGGCAGGTAAAGAATATGCCGATCGTCCGCCCCGCGCCCGCGATGTGCGCGCCGTAGAGCGGGTTGATGTCGTACATGTTCGCGACGTCGCCAACCGTGTAGTTACCAGGCTGCCCCGTCGCCGTGCCCGTCGTCGGCAGCGACACCAGCGGCCGCGGCAGGCCAGTCGCCGCGTGCGCGTCGACGTGCATCGGATGGAACACCCGCGCTTCGTTGCTCAACCCGCTCACGGCCAGCAGGTGACTGCGCAGCGCCGCCGGCAGGCGCAGCGCACGCCCCGGGCGGTGGAACCGCCGTCCCTGGCGCGTGTAGTCGTGGAGGTCGGCCCCGAAGGCCTGGTTGAATTCGTCGGCCGTGCCGGTCGCCTTGAGCACCAGATGATCCGCGTACACCTCGGTCACCTGGAGGCCGAACGGCGCGAGCGACTGCCTGACGGAGGCGATATCCGCGAAGCTCGGCGCGAACTGCTGCACGAACTGGCGGAGCGAGAGGAAGCGATGGAACTGCGGCGAGCTCGGATCCTCGGTGGCTTGCACGAGCTGCTCGAGCGCCGCCGGATGCTGAACCTGCAGGATCAGCGACACGGTGATGAGCGTGTCGGCGGGCGTGGCGCCCGCGTCCTGCGTGTCGGTCGGCGGTGTGCCCGAGGCGGCCAGCGGTATCGCGGGCGTGACGAGAACCAGCGTAAGACCAAGAAGCCAGCAAAGCAGTCGAGCCATACGGATGACGTCCAGACTGCGGCGCAGTCTGTGCGGTCCCGTATGGTCGTGTCAACCGGGAACTGACAGACCGTTCACGGAATCTGATCGGGGCTCAGCTGGCGAGCGCCGTCGGCGGGATGAGGCCGAATTTTTCGAGGCGGCGGTAGAGGGCGCGGCGGCTGATGCCGAGCCGGCGCGCGGCTTCTTTCTTGTTCCCCGAGGTCTCGTCGAGCGCGCGGACGATTTCCGCCCGTTCGATCTCCTGGATCGGACGAACCGCCCGGCCGACGCCGGGCAGATCGTCGACCGGCTGCAGGCTCGAGGTGAGCACGAGATCCTTCGTGTCGACGAACTCGCCTTCGGCCAGCATGCACGCCCGCTCGAGCACGTTGCGCAACTCGCGCACGTTCCCCGGCCAGTCGTAGGCGGTCAGCATCTGCTCGGCTTCCGGGCTGACCCCGTGCAGCGTCTTGCCGAACTGACGGTTGTAATCCTCGACGAACCCGCGCGCGAGCAGCGGGATGTCATCCCGGCGGTCGCGCAGCGACGGCACGTGCAGGCCGACCACATGAAGCCGGTAATAGAGGTCCGCGCGGAAGCGGCCCTGCTGCACCTCGTGCTCGAGGACGCGATTGGTCGCCGCGATCAGCCGGACGTCCACGCGATGCGGATCGCCCGATCCGACGCGCGTGATCACGCCGTCTTCGAGGACGCGCAGGAACTTCGACTGCGCCGGGAGCGGCAGCTCGCCAATCTCATCGAGGAAGATGACGCCGCCATTCGCCCGCTCGAAGAGGCCCGATCGCGAATCGGTCGCGCCCGTGAACGCCCCTTTCGTATGGCCGAAGAGCTCGCTCTCGAAGAGCGTTTCCACGATGGCCGAGCAGTTGACCGGGACGAAGGGACGGTCGCGCCGCGTGCCGACCGCGTGCAGCGCCCGCGCGACGAGCTCCTTGCCGCTGCCGGTCTCGCCCGTGATGAGCGCCGTCGTGAAGTGCGGCGCAATCCGGCGGATCAGCCGGAAGAGCTCGAGCATCTGCGGCGAGCGGCCAATCATCCCCTGGAACTGGAGCTGCTTGACGAGGTCGCCTTCGAGCGCCGCGACGCGCCGGCTGCGCTGGACCTCCTCGCGAATGGCGGTGAGCAGCTCCATCACGCGGTCGAAATCGAGCGGCTTGCGCAGGTAGTCGGCCGCCCCGAGCTTCACGGCTTCCATCGCGGTCTCGATGGTGCCGAAGCCGGTCATCAGGATCACTTCGCAGTGCGGAGCCCGGCGCTTGATCTCGCGCAGCACCGGAATGCCGCCAATCGACGGCATCCGCAGGTCGACCAGGGCGGCGTCCGGCGAACGCGCCGTAATCTCGTTGAGCGCCTGCGCCGGGTTCAGGAAGGTGAACACCTGGAAGCCGGCGGACCGGCCGAACCGGCTCACCACTTCGAGGACCCCGGCGTCGTCGTCAACTACGAAGAGTCTGGGTGCGCGATCGCTATTCATAGCCCGTTTGTCCGAGTGACACAGATCCCTGCCACGCTCGTCTTAATCATTCGGCACGCGGGGGCGCAGCTTGAGCGGAGGGGGGAAGGGGGGCTAAATGCTTGAAATCCAGCAGGCTACGGGCTACGGGCCGCAGGCAAGGGGCCGCGGGTTACGGGCGGCCCACCCACGGCTCGTGCCCGTCGAGCAGCCGCGGCAGGTCGGCGGCCTGGAAACGGCGGCCGATGTAGAACGGTCCGAACTCGGCGTACACGGCGCTCGCCTCGTCGAAACGCATCTCGTAGATGAGCTTCTTGAACACGAGCTGGTCGTCGGCGAAGAGGTCCACACCCCATTCCCAGTCGTCGTAGCCGATCGAGCCGGAGATCACCTGGATGACGGACCCGGCGTAGTGCCGGCCGATCATCCCGTGCTCGCGCATCATCGAGGCGCGGCGGTCGAACGGGGCCGCATACCAGTTCTGCGTTTCGCCGCGCCGCTTGTTCATCGGATAGAAGCAGACGAAGCGGCCAGGCGGGACCTGCGGGAACAGCCGGCTGCTCACCCGGTCGCGCTGATGGGCCATCTCTTCGTCGAACGCCTGCTCGAACGCGTCGCTCCCCGGTTCGAGCCCACGCGCGGCGATGTCGCGGTGCAGCTTCGCCGTCATCTCGTACATCCCGAGCTCGACCACCGACACGTACGACGAGGACGGCTCAAGGACATCGGCCAGGCGAAGCTGGCGGATGGCCAGTTCCGCGGCCGAGAGCGCGTCGAAATCCGGCCGGAAGTGGACGAGCATCAGATCGCCCTTGTGCCCCAGGAGGTAGGCCAGCGCGGTGGCTCCCTCGGTGCGCGCTTCCATCGCGGCCAGCGTCTGCGCCGCTTCGCAGGCCACGGCCAGGCGCTCGGCGGCGGGCAGCGTGCGCAGCATTTCCCAGCGGATGCGGAACATCTGGTGGAGGACGCTCCAGCCCTCGAGCGTTTCCGGAACCTGTGGATTGTGCATACCTCAAGTCTAATCCAGCAGCTTGTTCTCGATCGCGTAGCGCATCAGCTCGGCGGTGCTCGCCATCCGCATCTTTTCGAGGACGCGGCTGCGGTAGGTGCTTACGGTCTTGGCGCTGAGCGACAGGGTCGTGGCGATCTGTCCAATCGTGCGGCCCGAGGCGACGAGCCGCATCACCTGGTATTCGCGGTCCGACAGGGCATCGTGCGGCCGCGAGGGACGCGAGACCGCGCCAGCCCCCACCAGATCCTCGATGACCTCCGGCGTGAGATACCGTCGGCCCGCGAGCATCAGGCGGACCGCCTTCACGAGCTGCGCCGGCGCCGTCTCCTTGGTGACGTACCCGGACGCGCCCGCCTCGACGACGAGCCGCGCGAACTCCTCGGCCGGGTGCATGCTCAGGACCAGCACCGGCAGGTCGGGCCGGGTCGTCCGGATGTCCCGGAGGACGTCGAGCCCGCTGCGACCGGGCAGCGTGATGTCGAGGATGACCGCGTCCAGGCCGGCGTCTTCAAGAAGGCTGAGTGCCGCCTCCCCGCTGTCGGCCTCGTCGATGATGGCGGGGTCGAGCGCGTCGGCAAGAATCTGGCGGATGCCCTGGCGGACCACCGGATGATCGTCGACGAGCAGCAGATGCGGCGTCATGCGTCGCCACCCTTCGCGGTGGTCCGCGGCAGCCGCACGCTCACCGTTGTGCCCCGGCCCGCCGCGCCGCGCACCGTCAGCTCGCCACCGGCGGCAATCGCCCGCTCGCGCATCCCCAGGAGCCCGAGCGAGGCCGGATCGCGCAGCTGCGCGGCCGTGATCCCGCGGCCGTTGTCGCGCACCTCGAGTCGGAGCCAGCGCTGCTGCTCGCGCAGCTCGATGCGCACCGCGCCCGCGTGTGAATGACGGCTCACGTTCGTCAGCGCCTCCTGCAGGATCCGGAAGAGGACAATAGAGCGTTCGCCCCGGCTCCGTCCAGCGCCTCGAGCGGCCGACGCGAGGACGCGGCAGCGGATGCCGGTGCGCGCCTCGAACACGGTCGCTTCCCACTTGATGGCCTCGGCGAGGCCCAGGTGATCGAGCACGGGCGGGCGGAGATCGCGCGAGATCCGCCGGACCGTCGCCAGCGTCACGTCGACGAGCCCGACGGCCGACTGCAGGCGATTGACGAGTGCCAGCGGCGGATGCGCATCCTTCTTCGTCACTTCCCCGGCCACCCAGGCGAGATCGAGCTTGAGGCTGGTGAGCATCTGCCCAAGCTCGTCGTGCAGCGTCCGCGAGAGCCGCGTCCGCTCCTCCTCGCGCACGGCGGCGAGCCGGCTCGACAGCCCGCGCAGGGCCTTCGCGCTCGGCGCGGGAGACGCAGCGATCGTCTTCGTGCGTGGTCGCGTTACAGCCATACCAGCGGTGGCGCGGCCGGAATCTCGCCGATTTCAGCGGCGAGCCGGTAGAACAGCTTCAACCCCTCCTGCATCGGCTCGTCGAGGGTGAAGACGAGATTGGCCCAGTAGCGATCGAGCAGCGCGGCCGGCAGGCCGAACACCCCGGCGTAGCGCCGCGCGAGGTCGGCGCGGCAGGCGGCCCCATACGCGCGCGACTCGATCAGCGACTCGTGCAGCCGGCGAAGCTCGGCGGCGCTGCCGCCCGACGCCTGCCAGACGGCGAAGGCGAACGGGAGCCCGGTCTGCGCCCGCCATTCCTCGCCAAGATCCACCCGCGCCTCGGCCTCCGGCGCGAGATCCGCGCGCAGCGCCACGTCGCCGATGAAGAGCGCCGCCTCCGCACCGGCCGCGAACGGATCCTCGCGGATCTGATCGAAGGGGACGAACACCGGCTCGACCTGCCAACGGGTCCGAAACAGGATCTTCAGCAGCACCACCGATGTCGCCGAAGCCGTCGGCAGGGCCACGGTGCGGCCGCCCAGCGTGTCGGGACGACGGCCGACGAGCAGGATGCTCAGCGCCGGGCCGTTCGCGCCGATGACGAGGTCCGGAAAAATCCGGTAGCGATCGGCGTGCCGCGCAAACTCGATGCTGGACGAGGGGGCGACCTGCAGCTCGCCGGCGGCCAGGCGCCTGTTGAGATCCGATGGTACGCCGTCGATCATCGTGACGCCCGCGGGACACCCGCGGTCGATGAGACGGGCGTGCACGGGGAAGCAGTTGCTGTAGATGATGTGGCCGAGATGGAGCATGGGCGAAAAGTATTGTATACTGACTGGTCGGTCAGATTAGTAAACGCGGAGTCTTCATGCCCTGGCAGGGCCGCACCAAGCAGGACGTCCTCTCCGAAGTCCGCTGCGCCGAGATTCTCGACGCCGCCCGGGGGGTGTTCGCCCGCAAAGGCTACCAGGCCGCGACCATGGATGATATCGCGGCGGCGACCGGCGTCGGCAAGGGGACGCTCTACCTCTATTACCGCTCCAAGCGCGACATCTATCTCGCCGCGCTCGAGCGCGGGCTCCGCGCCGTCTGCGACATCACGGCCGCGGCCCTCGACACGGCACCCACGCTCGAGGAGAAGATCCGGGCCTTCGTCCTGACCAAGGTCCAGTTCTTCGACGACCACCGCGACTTCTACCGCATCTACCACGCCGAGTTCGGCAACGTGGTCGCCCACCCGTCGTGCCTGCCGCCCAGCGTGAAGCAACTCTATCTCGGGCAGGTGCAGCAGCTCGAGCACGCCATCGAAGCGGCGCGCGACGAGGGCCGGATCCGTCCCGTCGATCCGGGCAAGGCGGCGTTCGCGATTTTCGAGATCACGCGTGGGCTCATCGCCCGGCGGCTGCTGGCGGACCCTTCGCTCAGCGCCGAGGCCGAGGGCGCCTTCATCGTCGATCTGATTTGGAAAGGGATAGCAAACCGATGAACACCAGAGTCACGGCGGCCGTGCTGCTCGCGGTCGGCTGGTGCACCGCGGCAGGCGCGCAGACGCCCTCGGCGCCTCAGCCGGCCGCGTCGGTCCCGATCGTCATGCCCCAGGCAGCCGCCCAGGCGCCAGGCGCCACGCCGTTCATCGGCAGCGTCCCGTCGGGCCCGGCCACGACGAACACCATTCCGGTCTCGCTCAAAGACGCGGTCGATCGGGCGCTCAAGTACAACCTCGGGATCATCACCGGCCAGCAGGATGTCGAAACGGCGCGCGGCCAGCACATCGGATCGCTGTCGGGCCTGCTGCCGAGCGTCAGCGGCACGGTGGGCGAGAGCCTGCAGACGACGAACCTTCAGGCCTTCGGGTTTCCATCGTTCCCGGGGATTCCGCAGGTGCTCGGGCCGTTCAGCGTCTTCGACGCGCGCATCGCGGTGTCGCAGTCGCTCGTGAACATCCCCGCGCTGCAGCACCTGCGGGAAGCGGCTCACCGCCTGAGCGCCTCGCGCGATGACTTCCGCAACACGCGGGACCTCGTCGTGCTCGTCGTCGCGAACCTGTACCTCCGCACGGTGGCCGCCTCCAGCCGGATCGATGCGGCGAAAGCCGAACGCGACACCGCGCAGGCGCTCGCCAAGCTGGCGACCGATCGCCACAACGCCGGGCTGAGCGCGCGGATTGACGAGCTGCGCGCGCAGGTCCAGCTGCAGGTCGAGGAGCAGCGGCTGATCGTCGCGCAGAACGATTTCGACAAGCTGAAGCTCCAGCTGGCGCGCGCGATTGGCCTGCCGGTCGCGCAGCCGTACACGCTCACGGACACGATCGCGTACCAGCCGCTCCAGCCGCCGTCGCTCGATGATGCGCTGACGATCGCGTACCAGTCGCGCGGCGACTATCTCGCCTCCGAAGAGCGCGTGCAGGCGGCGCAGGCCGCGAAGGCCGCGGCCAGCGGCGAGCGGCTCCCCTCGCTGCAGCTCAACGCGAATTACGGCGACATCGGCCTCACCGTCGGCGGGGCGCGCGAGACGTTCACG
>JANWLS010000105.1 GCA_025450765.1 Vicinamibacterales bacterium | reverse complement strand
GCCTTCCGATCGACGAACGGCTGCGCCTGTTCGTCCAGGTCTGCGACGCGGTCTGGTATGCACACCGCCGCCTCGTCATCCATCGCGATCTGAAACCGTCGAACATTCTCGTGGACCCCGCCGGCCGCCCCAAGCTGCTCGACTTCGGCATCGCACGCCTGCTCGAGGGGTCGCTCGACGCCGTCGACGCGACGCAAACGGTCGATCGCTTCCTCACACCGGGGTACGCAAGCCCGGAGCAGCTGCGGGGCGCGCCGCAGACGACGGCCACTGATGTGTATTCGCTGGGCGCGGTGCTCTACAAGATGCTCAGCGGGCGCTCCGCGCACGATGCGTCCCGGCCGGGCGCGGACGGGCCGCCCTCGCTGCCGGCCATGCGCAAGCTGAATCCGGCGCTGCCCGCCGACGCGGATTACCTCGTGCGGAAGGCGCTTCGCGCCGAGCCCGAAGAGCGCTACGCCTCGGTGGATGCGCTCGCCCAGGACGTGCGCGCACTCATCGACGGGCGTCCTGTCGACGCCCGCGCGGGCGACGTCTGGTATCGGACGCGGAAACTGGCGCGCCGCCACTGGGTGCCGCTCGTCGCCGCCGCGCTCGTCGTCTGTGCACTGTCCACCGGGCTCTTCGTGGCCGAGCGGGCGCGAGCCAAGGCCGATCGGCGATTCGAGCAGCTCCGTCGGCTGGCGGCGCAGGTGATTTCGCTCGATCGATCGATTCGGGCCCTGCGAGGATCCGCGCACGCCAGGCAGGAGCTCGTCACGATGATGCTCGGGTATCTCGAAGGCCTGCGGGCCGATGCGCACGGCGACGTCGAGCTCATGCAGGAGCTGGCCGAAGCCTACACCCACGTCGCCGAGGTTCAGGGTGTCCCCAACGCGCTGAATCTCGGGGAGGAAGCACAGGCCGCCGGGAGCCTCGCCAAGGCCGACGCACTCATCGCCCCGGTGATCCGTTCCAGGCCAACCGACCCTGGCGCCCTGATGGACGCCGCGACGATCGCCGAGGAGCGGATGATTCTCGCGGACACGGATCACAAGCCCGCCGACGCGCTGGCCTTTGCGCGCACGGCCGCTGAAGACCTGGGGCGCCTGGCGAAGGCCGGCCCACCGCCGAGCGCGCGCGCGGTGGCCACGATCGACTGCAACGTCGCCCTCGGATTCCTGAACCTGCACGATTACGGAGAGTCGATCAGCCTCGCCCGGGCGGGCGCCGCGATTGCTCGCACCAACCAGGGTGCGACCTTCGTGCTCGGCGAGGCACTCAGCCTGCAGGCCAGTGCCTTGAGGTACGAAGGGCGCCTGGAGGAAGCGCTTCAGGCGATCGAGACGGCCAGTGCGGCGACCGCACGCGCGGCGTACCCGTCCGAGGAGACCCGATTGTTCAACGAATATGGGTTGTTGATGCGCAAGGCTTCGATTCTCGGCGAAGACGGCGGGATCAGCCTCGGCCGTCCGGCCGACGCCGCGCGCGTGTACCAGCAGGCGCTCGACTCGATGGAAACGCTGGCGCGAACGGATCCGGGCGAGGCCACAAGCCGCGTCCGCGAAGCGGACGCGGCGCACCGGCTCGGCGATGTGCTGCGCCGCTCCGATGCCATACGCGCGCTCGCCACCTACGACCTGGCGCTCCGGCGACTTGGTGAGATTCCGGACGGGGTTGCACGCCGCCGCGACGCGGCCCTGGTCCTCGCCGCCTCGGCCGCCGCTTTACGGCGGCTGGACCGCGTCGCCGAGGGCCGGCGCCGCATCGATCGCGCGATGACGCTGCTCACCACGACCGGTGATCTACCCGCCACGCGCGTTTCGGTCGATAGCAACGCCTGCGAGGTACTTCGCGAAGCGGCCGACCAGCAGGCGGACGAAGGACACCTGGCGGCCGCGGCCCACAGTTACGAGCAGCTCATTGCCACCGCGCAGGCCTCGAAGCCGGACGTGACGGGCGACCTGCGCGATGCGCTGGGCCTCTCGCGGCTGTATCAGGGGTTGGCCGACATCTACCGGCGGGAGGGTGCGGTCGATCTGGCCGCGGCGACGTCACGAGCGCAGCAGGATCTCTGGCAGCCGTGGGCCCGGAAGCTGCCGGGCAACGCCTTCATCGGGCGGGAGGTCGCCGCCGCGCGCGCCAGGTGACGCGCGCGGCGCTGGAAGGTGCCGGCTAGAGCGACTGCAGGAACGCGACGAGAGCCTGCTTCTGCTGGTCGGTCAGGGTCATCTGGACGCGCGCGTTGTAGTACTCGACGACCTCGCGTACCGTGGCCGCCGCCCCGTTGTGGAAATACGGCGCGCGCGCCGCCAGGCCGCGCAGCACGGGGCCCTTCATCCGCACGAGGTCCGCGCAGCGGCCGGTGATCATCGCCAGGCCCAGGTCCGTCGTATAGACCGTCCGCCCGGCCTGGCCGGCCGTGCACGCGGCCTCGTACACGGGCAGATTCGGCATGCTCAGCTTGGCGAGCGCCGACGCGATGTTCGGATCGGCCTCGTAGGCGGCGACGTGGGCCACGCCGATGTCGACCGGCAGCGGCGAGGAGTGACTGCCGACGTTCGGGGTGTTGTGGCAGGTCGAACAGGTTCCCTTGATGGCCGCCTGGCCGAGTGCATCGTTCAGCCCCGGCACGTCGGTAATCATGAGCGGCGCCGTGTTGAAGACCGCCTGCCCCGCCGCAACCGCCTCGCGGTCGTCGGCGCCCGGCTGCCTGGCCGGGAGGTCGGTCCAGTGATTGAACAGCGAGAAGGCGTGTTCGTCGAACGCGCTGCCGAGCGGATCGTTCATGCCCGGCTGGAAGTCGAGCGTCGACAGCGGATGCGGTCCGCCGGAGGCGCCTTCAGCGTGCAGCTGTCCGGCGGCGACGTCCCACGTCTGCGCTGAATAGAGGTTCGCCTCGAAGTCGACGATCGCGGCGAGCTGTGCCTCAGTCGGCGGCGCCGCCGCCTGGGCGTGACCGAGCGTGGCGTCCAGCGCCTGGTGCCGCAGATCGGTGAGCAGGTTCGCGTGATACGTCGCCGGATCGCCCAGCGGCGCGACGCCCTCCCGGCCATCCCACATCGCGCCGGTCACGAAGCGCAGGTTGGTCGCCGGAAGCGGCCGGCGATACTCGGACAGGGTCCGCGCCCCCGTCGTTGGATCGACCTGGTCGTCGCATCCATACGGGTCGTGAACGGTCTGCACACTGAACTCCGCGTTGGACGGCACCGCCAGGGCGATCCGCAGGAGGCCGTTTCCGAGCATCAGGCTGTGACCGTTCGGATCATCCCGCGGCACGTCGGGGCAATTCGCCCCATCCAATCCGGCAAAGAGCGGATCGGCGCCATGCGTCACCGCAAAGCGCGTCCGCGCGTCGGCGGCGCTCAGGGCGAAGGCCGTGCTGGCGACGTGACAGGTCGCGCAGCTCCGTCCGTTGGTCCCGAGCGACTGGAAGAAGGGATTGCTGGCTTTGATCGCCCCGTTCGAACTGAAGGTGGCGACACCGCCGGTCGGATCGTTGAACACGAGCAGATTGGGAATCACAGCGGACGCGAGCGCCGCGCTGGCCGCGCACACGGTCAGCACGACTACGGCGACCGGCCGAGGTAGCCGTCGGAACATACAGCCTCCTGCGAGGAACGGAACCCGGAGACCCGGAATGGAGCTCCCCTATCTGTGTGATCGGAAATGGGGGACGGAAGCCGACAATCGTATCAACGGTCGAGCTGGGCTGAATCGCGGTACGATGAATGTTTGCGTTCCCGCACGTTTCAGGCGCTCGGCACCCGGAACTTCCGCCTTTTCTTCATCGGGCAGTCCATCTCGAATACCGGCAACTGGCTGACCAATGTCGCCCTGATCCTGTTCGTGTTGCGCCTCACGCACAGTGGGCTGGCCGTGGGCCTGCTCGCCGCGTGCCAGTTCGGCCCGATGCTCTTTCTCTCGGCTTGGGCCGGGGCGGTGGCCGACCGCGGCGAGAAGCGGCGGATGCTCTTCGCCACGCAGAGCCTCGAGATGGCGCAGTCAGCGGGACTGGCGGCACTCGCCTTCCTGCCGCACCCCTCCGTCATCGCCCTGTACGTGCTGGCCGTCGGGGGCGGCGCGGTGCTGGCGTTCGACAACCCGCTGCGACGCTCGTTCGTGCCCGAGATGGTATCGCCCGATGAACTGCCGAACGCGGTCGTCCTCTACAGCACCATCGTCAGCCTGTCGCAGGTCTTCGGTCCGACGCTGGCGGGCCTGCTCGCGACCACCCTCGGATTTGGATGGTGCTTCGCGCTTGACGCCGCGTCTTACGTGGCCGTGCTCGTCTGCCTGGCCATGATGCGCACCGGCGAGTTGTACCGGACCCCGCCGGCGGTGCGCACCGGCCGGGAAATACGCGAAGGGCTGCAATACGTGTGGTCGGTGCCGGACCTGTGGATCAGCTTTGCGATGTTCGCCGCGATCGGGCTGTTCTCCTTCAACTTCCGGGTGGCGCTCCCGCTGCTCGTCACCGACTCGCTCCACAGCACCGATATCGCGTTCACCGTGCTCTACTCGATCACGAGCGTCGGCGCGGTCCTCGGCGCGCTCGCCGTGGCGCACCGCCGGCTGGTGAAGCTGCGCCATGCGATCGGCGGCTCAGTGGCCGTTGGGATCACGATGCTGATCCTGGCCGCTATGCCCAGTGTGGCGGCGGCCGTCCCGGCGGTGTTCCTGGCGGGCGGGGCGACGGTCGTGTACACGACGTCGACCACCTCGCTCGCGCAGGTGGACACGCGGCGCGACATGCACGGGCGCGTCCTCGCGCTGCAGACCGCGCTCATCGGAGCCACGGCGCTGTTCGGTGGGCCGCTCGTTGGACGGATTGCCGATGTGGGTGGAGGGCGCGCGCCGATCCTGGTCGGAGGGCTCGTGTGCCTCGCCGCCGCGGGTTTCGGCCATCTGGCCAGAGGACGCGTCGCGCCCCCACCAGACTGACAGATGATGGATGTCACCGCCGCGCACCACCTCGAGGTCGCTCCCCGTGAAGGCGCTGACGCGGCGCTTGGTCACCACGACGTCCTTTCCGTCGCTTTGGCGACCAACGTCTCAACGATCGCGATGTTCTGAACCAGTTCTTCCGGAAAACCATGCCGCTCGTACAGATACTGCGGACTGTTGTACGAGACCCACACCTGCTCGTCAGCGTCCTGCCACACGAGAATCTTCAACGGCAGATCGAGGCCAGTCCGCGGAGCGGCGAGCATGAGCGGCGTTCCGGCTTTCGGATTGCCGAAGATCAGCAGCTTCGTCGGCGGCATCTTGATTCCGGCCTTTTCCGCTTCTCCGCGGTGATCGACCACGGCAAAGATCGTCACCCCCTTGGATTGCAGAATCATCGTGAGCGCCTCTACGGTCGCATCGACCGAGTGCGGACTTCGTGTGTCGACGATTCCATTGAGCATTCGAGCGATCACAGCAGAAGGGGTGATACGAGCTTCACAACTGTTCGTTAAATCCGTTCGAAGTTCTTTTCGATCTCTCTCCGCGTGAGCCGGAGCATCACGGGCCGTCCGTGCGGGCACACGGTCGAATAGGCAGTGCGCCGCAGTTCGTCGAGCAGGTGCACCATCTTCTCGTAGGTCAGCGGGTCGTTGGCCTTCACCGCCGCATGGCACGCCATCGTCGCCGCGATGCGCCGGAGCGCGTCCTCGACGCCTGCCGCCTTGTCGAGCCCTTCGAGGTCCTGTGCCAGCCGCTGCACCGCCGCCACCGCGTTCGCGCCGCTGAGCACCGCCGGGACCGCCGCCACGCGGAGCGCGGCGCCCCCGAACTCCTCGATCTCGAATCCGAAGCGCTGCAGCGCCTCGCCGTGCGCCAGGATGGCATCCCTGCCGCCCGCCGGCAACTCCAGCACGATCGGGTCGAGCAGCCGCTGGCTCTCGGCCGCCTGAGCCCGGAGCCGCTCGGTGAACCGCTCGAAGAGCACCCGCTCGTGCGCCACATGCTGGTCGATGATCGAGATGCCCTCGTCATCCATCGCGAGGATGAACGTGTCCCGGAACTGTCCGAGCGGCACCATCGGCCGGATCGTCACCGCACCCGGCGCCGCCGATGCCGTGCCCGTCACCCCGGACGTCCCATCCGCCGGACTCCCAGGGGGCGGGAACGAGGCCGCTGGCGAGCCCTCCGGCCGTGGCGCAAAGGCGGCGTAGGCTGAATGCCATCGGCTCTGGTACGCGGCGCCGAGCCCGAGGTCTGGAATCGCGCGGGTCGCGGGATCGGCCGGCCGCAGGTCGGGTCCCTGGAGCAGCAGTTCCGGCGCTGGCCCCCGTCCGATCGCGTCACCAATCGACCGCCGCACGACCTCGTGCACGAGCGATTGATCGCGAAAGCGGACCTCGGCCTTGGTCGGATGAACGTTCACGTCCACCCGATCGAGCGGCATGTCGAGGAACAGGTGCACCTCGGGGCTCCGCTCGCGAATCGAGGCCTGGCTGTACGAATCGGTGATGGCGTGCGCGATCGTGCGGTCCTTGACGATCCGCCGGTTCACGAACACGTTCTGGGGACCGCGCACCGGTCCCTGCTCCGCCAGCGCCGCGACGAAGCCCCTGATCGAGATGCCGCCGGCTTCGCGACGGACCTCCACGAGATCGGGCCGGTCGCCGTAGATCTGGTAGAGCCGATCCCGAAACGATCCCGCGGGTGGGCACTGCAGGACACGGCGTCCGGCACTCGTCAGGGAAAACCCTACGGCGGGATACGCCAGCGCCAGCTGCGTGACCACGCGCGACACCTGCGCGGCTTCGGCCGCGTCGGATTTCATGAACTTGCGCCGCGCCGGCAGGTTGTAGAACAGGTCGCCCACTTCGACGACCGTGCCTTCCGCCATGCCGACTTCGATTTCCGAGCCCACGAAGCCGGCGTTGACGCGGATCTCGGTCCCGCTCGTCGTCCCGCGCGCGCGGGTCCGCAGCACGAAGTGCGACACCGACGCGATGCTGGGCAGCGCTTCGCCGCGAAACCCGAGCGTCGCGATCGCCGCGAGGTCGTCGGCGCGCGCGATCTTACTCGTCGCATGCCGCTCGAGCGCCAGCCGCGCGTCCTCCGGCGTCATCCCCTCGCCATCGTCATCGACTCGAATGAGCTTCTTGCCGCCGAGCTCGACGGCGATCGTGAGGCGAGTCGCGCCAGCATCGAGCGCGTTCTCGACCAGCTCCTTGACGGCGGAAGCCGGACGCTCGACCACCTCGCCCGCGGCGATCTGGTTGGCGAGGTCGGCCGGCAGTCGCGCGATGCGGCCCATCAGATCCAGCGCTTCAGTCGGAAGTACACGAGCATGGTGCCGCTCAGCAGGATCATGATGCCGAACAGCCACCAGAACTGGGTGGCCGTGCCGCCTGGAAACATCGGAAGGGCGACGTTCATGCCCCACACCCCCGTGAGCACCGTCAGCGGCATGAAGATCGTCGCGATGACGGTGAGCACCGGCATCACTTGGTTCTGGCGCTTCGCGACGTTCGAGAGGTGGGCGTCGAGGATGCCGGTGATGCGGTCCTGGCAGACCATCGCCTCATCGACGAGCCGCACGAGGTGATCGTAGACGTCGCGGAACCGGTAGGCGATCTCGACGTCGATGAAGCCGAACTCGCGCCGCGCGAGGCGGCTGATGGCGTCGCGCTGCGGCATCACGACGCGGCGCAGCGAGGCCACGTCACGCTTCTGCTCGAGGATGCGGCCGATCAGCCGCGAGTCGGGACGCGCCAGCACCGATTTCTCGAGGGCATCGAGCCGATCTTCGAGCTTCTCGACTTCGGGAAGATAGCGATCGACCATCCCGTCGATGATCCGATGCAGGAGCGCGGCAGCCCCTTCGCCGAGGATGCGGGTGTTCCGGACGCACAGATCGGCCAGATCGTTGGCGGCGACCGACTCGTCGCCGTGCACCGTCACCAGGTAGGTCGATCCGAGGAAGAAGTCGACGTCGTGGGTCCCGAACCGATGCTGCGACGCCTTGAAGTCGATGGCGTGCAGGATCAGGTACAGATATCCGTCATAGGCTTCGATCTTCGGATACTCACGCTTGCTGAGGGCGTCCTCCACCGCCAGCGGATGGAACTTGAACGTATCGGTCAGGATCACCGCATCGATCGGGGAGGGGTTGGACAGATCGACCCACACGACGACGCCGCTGTCGGGCAGCAGCCACGCCGGGTCGATGCGGGTCGCCGCTTCGGTCCGCCCCTCCCGATGAACGAAGATGCGCAGCACGAATCAGTCGCCGTGTCGTGACGCGAGCGCCGCCTGCGCCGCCGCGAGGCGCGCCACCGGAATCCGGTAGGGCGAGGCACTCACGTAATCGAGGCCGACGCTTTCGAAGAAGTGGATGGAGGCCGGGTCGCCTCCGTGTTCGCCGCACACGCCCACCTTGAGGTCGGCGCGCGTCTGCCGTCCCTTCTGCACGCCCATCCGGACGAGCGCGCCGACCCCGACCGTGTCGATCGACTGGAACGGATCCTTCTCGAGGATCTTCTTCTCCTGGTAGACCCGCAGGAACTTCCCCACATCGTCTCGCGAGAAGCCGAAGGTGAGCTGCGTGAGGTCGTTCGTGCCGAACGAGAAGAAGGCGGCTTCGGTGGCCACCTGGTCGGCGGTGATCGCCCCGCGCGGCACCTCGATCATGGTGCCCACCAGGTACTTGATCTTCGTCCCTTCCCGCTTCATCGTCTCGGCCGCCACGCGCTCGACGATCACCCGCTGATCGCTCAGCTCCTTCACGTCGCCCACGAGCGGAATCATGATCTCGGGGACGACCGTGAGGCCTTCGCGCTTCAGCTGGCAGGCGGCCTCGATGATGGCGCGCGTCTGCATCTCGGTGATTTCCGGGTACGTGATCCCGAGGCGGACGCCGCGGTGCCCGAGCATGGGATTGAACTCGTGGAGTTGCTCGACGCGCTCGAGCAGCTTGCGCTTCTGGCGCAGCTCCTTGCCGTCGCCGCCGCCCTTGGCCTCGATCCGCGCGATCTCGACCATCAGCTCCTCGCGCTTCGGCAGGAACTCGTGGAGCGGCGGATCGATGGTCCGGATGGTGACCGGCGAGCCGTGCATCCCCTTGAAGACCCCGTAGAAGTCGCCCCGCTGGAGAGGCAACAGCTCGTCGAGCGCCTTGCGGCGATCGGCTTCGTTGTCCGCCAGGATCATGCGCTGGACGATCGGGATGCGCCCTTCGCCGAAGAACATGTGCTCGGTGCGGCAGAGGCCGATGCCCCGCGCGCCGAAGGCGTAGGCGAGCTCCGCCTGATCCGGCTGGTCGGCGTTGGCGCGGATGCCGAGGCGCCGGTGCTTGTCGGCCCATTCGAGCAGCTTCGCGAAGCGCTGATAGATATCGGCCTTGCGGGCCTCCGCCGTCCCCTGCACGGCCTGCAGGATTTCACTCGGCTGCGTCTTGACCTGACCGAGCTTCACTTCGCCGGTCAGGCCATCGAAGGAGACGAAGTCGCCCTCGCGCACCGTGTGGCCGCTGACGCGGAACTCACGCGCGTGCTCCTGAATCTGCAGCTCGCCGGCGCCCACGACGGCGGGTTTCCCCATCTGGCGCCCGACAACGGCCGCATGGGACGTCATGCCGCCGGTCGCCGTGAGCACGCCCTGCGAGACGAACATTCCGTGGATGTCGTCCGGCACGGTTTCCTGGCGGACGAGAATGACGGGCTTGCCTTGCCGGCTCCACTCCACGGCGTGATCCGCCGAGAAGACGACCTGTCCGCTGGCGGCACCCGGCGACGCCGGCAAGCCGCGCGTGGCAGTCGGGATCTTCTCCCATGCCGCCCGATCGAATCCCGGCGCGAGCAGCTGCGACAGCGACTCGGGATCGACGAGCTTCACCGCTTCTTTCGGCGTGATCAGCTTCTCGGCGACGAGGTCGGTCGCGATCACCACGGCCGCATAGCCGGTGCGCTTCCCGTTGCGCGTCTGCAGCATGAACAGGCGCTCGTCCTGGATCGTGAACTCGAAGTCCTGGACGTCCTTGTAGTGCTTTTCGAGCCGCGTCGTGATCTGCCGGAGCTGCTTGTACGCCTTCGGTAACACGCGCTCGAGCTCGGTGATCGGCTGCGGCGTCCGGATACCGGCCACCACGTCCTCGCCCTGCGCGTTCACCAGGAACTCGCCGTAGAACTCCTTCTTCCCGTTCGCCGGATTCCGCGTGAAGCCGACACCCGTGGCCGAACGGTCGCCGGTATTGCCGAAGACCATCATCTGGACGTTGACGGCCGTGCCGATCGAATCCGGGATGTCGTAAATCCGCCGGTACTCGATCGCGCGCGGGTTGTTCCACGACCGGAACACCGCGTCGCGCGAGAGCCGCAGCTGCTCGAGCGGCTCCGACGGAAAGTCGGTCTTCGTGCGGCGGCGCACGACCTGCTTGAAGGCATCCACGACCTCACGCAGCGCGTCTTCGTCGAGGTCGGTGTCCAGCTTCGTGCCGCGTGACTTCTTCACTGCGTCGAGCTCGTGCTCGAACGCGTCCTTCGAGATCTCGAGGACGACGTTGCCGAACATCTGGATGAAGCGGCGGTAGCTGTCGTAGGCGAAGCGGCCGTT
>JANWLS010000104.1 GCA_025450765.1 Vicinamibacterales bacterium | reverse complement strand
CGTCGATCCAGCGGCTCGCGAGCGCCTGCCGCATCCGCGCCTGGTAGCCGGGCCCGAGCGGCGCGACCGAATCGACGATCCAGCCGAGGACCTCGTCGTAGGGATATTTCCGATCGACGTTCACGAGCGGGACGATGTTGTCGTAGACGTGATAGGTGTCCAGCTTCAGGACGCGCTGGCGCAGCCGATGATACCGGCGCAGCGGGTCGGTGCCGGCCTTCGTGGTCGAAATCAGGTTCTCGACGACCGACGCGGGGATGTTGTTCCCGTGCAGCGCGGCGTCGAGCGTGCTCGCATAGTCCCGCGCCTGCGCATGGAACCAGTCGCGCTGCAGGACGGCGTTGTAGAGGGTCGCGTAGGTGTTGAGCGTGGCGCCGTACTGCTCGTGCAGCCCGCGGAACGCGGCCGCACGATCCGCCTGGTTCCTGTTGGTGGCGAGGATGGCCCGGTACTGCCCGTAGGTGAGCACCACCTCGGTACCGTCGGAGAGCTTCAGCCGCGGAAACTTCGCGTCGGCAGTCGAGAGCGCCGCGTAGGCGTCCTGCGGCGACCCGCTCAGCCGCGCCGAGAGCGACAGCAGGTGCTCACCCTTCTCCTCGAGCACGTGCTCCTGCTGGCGATAGAGATCCTCGATCGCGAAGCGATACACGGCCAGATCGGCGTCTCGATCCATCCATGACTGGATCGTCTCGCGTGGAATCTGCAGCAGCTCCGGCTTGAACCAGGCCGAGACCTGCTTCCACCGCGCGAACAGGATCTCGACCTGCTGCCGGCGCGCGTTCGCGTCGTTGTCGCGCTGATCTTCGTCGTACCGAAGCGCGGTGAAATACCACACCTTGAACGCCAGCTGCCCCAGCTCATCGTCGAGCTGCATCGACGCGAGGAGCTGTGCTGCGCCCCTGGCGAGCGTCCCGCGCATCGCGGCATAGCGCGAGATGCCGCCCTCCATCTCCCGGCAGGCCGCGTCCCACGCCGCCCAGTCGGGAAAGATGTCGGTCAGGTTCCAGCGGTATTCGACGGGAATCTCGTCCCGGGTTCGCTGGCGGATGTCGGTGGCTGGGCTGGGAGCGGTCGGTCGCGGCACGGAGGGATCATAGCAGGGGTCAGATCTAGTTTCTTGCACAACTGTCACCTTTTGGCTTGTCTCATCATGTGGACAGCGGTGCAAGAAACAAGATCTGACCCCAGGGTCCCTACCCCCCAATCGACGGAAGCTTGCGGGCCGCCAGCAGCTTGTTGAAAGCCGCCACGTCGGTCTGCTTCACCGTGTCGAGCGTGCCCATGTACTTGTCCAGCTCGGCCTTCTCGTCCTTGAAGACCGCGTAAGACTGGTCGGTCGGCCTGGCGTCGGCGCTCTCGACGATCCGCTCGAGCGCCGCCAGGCGGTTGTTGATCTTGATCGCGAAGTTCAGCGGATCCTGCCCGCTGCGATTCTTCACCTGATAGAGATCCTCTTCGATCCCGCTCAGCTTCTGCGTGAGCGCTTCTCCGGCGGCCTGCAGGCGCTTGTTGCCGTTCGCCTTCTTCAGGCGATCGGCGATGTCCGCCTTTATCGTCCGGATCTGGATCACGCCCTCGTTGGCCCGGCTCACCTGGTCCTGGATCTGCATCGCCAGGGTGAGCTGCTCGGTCAGATCCTGGTTCGTGATGCCGTGCACGCGCGGATCGAGTTTCACGACGAGGGGCTGGGTTTGGGTCTGCCCGTTCGCGGTCACGCGTACCTGGAAATTGCCAGGGACGACGTACGGTCCCTCCTGGGCGTCGGCGCCCCAGAGAATCATCCCTTCGAAGGTCGTCGGCCCCGTCCCCCGCAGGTCCCACTCGTACCGATTCAAGCCGGCCTTCGTCGTCGGCGGCTTCGGCCCGCGGCGGAACTCGCCCTCGTCGGCGGTCTTCTTTTCACCGGCGGCCGTGCCTGTGGTGGTGCGAATGACCTTGCCCTGGCTATCGAGGATGTCGATCGTGACCTTGTCGGCCGGACGATCGAGGTAGTAGTCGATGGTCGCCGGCTCCACGCGCCGATACGCGTCGCCCGGCTTGAAGACGTGCAGCGCCGACGTCATCACCGCCGGCGAGAGCTGCCGGAGCGGCCAGATGTCGTCGAGGATGTAGAACGAGCGGCCGTGCGTGGCAATCACCAGGTCGTTCGGCTGGACGACCAGGTCTGCCACCTGGACGTCTGGCAGATTCAGCGAGAGCGACTGCCAATGTCCACCGTTGTCGAACGAGACATAGATGCCATGCTCGGTGCCCGCGTACAGCAGTCCCTCGCGCTCGGGGTCTTCGCGCACCGCCTGCACGTAGTCGCCCGGCGCGATCCCGTTGACGATTTTCGTCCAGGTCTTGCCGTAGTCGTCCGTCCGATAGATGTACGGCGTGTAGTCGTCGAGCTGGTAGCTCTTCGTCGCGACGTAGGCCGTGCCCGCCTTGAAGGGCGAGGCGTCGATCATGCTCACGCGCGTGAACTCCGGCATGTCCTTCGGCGTGATGTTCTCCCAGTTCTTCCCGCCGTCACGCGTGATGTAGATCAGGCCGTCGTCCGATCCGGTCCAGATCGTCCCCTCTTCCTTCCTGGAGGGCGCGATCGTGAAGATGGTTGCGTACACCTCTGGACCGTTCATGTCGTGCGTGATCGGCCCGCCCGAGTCGCCGAGCGTCTTCGGATCGTGACGCGTGAGGTCCGGGCTGATCCGTTCCCAGCTCTGTCCCTGGTTGGTCGTCTTCCAGAGGTGCTGCGACGAGGTGTAGAGGATGCTCGGATTCAGCACGTCGAACACGATCGGATACGTCCACTGCCAGCGCTCCGGTAACACGCTCGACGGCTCGCCGGAGAAGAAGCGCGGATACGGCTGCACGTCACGCTCCTGGCCGTTGCGCAGGTCCTTGCGGCTCAGCAGCGCGCCCTGGCTGCCGCCATAGATGATGTTCGGGTCCTTCGGGTCGGGCGTGATGTAGCCGCTCTCGCCGCCGCCGGCGTCGATGAAGTAGTCGCCCAGCTCCGATCCGGCCGTCCGCACGTTCTCATCGTCCGAGCTCGGCAGGCACACGGTGCTGTTGTCCTGCTGCGCGCCGCACACCATGTACGGGAAGCCGGTCGTCGTCGACACGTGATAGAGCTGCGCGGTGGGGTACGCCTCGCTCGACCACGTCTTCCCGCCGTCGGTCGTCACCGTGCCGCCGCCGTCATCGGCGTTGATCATCCGGTTCGGGTCGGTCGACGAAATCCAGAGGTCGTGATTGTCGCCGTGCGGCTCGCGGATGGAGCTGAAGGTCTTGCCGCCATCGGTGGACCGGTAGAACGCCGTGTTCAGGACGTAGACTTCATCGCGGTTCTTCGGGTCGGCAAAGATGTTCGAATAGTAGAAGGCGCGCTGCCGCAGCTTCCGCTCGTCGTTCACCGGCGTCCACGTCGCGCCGCCGTCATCCGACCGGAACACGCCGCCGTTCTCGTTCTCGACGATGGCCCAGAGGCGATTGGAGTCGGCGCCCGACACGGTGATGCCGATGCGGCCGATCACGCCGGACGGCATCCCCGGATTCCGCGTCAGCTCGGTCCAGTGGTCACCGCCATCGGTCGACTTGAAGAGGCCGCTGCCGGGACCGCCGCTCGACATGCCCCACGAGTTCCGCCACGCTTCCCAGAGCGCCGCGTAGAGCACCTTCGGGTTGTGCGGATCGATCACGAGATCGATCGCGCCGGACTTGTCGTCGCGGTAGAGGACCTTCTGCCAGGTCTGGCCGCCATCCGTCGAGCGGAAGATGCCGCGATCGGCGTTCGGCTTCCACGGGTGACCGAAGGCCGCCACGTAGACCAGGTTCGGGTTGGTCGGATCGACGCGGATCTTCGAGATGACCTCCGTGTCCGCCAGGCCAACGTTCTTCCACGTCTTGCCGGCGTCGGTCGACTTGTAGATGCCGTCGCCCGTCATGATGTTGCCGCGCAGCGCCGATTCGCCCATCCCGAGATAGACGACATCCGGGTTCGACGGCGCGACCGCGACGGCGCCCACCGAGGAGCTCCGAAGCTGGTGATCGGTGACGGGCGTCCAGCTCACGCCGCCGTTGACCGTCTTCCAGAGCCCGCCGCCGGTGGCGCCGAAATAGTATTCAGCCGGCCGCGCATCGCTGCCGGCCACGGCGATCGATCGTCCGCCGCGATTCGGCCCGATGTTGCGCCAGGTGAGCGCCGGCGCCAGCTTCGACAAATCGTAGGTCGTCCCCTCCGCGCCCGCCTGGGCGTGCACGAAGACTCCCCGCGCGCTCCAGCACAGGCCGACGGCGAGCGCCAGTCCCAGTGCGAGCCAGGGTGACTTTGTTCGGTACATCAGAGACTCCAATCTCATTAGAATGAACCGCCACATTATGGCAGAAAGGACCCACATGCGAATCCGCAACCAGGTCCGGTTCCTCGCATTCGTGCTCGCGTTCGGCCTGCTCTCTCCGCTCGCGCTCGCGCAGTCCAACCGGCTGCAGAGCAGCGACTTGTCGCGCCTGCGCGATGTCGGCCAGGTGGCGCTCTCGCCCGATGGCACGCGCATCGTCTATGCGATCTCGATGAACGACAAGCCGGGGCGGCCGTATTCCCAGCTCTGGGAGATGCCGCTGACGGGCGGCCAGCCGACTCGCCTTGGCGGCGACGCTGAATCATCGTCGGCAGACGCGGTCTGGTCGCCCGATGGGCAGTGGGTCGCGTTCCTTGGCGACGCGGATGGGAAATCGGGCCTCGTGATCGCCCATCCCGATGGATCCGCCGCGACCTTCCTGGCGCCGATCACCGGCACCAACGCACCGCTGCCCGGCCAGGGCGCCGACATCACGTGGTCCCCGGATAGTCGCCAAATCGCGTTCGTCTCGGCGACGCCGGGGCCAGAGACGGCTGCCGCGGATGGAGACCCGATGGTCTTCACCCGCTACCTGTGGCGTCCAACAGCCGCGGAAGGCATCAAGCCGTTCAACGACAATCGCCGGCTGCACATCTTCATCGCGAACGTCGGGACGAAACAGGTGCGGCAACTGACGAGCGGCGATTATTACGAGCACTCGATCGACTGGTCGCCCGACGGGTCGACGATCCTGTTCTGCTCCGACCGCTCGCCGTACGCCGATCAGTTCTTTCATTACAACGTCTACGGCATCAATCCGACCACAGGCGCCATCCGCGAGATCACCCACAACGAAGCGACACAATACGATCCGGTCTGGTCGCCTGACGGCCATCAGATCGCCTTCCGCGGCACCACGCGCGGCCTCACCGATCGCGAGACGACGATGGAGGATACGCACGTGTGGGTGATGAACGCGGATGGGAGCGATCCGCGCGAGATCGGGCGAGTGGTCGACGATCGCCAGGGAGCGCCGCAGTGGTCGCCTGACGGCACGGCGCTGTACTTCACCGCGCAGGAGCGTGGCAGTGTTCACCTGTACCGGCTGCCGGTCAGTGGCGGCCAGCCCGAGAGAGTGCTCGATCAGACCGGCAGCGTCGGATCGTTTGGCGTGACGAAGTCGGGCGATGTCGTGTACGCCTACGCGAGCCCCACCGATCTCGCCGAGCTGTTCATGACGAGGGGCACGTCGACCAACGCCCTCACCCATCTCAACGCCGACGTGCTTCGCGGGAAGGCACTCGGCACGCCGCAGGCATTCGAATTCATCAGCAACGACAACAAGTACCACGTGGAGGCGTTTCTCCTCCGGCCGCCGGATGTCACGCCCGGCAGCACACACCCGCTCATCGTCGATATCCATGGCGGTCCGCACGGACAGAACGGGCCGGCCTTCAACTTCAAGGACCAGGTGTTCGCCAGCCTCGGGTGGGGCGTGCTCCACGTGAACTACCGCGGATCGACCGGCTACGGCCAGGCGTTCGCGGATGCGGTGTTCGGCGACCAGGACGGCAACGAGGCGCAGGACGTGCTCTACGGCGTGAGCGCCGCGATCCGCCGGAACGACTGGATCGATCCGACGCGCCTGGGCGTCGAGGGCGTCAGTTACGGCGGGCAGCTCAGTTACTGGCTGATCACGCAGACGCGCGAGTTCAAGGCGGCGATCCCGATTGCGGGGATCACGAATCTCATCAGCTACAACTACCTGACCTACTACAACCAGTATGAGCAGATGGAATTCGGGAAGCTGCCGCACCAGTCGGACCTGATGGACGACATGTGGAAGCGCTCGGCCCTCCGCTATGTGGCGCAGGTGGCGACGCCGACGCTCATCATGCACGGCGCGAACGACAACGACGTGCCGATCCCGGACGCCGAGCAGTTCTACATCGCGCTCAAGGATGTCGGCGTGGAGACCGAGTTCGTGATGTATCCGCGCGAGGGACACGGCATCCGCGAAGTGACGCACCAGATCGACAGCATCGACCGGTCCATCGCCTGGTACCGGGCGCACTTCGGCGACAAGAGCGCGGCGGTGCCGATTCCCTGACGCATGCAGGCAATCGGCGGCGGGCACTCCGGCCCGCCGCTCCACGTCATCATCGTTCACCGGGGGGGCCGGCCGACGTACCGGCCCCGCGGCGACACCGCATCTCCGGGCGCGATCTCTCGCCGGTATTTCCGCAGTCCCGGCGTCGTCCGCACCACCCAACCCGTCGCCGCCAGGCAGCCGAGGCCGCCGACCACCACCGACAGCGGCGCGCCGAACCAGTTGGCGACGAGGCCGGCTTCGAGCTCGCCGAGCTGCGGGCCGCCCTGGAAGAACACCATGTTTACGCCGGTCATGCGACCGCGGATCTCGTCCGGCGTTTCGAGCTGGCGAATGACGTTCCGCAGCACCGTGCTCACCGCGTCCGCCGCACCGGAGCAGGCGAGGCAGGCGAATGTCAGCCAGAACGAGCGCGAGATCCCGAAGCAGATCGTCGCCAGGCCGTACGCGCAGATCGCCGCAATCAGCACGGCACCCCGCCGGTCGATTTCATCCACCCAGCGCACCATGCCGAGGCTCGCCACGAGCGCGCCGGCCGACGAGGCCGCATACAGCCAGCCATAGCCGCGCGCGCCGACGTGCAGGATGTCCTGCGCGAAAATCGGCAGCAGCGTCGTTGCTGACGCGAAGAAGGTCGCGAAGAAATCCAGCAGCATCGTCGATCGGATCATCGGCGAGGTGAAGACGAAGTGCAGGCCGTCGAGGGCGGCCCTGAACGCGCCCGGGCGCGGCTGGCTGGGATCGGGCTCCGCGAGCGGCGGCACGTCGCGCATCATCAACAGCGCCACGATCACGACGAGGAACGACAGCGTGTTGAAGATGTACGCCCAGCCGACGCCGGCGAAGGCGATCACGATCCCGGCGAGCCCCGGACCGGCGACCGACGCGATCTGGAACATGATCGTGTTCAGGCTGATGGCGTTCGGGAGATGCTCCCGCGGCACGAGGTTCGGGTAGAGCGCCTGGCGCGCCGGCATGTCGAAGGCGCCGGCCGCCGCCGTGAGGGCCGAGAGGATGTAGATGGGCTCGGGGCCGGACACCCCGTGGAACGTCAGCCAGGCGAGGATGCCGGCCAGCACGGTCATCGTGCTCTGCGTGACGAGCATGAGGCGGCGGCGGTCGACGCGATCGGCCGCCACCCCGCTCACGAGCGAGAAGATGACGATGGGGAGGACGCGCGCGAGGCCGACGAAGCCGAGCGCCAGGGCCTTGCGATCCGGAGCCACCAGCAGCGACACCTGCCAGAGAATCGCCACCGTCTCCATGCGGGAGCCCGCATAGGACACGAGCAGGCCGATCCAGATCAGCCGGAAGTTGCGCGAGCGCAGGGCGACGAAGCGCGACGGAGAGGCCGGGCCCAAGCGTTAGGTGTGACCGAGCACGCGATGAGGCTGGTACGGTTCCTCGAGGAACCGGCATTCGTCGGCGTCGAGCGTGATCTCGAGGGCGGCCACCGCCTGGTCGAGATGAGCCATCTTCGACGCGCCGATGATCGGGGCCGTGATACCCGGCTGCTGCAGAATCCAGGCGAGCGCAACCTGCGTGGGTGCCACACCGCGGCGCTTCGCGATTTCCGCCGTCCGCTCGGCGATCGTGAAGTCGGCCTCGGTGTAATAGAGCTTGTGGGCGAAATCGTCCGTCTTCGCCCGCGTGGTCTCGCCGTGATCGGCGCCGCGGCGGTTGCCTGCGAGGAAGCCGCGCGCGAGCGGGCTCCAGGGGATGAGGGCGATCCCCTCGGCGCGGCAGAGCGGCATCATCTCGCGCTCTTCCTCGCGGTAGACGAGGTTGTAGTGGTTCTGCATCGAGACGAAGCGTGTGACGCCTCGCAGGTCGGCCTTGTAGAGCGCCTTGGCGAACTGCCAGGCGAACATGCTGGACGCGCCGATGTAGCGCGCCTTCCCGCTCTTCACGATGTCGTGGAGCGCCTCGATGGTTTCTTCGATGGGCGTGGTGTAGTCCCAGCGGTGGATCTGATAGAGATCGACGTAGTCGACGCCCAGCCGGCGAAGCGAGCCGTCGATCGCATCAAAAAGGTGCTTGCGGGAATTGCCGCGATCGTTGGGCCCGTCGCCCATCGGGTTGAACCCTTTGGTGGCGAGGACGATCTGATCCCGCGGCGCGAACTCCTTGAGGGCGCGTCCGACGACCTCTTCGCTCACGCCGCGCGAATACATGTCCGCGGTGTCGAAGAAGTTGATGCCGTGTTCGAGCGCCCGCTTGATGAACGGCCAGCTCTCGGCCTCGTTCAGCACCCAGCCCCGCCAGGCCGAGGTGCCGTAGGTCATCGTCCCGAGGCAGAGCCGCGAGACCTTCATCCCGGTGGACCCCAAATTGACGTACTGCACTATTGCTTCACCGAAAGGAGCGTGACGTCGAAGACCAGCGTGACGTTGGGCGGAACGGCGCCGTGGCCGCTGCTGCCGTAGCCGAGCGACGAGGGCACGAAGAGCTCGCGCGTGCCGCCCACGCGCATGCCGGGCACGGCCTCGTCGATGGCCGGCACGATGTCGTCGGCGCCCAGCCGGATCGTCGCCGGCTGGTGGGTGTCGAGCGTGCTTTCGAGCTGCTGCCCCTTGCGACCCGGCTTCGTCGAATCGTACAGCCAGACGGTGTAGTTGATCGTGATCGTCTGCCCTTCGTCGGCTGTCGGCCCGGTGCCCACCTTGAGGTCCGATGCCTGCAGGCTGCGGACGATCATTTTTTCCTGTTGATTCTGCTCCCGGGACGAGCAGCCGACGGCCATTGCGGTGACCACGAGCAGGATCAGGAGGGGCGTGCACGGGAGAGACCGCAGGGCGAAGCGCCGACTGGACATGCCGTGCTCCATTCTATCGCACGGCGTCGATGGTGAGCACGATCTTGCCGATGTGCGCGCTGCTCTCCATCCGCCGGTGCGCATCGGCGGCCTGCGCCAGGGGAAAGATCCGATCGATGACGGGCTGGACGCGGCCGCTGGCGAGGAGCGGCCAGACCCGCTCCTCGAGCGCGCGCGCAATCGCCGCCTTCTGGTCGACCGATCGCGCACGCAGCGTCGATCCGGTGATGGTGAGCCGCCGCTGCAGGAGCGGCACCAGGTTGAACGCCGCCTTCACGCCGCCGAGGGTGCCGATGATGACCAGGCGGCCGTCGACGGCCAGGCACTCGAGGTTGCGCGGGAGATAGTCCGCACCGATCATGTCGAGCACCACGTCGGCCCCGTGCCCGCCCGTCGCCTCCTGGACGCCTGCGACGAAGTCCTCCTCGTGATAGTTGAACGCGTGAACCGCGCCGAGCCGCGCGCACGCCGCGCACTTGTCGGCGCTGCCGGCCGTGGCCAGCACGCGCGCGCCGAAGGCGTGCGCCAGTTGAATGGCGGTCGTGCCGATGCCGCTCGACCCGCCGTGCACGAGCAGCCAGTCGCCAGCGTCGAGACGGCCGCGCTCGAAGACGTTCGTCCAGACGGTAAAGAACGTTTCGGGAATGGCGGCGGCCGCGGTGAAATCGAGGTCGCCGGGGATCGGCAGGCATTGCCCGGCGGGCGCCACGCAATACTCGGCGTAACCGCCGCCGGAGACGAGCGCGCACACGCGATCGCCAGCCGTCCAGCGCGAAACCCCTGCTCCAACCTCCGCAATGACGCCAGCGACCTCGAGGCCTGGCAGATCCGACGCACCGGGCGGCGGCGGATACTTCCCACGCCGCTGCATCACGTCCGGCCGATTCACGCCGGCGGCTGCCACCTGCACGAGCACCTCGCCGGCCGCAGGGCGTGGCACCGGGCGCTCGGCAGGCCTGAGCACGTCGGGCTCACCGGGGGCGGAGATTTCGATGACCTTCATCTGATCCAGTCTCGTCAATCGAGAATGTAGAATTGAGAATGGAGCAATGAAGAGCGGTTCCCCTTTCTCCATTCTCAATTCTCAATTCGCCCTATGTCTTTCGAGCAACAGTTGAACCTCATCGCCTACGGCCAGCTCCACGCGGAGGGCGTCGAAGCCGTCGCCGCGCGACTCGAGGAGCTGGATTCGCGGTTACCTGAACCGGTTCGCCAGGAACTGGCGGCACTCCTCGACGGCCACCGCCCCGCCGACATCGCGCTGCGCATCCGCGCGGCCCTTTCGCCAGGACATCAGCGGCAGGAGGCCAGGCGCATCAACGAACTGCCAGCCGAGACCACGCCGTCGGCGGTGCAACTCGCTGAGGCCGCCGAGTACCTCCTGCTCGACGCCACCAGCCCGCTCGCGTCCAGCCCGGCCGCGCGCACGCGGCTCGTGGACCTCGAGCGGGCCTACTGATGGCGCGCGTCATCGTCGTAATGGGCGTCTCGGGCGCCGGCAAGACACTGGTCGGCGAGCACCTGGCCGCAGCCCTGGGATGGCCCTTTCTCGAGGGCGACCGCTTTCACTCGGCGGCGAACGTCGAACGCATGCACGAGGGCATCGCGCTCACCGATGCCGACCGGCTGCCCTGGCTGCTCGCCATCCACGACGCGATGGCGCGGCTCGCCACGCGGCGCGAGACCGCGGTCATCGCCTGCTCCGCCCTGAAAGCGCGGTATCGCACCACGCTGCGCGGCGACCTGACCGGCGTCCGCTTCGTCTACCTCACCGTGAGCCGCGCGATCCTCGCCGAACGCCTCGCCACGCGCACCGGACATTTCTTCAATCCGGAGCTGCTCGACAGCCAGCTCGCCACGCTCGAGGAGCCGGAGGACGCGCTCACCATCGACGGCACCGAGGCGATCGGCGAGATCGTTGCCACCATCCGCCGCGAATTCGGGACCTGAACCACCCCGTTGTGCCTTTATGTCTTTGTGGTTCACCAGATCGGCATGCGCTGATCCGGCGCCAGGTAGAGCTTCTCCCCCGCCTTCACGTCGAACGCCGTGTACCAGGGGTCCAGATTGCGCACGGCTTCGGCGCGGACCCGGTCCGGTGCGTGCACGTCGGTCGCCAGTTCCTGCCGCAACGCCGCCTCGCGTGTCCTGGACCGCCAGGCTTGCCCGAACGCGATGAAGAATCGCTGGTCGCCCGTCAGGCCGTCGATCGCCCGGGCCGATTGGCCGGCCGGCGAGAGGTGGTAGGCGCGATACGACGCCGTCAGACCTGAGACATCGGCGATATCCTCGCCGAGCGTCTGCTTTCCGTTCACGTGAAGCCCGGGCAGCACTTCGTAGCCGTCGTACTGCTTCGCCAGCGCCGCGGTGGCCGCCTCGAAGTGCGCGAGGTCGGCGGGGGTCCACCAGTTGTGCAGGCGGCCCTCTGCGTCGAAATCGGCGCCGGTGTTGTCGAAGCTGTGGCTGATCTCGTGGCCGATAATGGCTCCGATCGCGCCGTAGTTGGCCGCCGGATCGGCGCTGGGATCGAAGAACGGTGGCTGCAGCATCGCGGCCGGAAAATTGAGCGCGTTCTGCAGCGGCAGGTTCACCGCGTTCACCGTCTGCGGCGT
>JANWLS010000103.1 GCA_025450765.1 Vicinamibacterales bacterium | reverse complement strand
CGCGGTCAGTTCGAAGAACGCCTCAAGGCGATCATGAAGGAGCTGACCGACAACCCGAACATCATCGTCTTCATCGACGAGCTCCACACGCTGGTCGGCGCCGGCTCGGCGGAAGGCTCGCTCGACGCGGCGAACATCCTGAAGCCCGCACTCAGCCGCGGCGAAATCCGCTGCATCGGCGCGACGACGCCGGCCGAGTACCGGAAGTACATCGAGAAGGATCGGTCGCTCGAGCGGCGCTTCCAGGCGGTGAAGGTCGATCCGCCGGGCGAGCCGGAGACGATCGAGATCCTGATGGGCGTGAAGGACCGCTACGAGAACTTTCATCACGTGGAGTACACGCGGGAAGCCATCGAGGCGGCCGTCTACCAGTCGAGCCGCTACATCACCGACCGCTTCCTGCCCGACAAGGCGATCGACCTGGTCGACGAGGCCGGCGCGCGCGCGAAGCTGCGCGAGGCGGGCTACAGCGAAGAGTTCGGCGAGATCAACAAGAGCATCCGCGTGGCCGTCGAGCAGATGGAGAGCGCCGTCTCGCAGAAGGATTTCGAGAAGGCGCAGTTCTACCGCGAGCAGGAGGTGACGGCGCGCGAGAACCTGCAGTTCGTCCGTGAGAAGTTCGACGTCAAGTCGAGCGCGCGGCGCGTCACCGTGGGCAAGCAGGCGATCGACGAGGTCGTCTCGAAATGGACCGGCGTGCCGCTGTCGTCGATCACCGAAGACGAGAGCGACAAGCTGCTGCGGATGGAGCAGGAGCTCCACCACCGCGTGGTGTCGCAGGACCGGGCGCTCTCGGCCGTGTCCCGCGCCATCCGCCGCTCGCGCGCGGGGCTCAAGAACCCGAACCGGCCGGTGGGGAGCTTCATCTTCCTCGGCCCGACCGGCGTCGGCAAGACGGAGCTCGCCCGTGCGCTCGCGAGCTTCCTGTTCGGCAGCGACCACGCGCTCATCCGCTTCGACATGTCGGAGTACATGGAGAAGCACTCGGTGTCGAAGCTGATTGGCTCGCCGCCCGGATACGTCGGGCACGAAGAGGGCGGCCAGCTCACCGAGAAGGTGAAGCGGAATCCGTACTCCGTCGTCCTGCTCGATGAGATCGAGAAGGCGCACCCGGACATCTTCAACATCCTGCTGCAGGTGTTCGAAGACGGCCACCTGACCGACGGGCTCGGCAACCGGGTGAACTTCAAGAACACGATCATCATCATGACGTCGAACATCGGCGCGCGCTTCATCCAGAAGAAGGCGTCGCTCGGGTTCCAGTCGTCCGATCAGGGCGAGATCAACAAGAGCGTCTCCGACATGGTGCTCGGCGAGGTCAAGCGGACCTTCAATCCCGAGTTCATCAACCGGATCGACGAGATCATCGTGTTCGAGGCGCTGAGCGACGAGGACCTGTGCCGCATCCTCGGGCTGCTCGTCGATCAGTTGAACCACCACCTGGCCGACCGGAAGCTGTCGGTATCGCTCACGCCGGAGGTCATGGACTGGATCATCGACCAGACCTGCAAGGACCGCCTGTACGGCGCGCGCCCGCTGCGCCGCGCCATTCAGCGCTATATCGAGGACCCGCTCTCCGAGGAGTTGATCCGCGGGCGGCTGCCCGGCGGCGAGATCGAGGTGTATCTCGAGAACGGATCGCTGGCCTATCGGTCCGCCGGTGCGGTCGAAACCGGCCGGCGGCTGCCCTGACGCAGACCACCCGCTGGTGTTGGACGTCTAACATCCTGTAAACTCAAGAGTTCAAGGCTGAGCGCCGGGCAGTATTGCCCGCGCTCGGCCTTCAACCCGCCTTGAAAGGCGCTGAATGTCCAGGATTTTCCTTGCGTGCGCAGCCGTGCTGCTGGCGTGGTCGCCTGCGGCCATGGCGGCCGCGCAGACGCCCGCGCCTCCAGCCGCGACGGCACCTGCCGCCAAGCCGCCGGCTGCGGCCTCGGCTCTTCCGCCAGCCAACTCGCCGACGCTGGTGCGGACGATCGAAATCCGGTTTCCGACCCAGGGCAACGTCTCGGTGATCGACCCGCAGACGTATCTCTATTACATCCAGACGCGCGGCAGCCGTCCGTCCGACGGCCTGTGGATTCCCTACAGCGAGCAGCAGGTGCTCGACGATTTTCATCGCCTCTGGAACACGCACTTCCTCGACAACCTGTGGATCGATGTCGAAGACGAGCCGTACCCGAACGGCGTCGACGCCAAGCACATCATCTACAACATGGAGGAACGCGAGCGGATCAAGCTGGTGGACTACACCGGCTCGGGCGCCAAGAAGATCGATCGCGGCAAGATCGACGACCGGTTGAAGGACGCCGGGATCACCCTCTCGCTCGACTCGTTCCTCGACCAGGGGACCGTGCAGAAGGTCGAGGGGATCCTGCGCGACATGCTGCACGAGAAGGGGTTCCAGGCGGCGACGGTCACCGACAAGATCGAGCCGATCGAGGGCGGCCCGAAGCTCGTGCACCTCACCTTCGTCATGGACGAAGGCCCGAAGGTCAAGATCAAGGACGTCAAGTTTCTCGGCAACCAGGCCTTCAGCGGCGGCACGCTCGTCCATCATCTGAAGACGAACAAGCCGGTCTGGTTCCTTTCCTGGATGACCGGGCGCGGGACGTACAAGGAAGACAAGTTCGCCGAGGATGCGCAGCAGCTCGTCGACTTCTACCACAATCACGGGTACATCGGCGCGCAGGTGGGCAATCCGCAGCTCAAGACCTTGAGCGATTCGCCCGATGGGAAGACACGCTGGGTGGAGCTGCAGATTCCGGTGAACGAGGGCGACCGCTATCGCGTCGGGAACTTCACCTTCGCCGGCAATACGGTGGTGAAGGCCGACGTCCTGCGTCCGCTCTTCAAGCTGAAGACGGGCGACTACTACGACGAGGACAAGATCCGGAAGGGCCTCCAGAAGGTGCAGGAGATCTACGGGGCCGGAGGCTACTTCGAGTTCACCGGCTTCCCCGACCTGCACGCGCGCAGCGGCTCGTACGCCGTGCAGCAGCAACAGGCCCAGGGCGACAGCGGCCCGTCACCGGCGCCGGCGCCGGTGACGAAGACCGCCTCCAAGGAGCCGCCGACCGTCGACGTGACGATGCGCCTCCAGGAAGGCAAGCAGTACTTCGTCAACCGGATCACGTTCGTCGGCAACAACACGACGCACGACACGGTCATTCGCCGGCAGATCCGCCTCTACGAAGGCGGCGTGTTCAATACCGAGGCGCTGAAGAACAGCATCAAGCGGCTCAATCAGCTGGGCTACTTCAAGCCGCTCGAAGGGCAGAAGGACGTCTCGGTCACCAAGACGCCCGATGCGACCAATAAGGTCGACGTGCAGCTCAAGCTGCAGGAACAGAACCGGAACCAGATCACCTTCGGCGCCGGCGTGTCGCAGTTCGAAGGCTTCTTCGGTCAGCTCGGGTTCACCACGTCGAACTTCATGGGCCGGGGCGAGAGCCTGAGCCTGAACCTCCAGGCCGGCTCGCTCGCCCAGAACTACTCGGCGGCCTTCACCGAGCCGTTCCTCTTCGACCGCCCGATCTCCGGCAGCGTGCAGGTGTTCCGGCAGGACATCCAGTATCTGTCGCAGTTCACCGAGCGGACGACCGGCGGCAACATCGGGATCGGCTTCCCGCTGGCCGACTTCACCCGGATGTTCCTGAACTACAGCTACCAGGCGGTGCGGGTGACCGACGTGAACCCGGTCTTCCTCACGCCGGCGGCGATCGCGGGCAATCCGTATCTGCAGGACACGCTGCTCATCAGCCAGGGCGGCGCGCGCACCGTGAGCAAGGTCACGCCGAGCATCGTCCACGATACGGTCGACAACCCGATCTTCCCCTCGACCGGCCGGCGCTACACGCTGTCGATGGACCTGGCCGGAATCGGCGGCGACACGAACTTCTTCAAGCCGATGGTCGAGGGCGTCTGGTATCTCAAGCAGTCGAGCCGGACCTCGATCGGGCTCCGCGCGCAGGCGTCGTACATCGCGCCCTTCTCGGGAAGCAAGGCGCTGCCGATTTTCGAGAAGCTGTTCACGGGCGGTGAGTACAGCGTGCGCGGCTTCGACATCAACACCATCGGCCCCCGCGAGTCCTCCGGCCTGGTGATTGGCGGCAACAAGCTCCTGCTGTTCAACGCCGAGTACCTGATCAGCATCGCCGGGCCGGTGCGGCTGGTCCTGTTCTATGACGCCGGGCAGGTGGACGATGTGGGGCAGAACTTCGCGATGAACCAGTTCCGGACGTCCACGGGCGCCGAGATCCGGTTCCTGATGCCGGTGATGAATATCCCATTCCGGCTCATCTTCGCGTATGATCCGCAACGGCTTGGTGTGCTGGACAACAGCCTGCAGCCGCAGAAGGCGTTCTCGTTCCGGTTCGCCGTCGGCTCGACGTTCTGATACGAAAGGATCGAACTACGATGAGAGTGTGGTGCCTCGCCGCAGGACTGAGCTGTGCGCTCCTTGCCGCACCGACGTTTGCCCAGACCCCGCCTCCCAAGAAGCCGGCGCCGACCGTGCCTGCGGCCAAGCCGGCAACGCCGCCCGAGGTCACCGCGCCCAGGCCCGAGCCGCCGCCCGTGTTTCCGGCCGGTGCCAAGGTGGCCTACATCGACATCCAGCGGATCGCCGCCGAGTCCTCGGCGGGACGGGTCGCCTCGGGTCAGGTGCAGGCGCTCATCAAGAAGAAGCAGGACGAGGGGGCGGCCCGCGCCAAGATGCTCCAGGACAACCAGGCGAAGCTCCAGCAGGGCGGATCGGTGATGAGCGATGACGCGCGCGCCAAGCTGCAGCAGCAGGTGGAGCAGGAGCAGGTCGACGCGCAGCGCTTCCAGCAGGATGCCCAGCGCGAGATCAACGACCTGCAGCAGCGGCTGCAGGCCGAGTTCGAGAAGAAGCTGATGCCGGTGATCGACAAGATCGTCACCGAAAAGGGGATCCAGGTGCTCCTCAGCCGGTCCGATGCCGGCATCGTGTGGGCGAGCCCGTCGCTGGATCTGACGGACGAAATCATCAAGCGCTTCGACGATACGGCAAAACCGCCGACTGGACAGCCTCGACTGCGATAGAATCACGGAGTTTTGTCTATCCAGATCCCTGTCCTCCTCGACCGCCTCGCGGACCGGTACCCCTCGCTCCTCGTCGATGCCATCGCCGAGCACGAGCGGGGGGCCCGGCTCGTCGCCCTCAAGAACGTCACCGTCAACGAAGAATTCTTCCAGGGGCACTTTCCCGGCACGCCGCTCATGCCGGCCGTGCTGATGCTGGAGACCTTCACCCAGGCGGCGACCGTCCTGCTGATGCAGGCCGACGATGTGCCGCCAACGGCGCACGTGTACCTGCGCGGGGTCGATAACGCAAAATTCCGGAAGCAGGTGGTGCCCGGCGATCGCCTGCGGCTCGAGCTCACGCTCGGGCGGCGACGATCGCGCCTGGCGCGCGTCCGCGCGGTGGCGCTCGTCGCCGACCAGGTGGTGGCCGAGGCGGATCTCGTGCTCGGCCTCGCGGTCGACCGCGTCTCGGTGCACCCGACGGCGATCGTTCATCCGCAGGCGACGATCGGTGCGGGAACGATCATCGGGCCGCACGCCTTCATCGGCGAGCACGTCACGCTCGGCGCCAATTGCCGGATCGGCACCTCGGCGGTGATCGACGGCTGGACCGAGATTGGCGACGGCACGGAAGTCTTTCCGTTCTCCTCCATCGGCCTCATTCCCCAGGACCTCAAGTTCAAGGGGGAGGCGACGCGGCTCGTCATCGGCCGCGACAACATCTTCCGCGAGTTCGTCACCGTGCACCGGGGCACACAGGGCGGCGGCGGCGTCACCACCATCGGCGACCGGAACGTCTTCATGGCCTACGTGCACATCGCGCATGACTGCCACGTCGGTCACGAGACGATCTTCGGCAACATGGCGACGCTCGGCGGCCACGTCACGGTGGAGGACCACGCGAACATCAGCGCGGGCTCCGGTGTCCATCAGTTCTGCCGCGTCGGCCGCCATGCCTTCATCGGCGGCTATTCGGTGGTGACGAAGGACGCGCTGCCGTTTGCGCGCACGGTCGGTGCGCGCCCGGCACGCATCTACGGCCTGAACACCATCGGGTTGATGCGGCGCCGGATTGCGCCCGACGTGGTCAGCAAGTTGAAGCGCGCCTTCCGCTACCTGCTGCAGTCGAAGCTGAACACGACGAGCGCGCTCCGGCAGATCCGCCAGGATCGGGCGCTCTCGGCGTGCGCTGAAGTGCAGTATCTGCTCGACTTCATCGAGAGCTCCGAGCGCGGCGTCATCCTGCGACGTGCCGTGCGGCGGGCCGAGGAAGTGGTGGCGGACGAGTGACGCTCGGCCTCATCGCCGGCAACGGCCGGTTTCCCTTTCTCGTCCTCGAGGCGGCGCGCTCGCTCGGGTATGAGGTCGTCATCATCGCCGCCAAGGAAGAAGCCTTTTCAGAGCTCAATGAGGCGGCCCAGCGCACCGGCAGCGAGATCCACTGGGTGTCGCTCGGCCAGCTCGGCGCCTGCATCAAGCTGCTGAAGAAGGCCGGCGCGACGCAGGCCGTGATGGCGGGCCAGGTGAAGCACACGCAGATCTTCGCCGGCGGCCTCGTACCCGACCTCACATTTCTCTCCGTGCTCACCAAGCTGCGGGCGCGCAATACCGACGGCCTGATCGGGGCTGTCGCGGCCGTGCTGCAGGACCACGGGATTGAGCTCCTGAATTCGACCGCCCTCCTCGAGCCGCTGCTCGCGCGGCCCGGTGTGCTGACGGATCGCTCGCCGAACGAGGAGGAGCAGAAGGACTTCGCGTTCGGCTACCCCATGGCCGACGCCGTCGCGGGCCTCGATATCGGGCAGACGATCGCGGTCAAGCACCAGGCCGTGGTGGCGGTCGAAGCGATGGAGGGGACCGATGAGGTGATCGGGCGGGCCGGCTACCTGGCCGGTCCGGGGGTGCGCCTGATCAAGGTGGCCAAGCCGAAACAGGACATGCGGTTCGACGTGCCGGTGATCGGCCTGGCGACGATTCAGGCGATGCGGGTCGCGGGGGCGACGGCGCTCTCGATCGACGCCGGCCGGACGCTCGTGCTCGATGGCGACGCGGTGTTTGCCTCCGCCAACGAGGCGAAGATCACCATCGTCGGCCGCGCGGCCGAGGCGCGGCGATGAGCGGCGCGTTGAAGGTCGCCGCGATCGGCGTCGGCTATCTGGGGCGGCATCATGCGCGGCTCCTGGCGGACCTGGACGGTGTGCAGCTTGCCGCCGTGGTCGACACGAACCGTGCGCGAGCCGAGGAGATCGCGGCCGCCTCGGGCGCCCGCGCCTGCACCGACTACCATGACGTGCTCGGCGAGGTGGACGCCGTCACCGTCGCCGCGCCGACCGAGCGGCACGCGGAGATCGCGATCGCGTGTCTCTCGCGCGGCATTCCCGTGCTGGTCGAGAAGCCGATGGCGCGATCGCTGGACGAGGCCGATCGGATGATCGCCGCCGCGGCTCGCGGCGGTGTGCCGTTGGCCGTGGGTCACACCGAGCGCTTCAACCCCGCCGTGGAGGCGGCACGGCCGCTCCTGCGCGGGCCGCGCTTCATCGAAGTCCACCGGCTCGGGACCTTTCCGGAGCGGAGCCTCGACATCGATGTCGTGTTCGACCTGATGATTCACGACCTCGACGTGGCGCTGTCGCTCACGCACGACGAGGTGGTGGCGGTCGAGGCCGTCGGCGTCCCGGTGCTCACAGGACGCGTCGACATCGCCAACGCGCGCCTGCGATTTGCGGGCGGCTGCATCGCGAACCTGACGGCGAGCCGGATCAGCCGCGACCGGGTCCGCAAGATCCGCTTCTTCCAGCCGGAAGCCTACATCTCGATCGACTACGCCGCGCAGAAGCTCGAACATTGGCGGCTCGTCCGCGGCGACGGCGCGCGTCCGTCCATCGAAGGCGGCGACGTCGAGGTGAAGCAGGAAGAGCCGCTCCGGCGCGAGCTGATGGATTTTGTCACGGCCATCCGCACCGGCCGGCCGCCCGCCGTGACCGGCGATGATGGCCGGCGCGCGCTGGCGCTGGCGCAGGCGATTACGGAGAAGATGGCTGCTGCGAACGTATAGGCCGCAGGCCTCAGGCCACAGACATGTATTCCGACCTCGATGACTTCCTTCGCGACCTCGGCAAGCGCGGCGAGCTGACGCGCGTGTCCGATCCGGTCAGTCCGGATCTCGAAATCGCGGCCGTCACTGACCTCGCATCCAAGTCGCCCGGCGGCGGCCCGGCGCTCCTGTTCGAGCGGCCCCCCGGGTTCGACATGCCGGTCGCCACGAACGTGTTCGGCTCGATGTCGCGCATGTGCCTCGCGCTCGGCGTGACGCAGCTGGACGATGTGGCGGCTGAGATCGACGAGCTGATGACGCCGAAGATGCCCTCCGGCCTCTTCGGGGCGATCAAGATGCTGCCGGCGGTCTCGCGCCTGGCCGACGTGATGCCGAAGACGGTGAAGGACGCATCATGCCAGGAAGTCGTGCGGCGCGACGGCACGCTCGACGAGCTCCCGATCCTGCGCTGCTGGCCCGAGGATGGCGGCCGCTACATCACGCTCCCGCTCGTCTTCACCAAGGATCCCGAGACCGGCACGCGCAACATCGGCACCTACCGCATGCAGGTGTACGACGGCCGGACGACCGGGATGCACTGGCAGCGGCACAAGGGCGGCGCGCAGCACCACCGCGTAGCAGAACGGCGCGGTGAGCGGCTCGAGGTGGCGGTGGCGCTCAGTCCCGAGCCGCTGCTCACGTATGCGGCGACGGCGCCGATGCCGGAAGGCCTCGACGAGCTGATGCTCGCCGGCTTTCTCGCGCGCCGGCGGATCGAGCTCGTCAAGTGCGTGTCGGTGGATCTCGAAGTGCCGGCGAGCGCACACATCGTGCTCGAAGGGTACGTCGAGCCGGGCGAGCGGCGGCGCGAGGGGCCGTTCGGCGATCACACGGGCTTCTACTCGCTGGCCGACGATTTCCCCGTGTTCCACATCCAGTGCATCACGCACCGGCGCAAGCCGACCTACCTGAGCACCATCGTCGGGATTCCGCCGATGGAGGACTATTACCTCGGCAAGGCGACCGAGCGGATCTTCCTCCCAATCATCCGGAAGACGCTG
>JANWLS010000102.1 GCA_025450765.1 Vicinamibacterales bacterium | reverse complement strand
GTCGGGGGCAGCAGGTCGCGCGGATCGATTACGAGTCGGATGCCGAAGCCTCCGGTGCCGCCGAGGATGATCTGCTCGCGCGGGCGGCCGCGCAGTTGCCTGGGGCGCGCGCGGTGCTCGTCTCCGAGTACCTGAAGGGTACGATCACGAAGCGGCTGAGGGTCCAACTCCTCGAGCTCGCGCGCGAGGCCGGTGTTCCGGTGCTGGTCGATCCGAAAATCCCGCACCTGGCCTACTACCGCGGCGCACGACTCGTCACCCCGAATCAGCACGAAGCTGAAACGGCGACGCACACGCGGATCCGCTCGCACGACCATGCGAGAGAGGCCGCGCGCCTGTTCCGCGAGCGCGCCGGCTGCGAGGCGGCCATCATCACGCGCGGCGAGCACGGCATGTGGATTTCGGGGCCCGTGGAAGGCGCACTGCCGGCGTCCGCCCGCGAAGTGGCAGACGTGACCGGCGCGGGCGACACCGTGATTGCGACGCTGGCGCTCGCACTCGCCAGCGGCGGCACACTCGTCGAGGCCGCAGCGCTCGCCAGCGAAGCGGCGGGATTGGTCGTCGCCAAGTTCGGTCCGGCCACCGTCAGCCGTCCCGAACTGCGCGACGCGCTCGCGCGCCGGAGCGGCTCGCCCGAAGCGCTGTAGCCGTCTGCGTTCTACGTTCTCCGTTCGTCTTTGTTCTCTAGTGCCGGAAATGCCGGCGGCCCGTGAACACCATCGCGAGGTTGTGCTCGTCGGCGGCGGCGATCACTTCCGCATCCCGCACCGAGCCGCCCGGCTGCACGACGGCGGTCGCGCCCACTGCCGCCACGGCGTCCAATCCATCCCGAAACGGAAAGTACGCATCCGACGCCGCCACTGAACCCGACAGGCGCACCTCCGCGGTGGACGTCTCACCCTCGCCGGCTTTCAGGATGGCCACTTTCGCGGCGTCCACCCGGCTCATCTGGCCGGCACCGATGGCGAGCGTCCGGTCGGCGTTCGTGAAAAGAATGGTGTTCGACTTCACGTGCGCGCAGACGCGCCAGGCAAACCGGAGCGCCTGCCACTCCTCCATCGTCGGCGCGCGACGCGTGACGACCCGCACGCCCTCCGGCAGCGAGGCGGCCGACCACGGGCGCGCAGCTTCCGCGACCCGATCGCGCTCCTGCACCAGGATGGCGCCGAGCAGGGAGCGGAGCTCGCCGCGGCCGCTTCGAGCGAGCGCCGAGAAATCCGCGGTGATCACGCGCATCTTGCTCTTGCCGGCGAGAATGTCGCGCGCGGCCTCGCTCATATCCGGAGCGATCACCGCCTCGATGAACGTCGACACGATCGCGCGCGCGGTCTCCTCGTCCAGTGGCCGGTTGAGGCCGACGATGCCGCCGAAGGCGGAGAGGGCGTCGGCATCGCGGCCGCGCACGTAGGCTTCGGCGATCGACGCGCCGGTCGCCACACCGCATGGGTTCGTATGCTTGATCACCGCGGCCGCCGGTTCGTCGAACTCGAGCACAATCCGCGCAGCCGCATCGACGTCCAGCAGGTTGGTGTACGACAGCTCCTTGCCCTGACGCACCACCGCTTCGCCGAGGCCGCCGCTCCCGGGCGCCGCATACCAGGCGCCGCGCTGGTGCGGATTCTCGCCGTATCGCAGGTCGCTCACCTTCGTCAGCTTCAGGTCGAGCGTGGCGGGAAACGGCCCGGCATTCGCCGGCCGCGTGAAGGCGTCGCCGTTCACCTGGACCTCGCCCAGCGTGCCCGAGATGGCGGTATCGTACGCCGCCGTGTGCCGCAGCGCCTTGCGCGCCAGATCGAACCGGAAGGCCTGGGTCGGACCCGCCGGTGCATCGAGCGCCGCGATGACGGCTCGGTAGTCCGCTGGATCCACGAGAACCAGCACGCCGCCGAAATTCTTCGCGCCGGCGCGGATGAGCGACGGACCGCCGATGTCGATGTTCTCGATGAGCTCGGCGAAGGTCGCGTGCGGGTTGGCGGCGGTCGCGACGAAGGGATACAGGTTCACGACCAGGATGTCGACGGGCGTGATCCCGTGTTCCGCCAGCGCGGCCAGGTCGTCCGCACGATCGCGCCGGGCCAGGATGCCGGCGTGGATGGCCGGGTGCAGCGTCTTCACGCGACCGTCCATCATTTCGGGAAAACCGGTCACCGTTGAGATGCCCGTCACGGGGAGGCCGGCCGTGGCGAGAGCCGTCGCGGTGCCGCCGGTCGAGACGAGCTCGAAGCCGCGGGCGACGAGCTCGCGGGCCAGATCGACGAGACCAGTCTTGTCGGACACGCTCAGAAGCGCTCTAGGCATGGGTGCTATCGCTCGGGGAGTGCAGGCGCCGGGAATTCCCCGGAAATCAGAGGTTTGCCGGCCTCTCAGCGAGACCGGATGAGTTGTTGACGCCCTGAGGCGACTCCGCTATTATCTCGCAGCGCCGGGCCAGTTCGGCCGGTTCGCTCAGGCTGCGGCAGGCCTCCTCACGCGCGATCGTCGAGCGGAGGGAGTCCGGCAGCGGTCTTTTTTTTACCCCGACGCCCCCGGGCGGCCGGGGTCGGTCTACGCGGCGCAAGCCGCAACACTGCAAGCAGGGAAGACGAACGATGCGCATCACAGGCAAGGTCAAGTGGTTCAATAACGCCAAGGGCTACGGGTTTATCGAACGCGACGGCGGCAGTGACGTCTTCGTGCACTACTCGGCCATTCAGGGCAACGGCTTCCGCTCCCTGGAAGAGGGCCAGGCAGTCGAATTCGAGATCGTCGACGGCCCGAAGGGGCCACAGGCCGGCAACGTCACCAAGGCCTAGACCGGGTAAGTCGCGGCCGCGCGATGCGCGCCGTCAGGGGACCACCGGCATCCGGACGCCCGGGTGCCGGTCCCAACCTGCTGGCACCCCTCTTCGATCCGGGTTCACCTTCCCATCCTCGTCGGCCCTCCTCGCACGCAAGCCACGATCCCAGCGACCGACGAACGCCTGGAAGGGCATCTCCCGATCGATCGCGCGTCTCAGGCACCGGTGTACAGCAGGACCCAGACGAGCGGCAGCCAGAGCTCCCGCGCGTAGGGCATCGGCTTGTCGTCGATCAGCACCTCGCACGCGTCGAAGCGGCCGACGATCTCGAAGAGTTGATGAAGACGCCTGGCGTCGCTCGAGGTGAACCGGGCGCGGTGGCGAAACGACGGGCCGGCGCCGGTCTCGCGATACTCGGCCGAGGCGCGCGCCAGCGCGACCGCCTGCTCATAGCCGGGGCCCTCGAACGGCGGAAACACGAGCGTGATCGAAAACGGCCGCTGCGGCTCCCCGAAGAGATCCGCCTGCAGATCCGGGTCGAGCGCCGCGACTTCCTCGGGCGTCGGCTGCTGGGGCACATCGACATAGGGCCAGAGCTGCTCTGACGGACGATGGGTCGGCGTCTCGTCGGGTGATCGGTCGGCCATGCAGCAAAATGCTATCCTGACGCCGCGAAGGTCGCAAGCCGCAGGGGCGACGGGCACTCTTCTCATGGCGGACCTCCGGATTATTCCGTCGATCGATCAGATCCGTCAGCGCGCGGGTGTGCGCGCGCTCGAGGCCCGGTACGGCCATCACGCGACCGTCGCCGCCTTACGCGGGTCGGCGGAGGCCCTTCGCGCGCGGATCGCGTCTGCGGCCGCCGCCCCACACGAGAACGCTCGCCCGCTCGATGCCGTCGATGCCGGCGCCGCGATCGAGGTGGACGCCGCCACCCGTCTTGCCGCGCAGTTTCGTCCGTCGCTCTCGCCGGTCATCAACGCAACCGGCGTCATCCTGCACACGAACCTCGGGCGCGCGCCGCTGGCGCCTGCGGCGGTCGCCCGCCTCGCCGCGGTGGCTGGCACCTACTCGAATCTGGAATACGACCTGGCCGGCGGTGCGCGCGGCTCACGCCAGGTGCACGCGAGCGCGCATCTGTGCCGGCTCACCGGCGCCGAGGCGGCCGTCATCGTGAACAACAACGCCGCCGCGGTGCTCCTGGTGCTCGCAGCCCTCGCGGCCGGCCGCGAGGTGGTCGTCTCGCGGGGCGAGCTGGTCGAAATCGGCGGCGGCTTCCGCGTGCCCGATGTGATGACGCAGTCGGGTGCGCGCCTGCGCGAAGTGGGCACCACCAACCGGACGCGCGTCTCCGACTACGCGGCGGCCATCGGCGACCGCACGGCCGCCATCCTGCGTGTGCATCCCTCGAACTTCCGCGTCGAGGGATTCGCCGCGCGCCCGTCGCTCGAAGAGCTCTCCGCGCTGGGACGACGATTCGACATTCCGGTCATCGAGGATCTCGGAAGCGGCTATCTCCGCCTTCCGGAGGATCGCCAGGAGGGACGGCCGGATCGGCTGGGCGACGAGCCCGCCGTTCAGGAGAGTATCGAGGCCGGCGCCGACGTGATCTGCTTCAGCGGCGACAAGCTGCTCGGCGGGCCGCAGGCGGGGATCATCGTCGGCCGCGAGCCGCTCGTCGCGACAATCCGGCAGCATCCGTTGATGCGCGCGCTGCGCGCCGACAAGCTCACCTACGCCGCGCTCGAGGCGACGCTCGCCGAGTACCTGGCGGGTCGCGCCGCGGCCGAGATCCCCGTCCGACGCATGCTGGCCCTCGACGCGGAGACGGTTCAGGTGCGCGCCGATGCCCTCGCCGGTTCGCTCCGACGTGCCGGCTGGACCGCCGACGTGCGTGAAGGCCGCTCGACGATTGGCGGCGGGAGCGCGCCGGGTGCGACGCTGCCGACGTGGCTCATCGCGCTCAGCCGCGGGGGTCTGTCCGCCCACACGATCGAAGAGTCGATGCGGCAGCTCGATCCACCGGTGATCGCGCGTATCGATGAAGATCGTGTGCTGATGGATTTGCGAACCGTGCCGCCTGAAGAAGATACGCGCCTCTCCGAGCTGCTGGCCGGCCTCGCCTGATCGCAGCCGCCGCTCAGAGCGCCACGCTCGGCACGTCGCCCCGCATGATCACCTGCAGCAGCAGATCGAAGCTGTGCTCCAGGTGCCGGTGCATGGCCCGCTTGGCGCGCGCGGCGCTTCGACTCGCGATCGCATCCACGATCCGGACGTGCTGCACCGACGCGCCGGCGTGAAACGGCTGATAGTCGACACCGAGCGAGAGCACCCGGTCCATCTGGGTGAGGCAGTGGCGAACCAGGTCGACGAGCAGCATGTTGTGGCTCGTCTGCGCGACGGTGAGATGAAAATCCAGGTTGGTGCCGAGCGCCTTCGCGTACGCCCCGGGCTGGCCGGCATCGTAGGTCGGGGTGAGCAGCTCCCGCAGGCGCGCGACCTCCTTCTCTGTCGCCGACGTGGCGGCCGGCGCGGCCGCCTCCTCCACGAGCAGATACCTCACCTGGAACATGTTCCGGATGAGCGTGACGGTGACCTGCGTCACGCGATACCCGCGCTTCGGCGTCAGCTCGACGTACCCCTCCTGTAACAGCCGCGAGAGCGCCTCCCGCACCGGTGTCCGGCTCGAACGGTGAATCCGCGCGAGCATCGATTCGGCCAGGTGCATGCCCGGCCGATAACGTCCCTCGACCACGCGCTGCCGAATCTCCTGGTATGTGCGTTCGACCTGGGATGGAGCCATGAACACCGCCTACAAGGTGTACACCGAAAAGATCGCCCGTCCGATTGACCCTGCGCGAAGCGCTCTGCCAAGATGATCGCATGGAAACGATCGCCACGATTCGCTCCCCGCGCGGCGCCGACCGGCAGTGCAAGGGCTGGGGACAGGAAGCCGCCCTGCGCATGCTGATGAACAATCTCGATCCCGAAGTCGCCGAGCGTCCGGCCGACCTGATTGTGTACGGCGGCGGCGGCAAGGCGGCGCGGAACTGGGCCTGCTACGCCGCGATCGTCGAGACGCTCCGGCACCTCGAGGCCGACGAGACGATGATGGTGCAGAGCGGCAAGCCGGTGGGCGTCTTCAAGACGCACCCGGACGCGCCGCGCGTGCTCATCGCCAACGCCAACCTGGTCCCGAAATGGGGCACGTGGGACGAATTCCGGCGGCTCGACGCGCTCGGCCTCACGATGTACGGCCAGATGACGGCCGGCTCGTGGATGTACATCGGCAGCCAGGGCATCCTCCAGGGCACATACGAGACCTTCGGCGAGTGCGCACGCCAGCACTTCGGCGGCTCCCTCACCAACCGGCTCGTCGTCACGGCGGGGCTCGGCGGGATGGGCGGCGCGCAGCCGCTGTCGGTGACGATGCAGGGCGGCGTGTGCCTGGCGGTGGAGGTGGATGCGGAGCGGATTCGGAAGCGGGTGCAGACCGGCTATTGCGACGAGATGTACACCGATCTCGACAAGGCGCTCGCGCGTGCGCTCGAGGCGACGCGCAAGGGTGAGGCGGTGTCGATCGGCCTGCTCGGCAACATCGCGGACGTGCTCCCGGCGCTCGTGGCGCGCGACGTCGTCCCCGACGTGCTGACGGACCAGACAGCCGCGCACGACCTTCGCGTGGGCTACATTCCCGCCGGCCTCAGCCTCACGCAGGCGGCCTCGCTGCGCGCGCGCGATCCGCAGGCCTACGATTCGGTGGTGCTCGATTCCATGGTCGCGCACGTCGAGGCGATGCTCGCGCTGCAGAAGCGCGGTGCGATCACCTTCGATTACGGCAACAACCTGCGCGGCCAGGTGGCGGATCATCGCGGCCTGACGAAGGCGTTCGACATTCCCGGATTCGTGCCCGCCTTCATCCGACCGCTCTTCTGCCGCGGCGCCGGTCCGTTCCGCTGGATCGCCCTGTCGGGCGATCCGAAGGACATCAAGACGACGGACAAGGCGCTGGCGGAGCTCTTCCCGACGAACGAGCGCCTCGTGCGCTGGCTCGATCAGGCCGGCCGGCGCGTGCACGTCCAGGGGCTGCCGGCGCGGATCTGCTGGCTGGATTACACCGAGCGCGCGGAAGCGGGCGTGAAGTTCAACTGGCTCGTGAAGCACGGGCACGTGAGCGCGCCGATCGTGATCGGCCGCGACCACCTCGACTCGGGATCGGTGGCGTCGCCGCGCCGCGAGACGGAAGGGATGATGGACGGCTCGGACGCGATCGCCGACTGGCCGATTCTCAACGCGCTGCTGAACACCGCGTGCGGCGCGACCTGGGTGTCGGTGCATCACGGCGGCGGCGTCGGCATCGGCCAGTCGATCCACGCGGGCATCGCGATTGTGGCGGACGGCACCGACGAGGCCGCCGCGCGGCTCCGGCGGGTGCTGACCGCGGACCCCGGCACGGGCGTCATGCGGCACGCGGACGCCGGCTACGAGATCGCGATTGATACCGCGAAGACGAGCGGCATCCACCTGCCGATGATGACCGGACGGCCCGACGGGCAATGATCCCTCGCTCTGCTCCGGGCGCCGACGAAGGCGAGTTGGCGATCGGGGATCTGATCGGGCGGGATCTTCGCGGTGACGAGGTCCCGGCGGCGGTCCTCATCGGCTGTCCCGTTGATGAAGGCGTGCGTCGCAACCACGGACGCGCCGGCGCCGCCGAGGCGCCGGCCGCGATCCGCGGGGCGCTCCTGCGTACGCCGGCGGGCGACAATCAGGGATTGCGCGCACTGATCGCCAGGGTGTGGGATGCCGGCGACCTGTCGAGCACCGGCGTACTCGAGCGCGACCAGGACGCGCTCGCCGGTCGCGTGGCGCCGTGGCTCTCGGCCGGTGCGATCCCGATCGTGATCGGCGGCGGCCACGGGACCGCGTACGGCCATTTTCTCGGCTACGCGCGTGCTCGACGGCCCGTGTCGATCCTCAATTGGGACGCGCACGCCGACGTGCGCGAGCTGAAGAACGGCCTGGGCCATTCCGGCTCGCCATTCCGGCAGGCGATCCTCCATGAGTCCGGCCTCTGCCGGCGCTACACGGTCGCAGGCCTGCTGCCAGACAAGGTTCTGCCGGCGCACCTCGACTTCATCACGGCGCATGCGGGGGCGTTCTCCTGGAAATCCGACCTGACCGCCGACCGCCTCGACGCCACCGTGTCGGCGGCGCGCGCGGCGGGCACATCCTTGATGGTGTCCTTCGACATGGATGCCGTTGACGCCGGCTCGGCGCCTGGCGTGAGCGCGCCATCGGCGGGCGGGCGTTCGCCCGATCTCTGGCTGCGGGCCGCCGAGGCGGCCGGCCGCCATCCCGAGGTCGCCTCGATGGATCTCGTCGAGGTCAATCCCACGTTTGATCCGGACGGGCGCACGATCGATCTGGCGGCGCTGACGATCCGGCGGTTCCTGCAGGGACTGGCCGCGCGGAATGCTTCCGCGGGGCGATATGCCCCCGCCTTGAGAGAGGTTTCGTACACATGGCCATGGTAGACAGCCGCGGCGCCGTTGTGCTCGACGGCTCGCATTTGACGATTGCACAACTGGCGCAGGTCGCCCGCGGAGGCGAAGCGGTGAGGCTGGCGCCGTCCGCGCGGCAGGCGATCGAGCACTGCCGCGGGTTCGTGGAGACGCGGATCGCGAGCGGCGCCGTCATGTACGGCATCAACACCGGCATCGGCGAGCTCGCCGATGTGGCGCTCGCGCCGGATGAGATCAAGGACTTCCAGCGCTTCCTCGTCTACAGCCATTCGGCCGGCTGCGGGAACCCGCTGCCGATCGACGTCGTGCGCGCGGCGATGTGCTCCCGCATCAACGTGCTCTCGAAGGGGCATTCCGGCCTGCGCGTGGTGGTGGTCGACACGCTCATCGAGATGCTGAACAAGGGCGTGACGCCCGTCGTGTTCGATCGCGGGTCGGTCGGCGCCTGCGGCGATCTCTCGCCCATGAGCCAGGTGGCGCTCGTCGTCATCGGCGAGGGGGAAGCGTTCTACCAGGGCCAGCGGATGACCGGCCGGGCGGCGATGGAGGCGGCGGGGATTCCCGTCATCGTCTTCGAGGCGCGCGACGGCCTGGCGACCATCAACGGATCGAACGTCACGGCCGGCTACGGCTCACTGCACCTGTGCGATACGGATCGCTATCTGAAGAACGCGGAGATCGCCGCGGCGCTGAGCCTCGAGGTCGTGCAGGCGAACACCGTCGCGCTCGACCAGCGGATTCACAAGGCGCGCGGGTACCCGGGCGCGGTCGCCTGCGCGGCGAACATGCGGAAGATCCTGGCGGACTCCGAGATGATGCGCCGGGCGAGCAAGAAGGTGCAGGACGCCTACAGCCTCCGCTCGACGCCACAGGTGATCGGCGCGGCCAAGGACGCCTGGCGCTGGGCCGTGCAGATGTTCGAGACCGAGCTGAACGGCGTCGGCGACAACCCGATCTTCTTCCCCGACGAAGAGACGTATCTCACGGGCGCGAACTTCCAGGGGACCCCCCTCGGTGTGCCGCTCGACACGATGGGCAGCTGCGTGACGATGATCGCCGTCATGAGCGAGCGGCGGACCAATCGTCTGCTCAACCCGAATCTCTCGCGCGGGCTGCCGGCCTTCCTCACGGCGGGCGCCGGCAAGTTCTCGGGCCTGATGCTCACCCAGTACACGCAGGATATGCTGATCTGCGAGAATCGGATTCTCTCGGCGCCGGCGTCGGTCGGGTCGATTCCGGCGGCGGCCGACCAGGAGGACTTCGTGTCGATGTCCTTCACGGCCGCGCGAAAGATGCAGCAGATCCTCGAGAACAGCTGGTATGTGATCGCCATCGAGCTGATGGCGGCAGCGCAGGCGGCCGAATTCCGCGACCCGAAGCTCCTGAGCCCGGGGACGACGGCCGCGTATCAGGCGATCCGGAAGCACGTGCCTCCGCTCGTCGAGGACCGGCCGGTGCAGTACGATATCAACCGGCTCGCCGCTGCCATCCGCGCCGGCGACATCCTGGGCGCGGTGGAAGCGGCAGTCGGCGCCCTCGAGTCCTAACGCCATGCCCCACACCGTCCCCGCGACACCGGCCAAACGACCGGCGTCGCTCATCGAGAACCGGTCGATCGGCTACATCCCGCAGGACGAGCGGCATGGGCGGCCGCTGAACCAGTTCACGCTCTGGTTCGGCGCCAACCTGCAGATCACGGCGATCGTGACCGGCGCGCTGGCCGTCGTGCTCGGCGGCGACGTGACCTGGTCGATCGTCGGCCTGCTCATCGGCCAGATCCTCGGCGGCATCGTCATGGCGCTGCACGCGGTGCAGGGGCCGAAGCTCGGACTGCCGCAGATGATCTCGTCGCGGGCGCAGTTCGGCGTCTACGGCGCCGTGATCCCGCTGGTGCTCGTCATCCTGATGTACATCGGGTTTGCGGCCTCGGGCACCGTGCTCGCCGGCCAGGCCGTGGCGGGGCTGATCCACTCGCCCGACGCCATCGGCATCATCATCTTTGGCGCGCTCACGGCGGTGATCGCGATCATCGGCTACCGGCTGATTCACGCGATGGGCCGGTTCGCCAGCGTGGTGAGCGGGCTGGCATTCGTCTACCTCACGATCCGGTTGCTGGCCGGGACCGATGTGAGCGCGCTGTTCGCCGACACGCATTTCACGATGGCGAAATTCCTGCTCGCGATGTCGCTGTCGGCGTCGTGGCAGATCGCGTACGGTCCGTATGTGGCGGACTATTCGCGGTACCTGCCGGCTGATACACCGGCGGGCCGGACGTTTGGTTCGACCTTTGCGGGGTCGGTGATCGGGACGCAGTGGTCGATGACCTTCGGTGTGCTCGCGGCGGCGCTCGCCGGGCAGCGCTTCTCGGGCCACGAGGTGAGCTTCGTGGTGAGCCTGGGCGGCACCGGCCTGATGGCGGCGCTGCTCTACTTCGTGATCGCCCTCGGCAAGCTGTGCGTCAACGTGCTCAACGCGTATGGCGGCTTCATGTCGACAATTACGACCATTACGGGATTCGCCGGCCAGCGCGAGATCAGCCAGCGGACGCGGATGGTATGTATCTCCGGTGTCATGCTGGTGGCGACGGTGCTGGCCCTCGTCGGCCGGGGCGACTTCCTCGCGGCCTTCTCGACGTTCATCCTCTTCCTGCTGACGTTCTTCACACCCTGGTCCGCCATCAACCTGGTGGACTTCTACTTCATCTCGAAGGAACGCTACGACATTCCGGCATTCGCCGACCCGGACGGCCGCTACGGCCGGTGGAACGCGGCCGCGATCTCCAGCTACCTCATCGGGATCCTCGTGCAGCTCCCGTTTCTCTACACCGGCTTCTACACCGGACCGATGGTGAAGCACCTGGGCGGGACGGACATCTCGTGGATTATCGGCGTGATTGTCCCGGCCATCATCTATTACGTGCTCGCGACCGCCAGCCGGCGTCAGATTCCCGATCACCTCATCCTGCCGGATGAGGCGATGTCGCGCTAGCCGCTGGTCACGACCGCCGTGATATAACTGTGCTGATGCACCGGCTCGTTGCCTGGTCCCTCGTGTCGTTCCTGCTGTGCGCCTCGTTCGGCGTGTCGCTGGACGGCGCGTCGGCGACGGAGGCCTGCCGGACCGCGTGCGCCAATCACCAGTGCTCGATGGCCATGCAGTCGACGTGCACGATGCACCAGCATCAGCATCAGTGCGCGATGCAGCGCCGCGTGCCCGACCAGTCGAGCGCGGCCGGCCTCTTCGTCCTGCTGAATCAACCGGCGCTCATGCCGCATGCGGACCCCGCGCCGGTTCCGATCGTCGCCGAATCGCTCATCGCGGCGACCACTCCCACGCGTCCGAGCGTTCCCCGCTCAGCTCCCTGGAATCCGCCGAAACACGCGGCTGCCCTGTAGCCCGTTTCCCATTCATTTTCGGCGTGTGTCTCCCGGGAGGTGTTCATGGCCCGCTTCGCGCGGCCAGTCCTGATCCTCGGGTTGGTGGTGGTCTTCTGTGCGCCGCCCGCATTTGCGACAATCGTTGGCCACGTGCAAGGCGACGTGCGCGATCCGCAGGGACGCCCGATTGCCGGTGCCACGGTCCTGCTGCAGGCTCAGAGCTCTGAGTGGACCCGGAGCAGCCCGACCGACGCACAGGGCCACTTCGACCTCAGGCAGGTCCCGATCGGCCAGTACGTCCTCACGATCGTGCAGACCGGATTCGCCGAGCTGACGCAGGGCGTCCAGGTGGATTCCGACGCCGCGCTCGACCTGCACCTGACGCTGGCGCTGGCGTCGGTGAAACAGAGCGTCACCGTCTCGGCCGCTCCCCCGCTCATCGATCGGCAGTCGTCGACCACCCAGACCCTGATCAGCCGCGAGGCGATCCGCGATGCCCCGGGTGCGGAGCGCAGCAACAGTCTCGCGATGATCACCGACTACCTGCCGGGCTCGTACATGGTGCACGACCAGCTGCACGTGCGCGGCGGCCATCAGGTGGCCTGGCAGGTGGACGGCGTGCCGGTGCCGAACACCAACATCGCCAGCAACGTCGGTCCCCAGTTCGATCCGAAGGACATCGAGTATCTCGAGGCGCAGCGCGGCGGATACTCGGCCGAGTACGGCGATCGCACCTACGGCGTCTTCAATATCGTGCCGCGGTCAGGGTTCGAGGGCACGAACGTCGTCGACGCCTCGGTCACCTATGGCAGCTTCAACCAGACGAACGACTACGTGAGCTACGGCAGCCACACGTCGCGGCTTGGCTGGTTCCTGAGCGCGAACGGCAATCGGAGCGACTACGGACTCGAGACGCCGACGGCCGACGTGATCCACGATGGCGTGAACGGGGCGGGCGGCTTCGCGTCGGTCATTTTCAACGCGAGCCCATCCAACCAGCTGAGGGTCGTCGGTTCGGCGCGCGGCGACCGGTACCAGGTGCCGAACGATCCGGTCCAGCAGGCGGACGGCATCAACGACGCCGAGCATGAAGACGATGCGTTCGTGAACCTGTCCTGGATGCACACGGCGGGGAACCTGACGCTGACCGTCTCGCCGTACTATCACGTCAACCGCGCCCACTACATCGGCGGCGCGCACGACACCCCGTTCATCCCGGAGGACGACCGCGGATCGCAGTATGCCGGCGGCCAGGTCTCCGGCGCGGTGCTGCACGGGCGCAGCGACGCGAGCTTCGGCCTGCAGGCGTTCGCGCAGCGGGACAACACGCTGTTTGCGCTGACGGCGACCGATGGCAGCGACCTGGCCCTCAGCCAGCGCGTGCAGGAATGGGCCACGGTGACGGCACTTTTCGGCGAGGAGCGCTATCGAGCCACGTCATGGCTGACGCTCAACGGCGGGCTGCGCTACACGCATTATCACGGGGAGATCGCGGAAGATGCCGTGAGCCCGCGCGTGGGCGCGGCGGTCCAGATCCCGGCGCTCGGCTGGGTGGCACGCGGGTTCTACGGTCGCGACTACCAGGCGCCGCCCCTCAACACGATCTCGGGCCCGCTCCTCGCCTTTGCGCTCGATCAGGGCTTCGGATTTCTCCCGCTCGAAGGCGAGCGCGACGCGCAGTGGGAGGCGGGGCTGGCCATCCCGGTCCACGGCTGGACGATTGACGTGGATCGGTTCGAGACCCATGCGAAGAACTTCTTCGACCACGACGCGCTCGGCAACTCGAACATCTTCTTTCCCCTCACGATAGACGAGGCGCGGATTCGCGGATGGGAAACGACCGTGCGCGCGCCCAGGCTCCTCGCCGGGCGGCTCGATGTGCACGTCGCGTACTCCAATCAAACCGTCGAGGGCCGGGGAGCTGTGACGGGTGGGCTCACCGACTTCGAGCCACCTGAAGACGAGGGCTACTTCTTTCTCGACCACGATCAGCGGAACACGCTGAGCGCCGGCTTTGCCGCGACGCTGCCGAAGAATCTGTCGCTCTCCGGCGATCTCCTGTACGGCTCGGGCTTCCTCGATGGAAACGGGCCGGCGCACCTCCCGCAGCACGCCACGTTCGACGTGGCGCTCGGCAAGCGGCTCACGCGCGCGCTGTCGCTCTCGGTAAGCGCCCTGAACGTGGGCAACGTGCGCTATCTGCTCGACGCGAGCAACACCTTTGGCGGGACGCACTTCAACGAGCCGCGGCAGTTCATCGTGGCCCTGCGGTACGACCGGCGGCCATAAGGCCGCCGGCGTCCTGCACCTGGGCACGGCTCGCGGCGGCTCCGGATCAGGCACCCGGCTGCGCGAGGGGGCTCTCGTCGGCGCTGCGTCCGTAGACGATCGGCACCGGCACATCCATCAGACGTAAATAGACGACGAGCTCGCCCCGGTGGTGATACCAGTGGTTCAGGGCCACGGTGCGGATGGCGCCGAGCCGCGGAAACGCGACGATCTCCCGATCGCCGGCGGTGATGCGCCAGGGGGCGCGCGCATGGTCTTCTTCGAGCTTCCCGAGCGCCTCGCGCGCGGCGGCGACCGAGGCATCGAGCGCCGCGAGCAGCGATGCCTGCGAATCGCAGGACGCGTAGTGCAGCCCTCGTTGCGTGACGTCCATCCCGTCCGTTTCCAGAATTCGCGCGACGTTGGCGGGAATCGTGGCAATGTGCTGGGCGAGTTGCCCGGCCGTCAACGACTTGGGATGCGGGGTCCAGCCGTAGCGGTCGGCCGGCACGCGATCGAGGACGCGACGGGTGATCGCCGCTTCGGCGTCGAGCTCGACGAGCAGGGCATGGGCAGCAGGCAACATGGGAACGCTCCTTCCAGGGCCGTCGTCACTTGCGATGTGCAAGTGTCTGGGCAGCGTATGCCAAGTCGATTGTAAATTGCAAGTGAGTTGCGGTATCGTAGGGCGTGTCGCCGCGCCCCTCCCCCGAAGCCGTCCGATCCGCCTGCCCCATTGCCGGCGCGCTCGACGTCATGGGCGACGCCTGGACCCTGCTGGTGCTGCGCGACCTGCTCTTCTACGAGAAGCACCGCTTCGCCGAGTTCCTCGAATCGCCGGAGAAGATCTCGACCAATATCCTGGCCGAGCGCCTGAAGCGCCTCGAGCGCTATGGCCTGATCGAGCGCCGCCGATACCAGCAGCATCCGCCGAGAGACGAGTACTATCTGACGGTACGCGGGCACGACCTGCTGCCGGTGCTCCGCGAACTGGTGAATTGGGGCAAGCGGCACGTCCGCGGCGCCGCCCAGCATCCCCCGGCGGGCGTCCGCATCGCGCCTCGCCCGGAGTCCGTGCATGAGTGATCTCGACCTGCACATCCCCCCGTACGCAGCTGCGCGCCTGGTGGCGCCGCGCGTGTTCGACCACTTCACCCGGCACGCCGCCGTGTCGCTCGAACGCGGCCGCTGGACCGCACCCGTGGCCGATTCGGCCACGATCGAGGCGGTCGTCAACGCGGCTTTCTGGGCCAGCCTGCGCCGTGAGGAAGGCTTCGTCCCGCGCATCTCACTCGCCGTCATCGCGCCGGACGAGATTCCCCAGCCCATGCACTTCGAGCATGCGCTGCCGCTCCGACCGGCGACGCTGACGAGGGTGGCGCCGGCCGTCGAACGTGCCGGCATCCATCTCGGTGTCTGCCGCGACAATGGAGAGCTCGTCGTCTGGGGAACGGCCCGCGCCGTCCCGAGCACCTGCATCGTCGTGGAAGTGTCGGCGCCGGGCCTTCTCGTCATCAAGCACCAGCGCGGCGACGATGCGGGGAAGTTCGTGAACGTCGCGGTGCTCGAGGGGGATCAGATCAAGGTGGTCGACGAACGCGCCTCGACGCTGCCCGACTGCCCGGCGCTCGTCGGATCGCTGCTGGGATTCGGTGCGGCCGAGGATGGCGAACCGCTGCACGTGATGGTGCAGCTGGCCGTCTCGATGCGCGCACACGGCCGCGGCGGCTCGCTGCTGGTGGTGCCGCAGACCGACGTCGCCTGGCGTGAATCGATCGTGCATCCCATGCTGTACGCGGTGATGCCGCCCTACGCCGAGCTGGCCAGCCTGGCCCGCCTGGCGCCCGAAGAATCCACCGGGCTGACGTGGCAGGAAGCCCTGACGCACGCCATCGATGCCGTCGCCGGGCTCACGGCGGTTGACGGCGCGACGCTGGTGACCTCGGACTACGAGCTCCTGGGATTTGGCGCGAAGATCGCCCGGCGGCGCGGGTCGGCGCCGGTCGAGCAGGTATCGCTGACCGAGCCGATCGAGGGCACCTCGGCGACGGTGGTCCATCCGACGCAGCTCGGGGGCACGCGCCATCTTTCGAGCGCGCAGTTCGTGCACGATCAGCGCGACGCCGTCGCCCTGGTGGCCTCGCAGGACGGCCAATTCACCGTCTTCGCCTGGTCGCCCTGCGAGGAGATGGTCCACGCGCATCGCGTGGAAGCGCTGCTGCTCTAAGCATCTGGACGTTTGACGGCCGGCGTTCCCCCGGCTACAGTGCAGCGCATGCGACTGCGACTGCTCGGCGTCCTGCTGATCCTCCTCATCGCGCGGCCCGTGCTGGCCGACTCCTATTCCCGCCCGGCCGGCTTCGTCGTGACGCATTACGACTTCGCGATCACGCTCGGGGATACGAACAATGAGATCGCCGTGCGCGACACCGTGTCGGTGCGGTTCACGGCAGATGGCGTGCGGCAGATCGCGCTCGATCTCTGTCAGCCGCGCACCGAGGCCGAACCGGTCGACCACTCGAATCCGTGCCTCCCGCGGGAACCGTACGGCGCGCCGAAAACGGCCGTCGCCCCGGCCGCGGGCACCGGCATGCAGGTCACAGCGGTCGACGCCGCTGACGGCTCGCCGCTGACGTTCACGCAGTCACACGATCGGCTGATCATCACGCTGAAGCAGCCAGGCAGGCAGGGCGAGGACTCGCGGGTCACCGCGGTCTATCACGGGGTTCCCGCCAACGGCCTCATCATCGGCACGAACCGCTACGGCGACCGGGAGTTTTTCACCAACGAGTGGCCCGACCTGGCTCGTGACTGGCTCGCCGTGATCGATCACCCGTCGATGAAGGCGACCACCACGATGAGCGTGACGGCGCCGCGTCGATATCAGGTGCTCTCGAACGGACTGAAGACCGAAGAGACGGACCTGCCCGGGGACCTGCGCCGGACCGCGTGGCGGGAAGGGGTCCCCATCTGCACCTGGCAGGTCTCGCTGGCGGTGGCGCCGATGGCGGTGAGCGATTTCGGCAGCTTTCACGGCATTCCGCTCTCAGCCTGGGTGTTTCCGCAGGAGCGCGACACCGGCTTCAAGGCCTTCAGCGAATACACCGAGCCGATCCTGGAGTTCTACGTCGACCACATCGGTCCGTTCAGCTACGAGAAGCTGGCGCAGGTGGAGGCCAACGGCACGGGCGGCGGCATGGAGCTCGCCTCGGACATCTTCTATGGCTATCCGCCCACGGGCCCGGGACGTCAGTTACTCGCGCACGAGATGGCGCACCAGTGGTTCGGCGATTCAGCGACTGAAAAGGACTGGAACGACGTCTGGCTGAGCGAAGGCTTCGCCACCTATTTCGCCCTGCTCTACACCGAACATCAGGACGGGCGCGATGCCTTCCTCGAGGGAGTTGAGCAGAGCGCGGGGCAGGCGAGGCAGTATGCGCTCGCGCACCCGAGGTCCACGCTCGTGCATCCGGACCTGCGCGACATCAGCCAGGTCATCGCCAACAACGCGCAGATTTACCAGGGCGGCGCGCAGGTGCTGCAGATGCTGCGCGGGGTGCTCGGCACGACGACCTTCTGGGACGGCATCCGCCTGTACTATCGGCGGTTCCGCAACGCCAACGCCAGCAGCCTCGATTTTCAGCACGCGATGGAGGACGCCTGCCGCCAGGATGCCGACTGCCCGGCGTATGGCCGCGATCTGTCGTGGTTCTTCCCGGAATGGCTGAATCGGGGCGGGATTCTGAAGGCGTCCGGGCATTGGCATTACGATGCCGCCGCCCACGAACTGGAGGTGACGCTGGACCAGGTGTCAACCGACAGCCAGTTTTACCGGATGCCGTTTCAGATCGGGATCACGACGGCTGCATCACCCGCAGGTGAGCGGCGCGCGGTCCGGCCCTCGCCGCCGCCACCGCCGCCGGTGATCATGCTCACGGGCGCGCACACCACGCTGCGCATCCCGCTGGCGGATGCCCCGGAATCGGTGGTGCTGGATCCCAATCACTGGGTGACGATGGCGGAGGTGACGTTCTCGAGGCGGTAAGGCGGTCCACGTGATAGAACACGCGCTCCTGCCCTTTGGCATCGAGCCGCAGTCCGTCACGCATGCCGCCGATCTTCTCCACCGCGCGCTGCGATCGGATGTTCTGCGTGCCGATGATGAAGATGACCCGATCCACGAATTGAAACGCGTGCGCGAGCATCAGCCGTTTCATCTCGCCATTGAACGCGCCGCCCCAGTGGGACCGGGCCAGGAACCTCCACCCGATCTCGATCGTGCGCGCCGACTCGTCGTAGCCGTGAAATCGCGAGGATCCGAGATACCCCGGGGCCGCGGTCAGACCGCGATCAGAACCGTCGCGAGCGCCAGGGCGGCCCAGGCCAGATCGAACGGCAGCGCGTAGCTGCCGGTCCGGGCGAAGATCCAGGACATCAACGCCGCCGACCCGGCGTAGGCCATCGAGAACACCGCCGTCATCAGGCCCCACGCTCGCTTCTGCGCGGCGGGCGGCATCAGCTCGAGAATTCGGCCGGACGACAACGACGTGATGGCCGGCCCGAATCCACCGAGCATCAAGGTCGCGGCGATCAGGGCCCAGGCGGCGGATGCCCGCAGCGGCAGCAGCGCGGTCGCCGCGGTCAGCAGATACCACACCAGCAGGGTCCAGCGGATCGGCCAGCGAGCGGCGCACAGGCCGGCGAGGAGCGGGCCGCCGATCGCGGCGAGCCCGAACAACGACCAGAAATGACCGGCGCGGACTGTACCAAGGTCGAGACCGCGAGCGAGGAAATCCACCCAGTAGAGTGAGAACGGCGCGAAGGCGATGGCCGCCAGGCCGTAGGTGGCGAGGAGCCGGGGCATGCGTCCGTGCAGGTGCATTCGCTCGTGCCTGGCCAGGGTCACATCCGCTAGAGCGTTCGGCCGCGGATGCCAGTACGGCCAGACGGCGACCGTCGCGACCAGGGCCAGGGCCGCCATGCCCCACCAGGCCGCCGCCACGCTCTGCTCGGCGAGGATCGGGACAGCCGCGCCGGCCAGCACCTCCCCGGCGCCGATACCGGTGAAGATGAGGCCGCTCGCCAGCCCCCGCCTGTCCATGGGCACGCGCGCCAGGACCGTCGGAATGGCGAGCACCATGAGTAATCCGGCCGCCACGCCTGCCGCCAGGCGCCAGATCGCGAACCAGACGAACGGCCAGGGCCACGCACACAGGCCGTAGCTCAGGATCACGGCCACCATCGAGGCCTTCACCCACGGCTCGACCGGGCGGGCGTGACCGAGCCGTCCCGCCAGACAGGCCCCGCCGATGTAACCGACCAGATTGATGGAGGCGAGAAAGTCCGCAGCCGACGCCGAAAACCAGTGGTGAAGCGCGAGAACCGGAATCAGCGGGGGAAACGCGAAGCGGCCAATGCCGATGCCGAGCAGGAGCGCCGCGAATCCGGCGGCCACGTCGGGTGCGATGCGCGAGGGACCGCGCGTGGCCTCAACCGGGGGCACATCCATCATTGTAGTCAGAGTGGCCCGGGCCGACATTGATAGAATTGATCGGATTCACTGGTCATGAAACACGACACGGTTCTTTATCCCCGCGCCCGCATCCCGTATGGCACCTGGGGTGCCAGCTATTTTCCAGCCTGGCAGACGTCCGCGCTTGCCGAGGTGAACATCGGCCAGTTCGCGGCCGAGTCGATGAACCGCATTCTTGGTCTGCGGCGAGTCCCGACCGAGGCCCTCGAGTACCTCGTGCTCGGATCCACGATTCCGTGGCACTGGAAGTTCTGGAACGCGCCACTTCTGGCCGCCACGTTCGGGCGCCGCATCCCGGGATTCCACCTCGAACAGGCGTGCGCGACCGGATTGCAAGCCGTCCTGGCGGCCGCCGCCCAGGTCGACGGACACGGCGGCGACGTCGTGGGCGTGCTCACGTTCGACCGCACGAGCGACTCGCCGGTCGGCGTCTTTCCGGAACGGCGCAGCTACGAACGGACCATTCCGATCAACGACGTGTGGGAGAACTTCGGGTTCGACCCGGCGACCGGCAAGGCGATGATCGCCACGGCTGGTGCGGCGGCCCGCAAGCACAAGCTCGATCGTCAGGAAATCGATGAGATCGTGTTCTGCCGCTACGAGCAGTACTTCGCGGCGAAGCACAGCGGCTTTCTCGACAAGGTCTGCGTCCCGCTGGACCTGCTGAACCTGCAGGGCAAGCCGTTGGGCCGCATCGACCAGGACACGGGCGTGCGCCAGATCACCCTCGAGAGCCTGCGTCAGATGCGCGAGCTCGACACGTGCGTCACCGGCGGCGGCCAGACGCACGCGTCGGATGGCATGGCCACGCTGCTGGTCACCACGGCGGAACGGGCCGCGGAGCTCAGCCCGCGACCCGAGATCGAGATCCGGCTGGTGGCACGCGCCGAGGTTCGCGCCAACCCGAGTCTCATGCCCGAAGCGCCCTCGCTCGCGGTGATGAAGCTGTTCGAGCGCACGGGCGTCTCGATGAAGGACATCGCCGTGGCCAAGTGCCACAATCCCTTCGCGGTCAACGACGCCATCTTCTCGAAGCTCCTCGACCACGACTGGCACGACGTCAATCGCACGGGGTGCTCGCTGGTGTGGGGCCACCCGCAGGGCCCGACGCTCACGCGGTCGCTCATCGAAGGCCTCGAGGAGGCGGTGGAGCTCGGGGGCGGCAAGGTCCTGCTGTTCGGGTGCGCCGCCGGCGACGTCGGCGTCGCCGCGATCTTCGACGTGACCGATCGGGGGAGCAGGTAATGGTGAACAAGGGAACACAGACCACGTCGATGCGTGCGCACACGCTCGACACGCTCGGGCTCGGCACCCCGCTCGCCGCGTTCCGCGCCGGCCGCCTGCCGGCCGACGCGGCCTCGCTCGTGGACACGATCTTCGGCCCGGCGAACGACCGCGGCAGCCTGGTCATCTCCGGCGCCAACGGCATCGTCGGGGCGGGCAAGACGATGCAGTTCGCCTCGAGGCTGCAGCCGTTCGGCGTAACCGTCGTCGGCCTCGATATGGCGAACGCACCGGACGGGATCGGGCGGAAGTATCCCGGCCTCGTCGCGTCGTTCGGCGTGGAGCAGGCGGCGAAGATCATGGGCAGCGTCGTGCAGATGAAGTACGACGGCAGGACGCTGCCCTCGGCGCTGGCCGGCTTCAAGCCGAGGTTCCTGCTCGAAGCGATTCCGGAGATCCTGGCGCTGAAGCGGGCGCACTATGCCCTGTTCCGGGCGGCGTTTCCCGGCATCCCGATCCGCTCCGTCACGTCCGGCTTCCCGGCACGCGAGCTCGGCGTCGGCGTCGCCCACCCCGCGTTCCCGCACGAGATCAACAAGATCTTCGAAATCGTCGAAGAGACGCCGTCGGCGAGCACGCAGCTCCTGTGGGCGCTCGGTCTCATCCCGATGGAGGTCAGCGACGACTGGTCCTTCATCCTCGATGTGATCTTCTGCGGTGTGACACTCGCGGCGCTTCGCTATCACGCGTCGAGCAACATGCCGTACTGGAAGATTGACAAGTTCGTGCGGAAGTATTTCGGTCCGAACCCGCTGCGCGCCCACGACGCGATCGGCGCGAAGGGGGCGGACTTCCTCACGTGGTCGTGCCTGCACCACCTCGCGAAGGAGTACGGCGCGGTATTCGAGCCGACGGCGGACCTCACCGAACGGAAAGACACTGGCCAGAACTGGTATCCGCCGAATCACCTCCGGCCGCTCGTCGACTGGGCGCTCACGCCGGAGGCCGACGACGAGCTCCGCACGGCGATCGCCGGCCCGGTGATCCAGATGACGTCGCTGATGCTCCACGAGCGCCGCTCGCATCTCGCGCAGATGAACGCGATCGGCGAGCTGTGCGCGCAGTTCCGCCGCGGCGTCGTCGCCATGATCCGGTCGATGGGCGCTGACCGGGCGATTGCGACCGTCGAGGCCTGGCACGCGCGACATCCTGAGGCCGCGACGTCGGCCTGGTATCCCGACGCCCTCGACGCCGTCAACGAGCCGGAGGGGCAGCAGTTGTACGTCAACGCGGAGCACGACGGCACGGTCGGCGTCATCACGCTCAGCCGCGAGAGCTACACCAGCGATGTCGACGAGGAACTGAATCGGGCGATCGGCTGGCTGAAGGCGGCCGGGATCGATCGCGTCATCCTCAGCGGCGACTTCCATCTCTCGACGCAGATGGTCGGCGCTGACACGACGGAGTTCTTCCCCGCGCTGGACGATGCGTCAGCCGGTCAGGCGCTCGCAGAGCGCTGGAGCGCGACTGCCCGTCGGCTTCACACGGAGTTTGCGACATCGGTGGGCGTCATCACCGGGAAGCGCTGCCTCGGCGGGATGCTCGAACTGATGGCGCACTGTCACGTCGTCGTCTGCACCGAGGGGACGCAGCTCGGTTTCCCGGAAGTGACGCTGCCGGTCGTGCCGGGCATGGAAGCGTGCCACTGGCCGTTCCGCAAGGCCACGAAAGAGGGCTGGACCAGGCTCCTGGGCCTGCTCCTCTCCGGCCACGCTGTGCGGGCCGACCAGGCCGTCGGCTGGCTCGTCGACGCGAGCGGCTCGATCGACGAGGTGCTGTCCACCGCCTGGGCCCTCGCGGCGGGCACATCGAACATCAAGCGCCGCTCCTTCGAGGAAGGGGCGCTCAAAGGCCTGCCGGGCACGGCACCGGATCTGCCGGCCGTCGAAGGCCCTGCGCTCGATGCGGCGCGGAAGGCGATCGTCGACTCCGTGCACGCCTCATGCGGCGCGCCGTTGGCCGAAGCCATCCATGTGCAGGCCCGGCACTCCGGCGCGTTCATGACCAGCAGCGCGTGCCGCAAGGGCCGCGTCGGCTCCGAGTTCGCCAAGACGATGGTGGTGTGATGATCCTGCATCAGTTCTACCTCAACTGCCTGGCGCACGCGTCGTACCTGATCGGCGACGAGTCGAGTGGGGTGGCGGCGGTGGTCGATCCCCAGCGGGACGTGCAGCAGTATCTCGAGCTCGCGCAGGCACGCCACCTGGAGATCCGCCACGTCATCCTCACGCACTTCCACGCGGACTTCGTCGCCGGGCACCTCGAGCTGCGGGACCGGACCGGCGCGACGGTGTATCTCGGCTCGCGGGCCCAGGCCGAGTATGCGTTTGTCGCGCTCGGCGATGGCTCGGTCATCGAACTCGGCGACGTGCGGCTGGAGGCGCGCGAAACGCCGGGCCATACCGTCGAATCGATCTCCCTGCTCGTGTACGACACGCGCCAGGACGCGGTGACGCCGCATGCGGTGCTCACCGGCGACACACTGTTCGTCGGCGACGTCGGTCGGCCGGATCTGCGGGCGTCGCTCGGCTGGACCGCCGACGCGCTCGGCCGGCTGCTCTACCAATCCGTCCGCACCAAGCTGCTGCCGCTCCCCGACTCGACGCTCGTCTACCCGGCGCACGGCGCGGGGTCCCTCTGCGGAAAAGCCATCAGCAAGGAAACGGTCTCGACCATCGGAGACCAGCGGCGGTCCAACTACGCGCTGCAGCCGATGAGCGAAGACGATTTTCTCCGCATCGTCACGGCCGATCAGCCCGACGCGCCGCCGTACTTCACGTACGACGCGGTGCAGAACAGCAGGGAGCGGCCAACGCTGGAGGTGGCCTTGGAGCACCTCCATGCGCTCAGCCTCGACGAGTTCCTGGCGCTCCGCGATGCGGGCGCGCAGGTGCTCGACGCGCGTGATGCGGCGGAGTTCGCCAGGGCGCATCTCAAGGGAAGCCTCAACATCGGGCTCAACGGACAGTACGCGACGTGGGCCGGGACGATGCTCAACCAGCACGACAAGGTGATCATCGTGGCGGAGCCCGGCCGCGAAACCGAAGCCGCCCTGCGCCTTGGTCGAATCGGCTTCGACCATGTCGCCGGCTATCTCGCCGGTGGGATGTCCGCGATCGAGCCGCGTGTGGATCTCTGTGAAGGGACCGATCGCGAGCTGCCTCTGAGCGTGCGCCGGGCCTTGCAGGCCGCCGAGCCGCCTCGTGTGATCGACGTGCGCGCGCCGGCGGAATGGCAGGCCGGGCACATCGCGGGGAGCCTGAACGTTCCGCTCAATCGCCTGCGCGACGCCATCCCAGGGCTCCCGCGCGACCAGCCTCTGATCCTCTGCTGCGCCGGCGGCTATCGCTCCTCCATCGCGGCGAGCCTGCTGCAGCAGCACGGCGTGCGCCACATCATCGAGCTGGACGGCGGCATGGCCGCCTGGCAGGGTGCGAAGCTGCCGATGGACTGAGCCGATGATGCGGCTCGTTTCACTCCCCACCGCCTTGCAGTAACATGTCGGCCCGATGATCTCCTCCCTCGGTGAGGTGCCGCTCTTCGCGGGCCTGCCGCCGGACGCCTGCGCGGCGTTCGAAGGCCGGATGCAGCGCCGCGAGTACGTCCCGCAGGCGGTGATCGTTCGCGAGGGCGGTGCGGGCGACGCCGCATTCGTCATCGTGTCCGGGCGTGTCGCGGTGCGGCGGAAAGATCCCCAGTCTGGACTGGAGTTCCTGCTGGCCGAACTGGGGCCGGGACAGATCTTCGGCGAGATGTCGCTGCTCACGGGCAAGCCGCGCACGGCCTCCGTCGTGGCGCTCGAGGCGACCAGTTGCGCGGTGCTGGCCCGCGAGGATTTCGAGCGCGTGGCACGTGAGCACGGCGACGTGGCGCTCGGCCTGGCGCGCGCCGTCGCCGGGCGGCTGGAACGGGCCAACGAGCACGCCGGCATCGACTTCGTGAACCTCGCACGCGCGGAGATCGATCCGCGCGTCCTTTCGCTCGTGCCGGCCTCGGTCATCACGCAACACAAGATCCTGCCCATCGCGTTCTGCAACAACCGCCTGACGCTCGCGATGACCAACCCGAGCAACGTGGTCGCCTTCGACGATGTCCGGCGGATCCTGCGAGGCGTGATGATCGAGCCGGTCATCGTCACCGAAGAGGATCTGCGACGGTTCATGACGACGAGCTATCCCCAGCTCGCGGCCAGAGCCGAGCCGGCGCCTGCCGGCGTGACGAACAAGCCGGCCGCGGGGCCTCCGTCCGAGTCGAAGACGGGTACGGTCGACCTGCTCCAGTCGGACCTGGTCCGTGAGCTGCAGCTCGCCGTGGAAGCCGAGGATACGGCGGCGGAATCGAAGCAGGACCTGATGTCGGCCTCCGAGGATGCGCCGATCGTCCGGTTGGCGAACTCGATTCTCGGGCTGGCGATCAAGCAGGGCGCGAGCGACATCCACATCGAACCGATGGAGAGCGACGTCACGATCCGCTTCCGGATCGACGGCGTCCTCGAGGTGGTGCAACGGCTGCCGAAGAAGGCGCAGCTCGGGCTGATCTCGCGGTTGAAGATTCTGAGCCGGCTCGACATCGCCGAGAAGCGGCTGCCGCAGGACGGCCGCATCAGCGTCCTCATGGACGGCAAGCCGATCGACTTCCGCGTCTCGACCGTCCCCGGCAAGTGGGGCGAAAAGGTCGTGATGCGCATCCTCGACAAGTCGAACACGACGCTCGGCCTCGACAAGCTGATTTCGAACCCTGCCACGCTCGCGCTGGTGCGGGACATGATCCAGCAGCCGTACGGCATCATCTACGTCACGGGGCCGACCGGCTCCGGCAAGACGACGACGCTCTATTCGGCCCTGGCGGAGATCAACGACGCCGGCATCAACATCTCGACCGCCGAGGATCCGATCGAGTACGAGCTGCCGGGGGTGACACAAATCCAGACGAACGCGGCGATCGATCTCACGTTCGCCGCGGTGTTGCGCGCATTCCTGCGGCAGGATCCGGACGTCCTGCTGGTCGGCGAGACGCGCGACGCGGAGACGGCGCACACGGCCGTCGAAGCCGCGCTGACGGGCCATCTCGTCTTCACCACGCTCCACACCAACAGCGCGGCCGTGGCGTTCACGCGCCTCACGGAGATGGGCATCGAGCCGTTCCTCGTCTCCTCGTCCACGATCGGCGTGATCGCGCAGCGGCTGGCGCGGCGGCTCTGCCAGGCATGCCGCGAGTCGTACCAGGCGGACGAAGACACCTGCCGCTATTTCGAGCTGACACCGGGCACCATCCTCTACCGCGCGCGGGGATGCCAGGCGTGTGGCGGCAAGGGCCTGCGGGGACGCATCGGGATTTATGAAGTGATGAAGATGACGCAGGAGTTGCGACGGCTGGTCGGCCGCGGCGCCCCCGCCGAGGAGATCCACGCCGCCGCGCTCGCCGCCGGCATGATCGACCTGAAGCGCTACGCCGCGATGCTGCTGGCTGAGGGGCTGACGACGGTCGATGAAGTGATGAGCGTCGTCAGCGTCGAGAGCTGATCGCTGCCGGCGCTCAGGCCGGAGCAGGCAGCGAGACGGTGCCCAGTCCATCGGCGAAGGACACGCGCGTGCCGTACACCGCCGAGAGCTGCCCCACCTTGGTGACGATGGCTTCCGACTCCGCCCCTTCCGCGAGCCGTGGCGTGCCGCGCTGATACCTCGGCTCATCCACGCCGAGCGTCACCGGGTAGAGGACCATTTTGGCAGGACCGGACGTGCCGTACGTGATCACCGGAACGATCGTCTGCCAGAGCGCGGCACCGGGC
>JANWLS010000101.1 GCA_025450765.1 Vicinamibacterales bacterium | reverse complement strand
TCCAGGGCAAGGCCGTGTTCGCGTCGGACCTCTATTCGATCGGCGTCAGCATGTATCAGATGCTTACCGGTGATCTGCCGTACCAGACGCCGGCGCCTGCCGATCTCGACCGCCTGATGCGGGGCGAGCTGGTCTCACCGCCGCGGCTCCGGAACCCGAAGATCCCGCGGAACCTGAGTGACATTGTCATGAAAGCGCTGGCACCCGAACTGGGGAGCCGCTACCAGCGGGCCGGCGAACTGCTCGACGAGGTACTCGCGGCCCGGGGCGGCAGCAGCCGGCGGACGCCGCGGCCGGGCGCCGCCGGGAGCGAGCCGGCGTCGGACGTCGAGGAAATCCAGACCCGCCTGAAGGCGCGGGAAGCGCCGCTGCCCCGCTTCTGCTGGCACTGCCGCAAGCCGCTGCACGCCAGGATCGACCGCTGTCCTTTTTGTGGCGAGGGGCAATAGTGCTACCTTGTAGGCTACAGGCCGCGGGCCTCAGGCCCCGGACCTGCCCGCGCCCGTAGCCAGACAGATTCAGGAGTTCTCTATGTCCTTCTCCGGTAACGGCAAGATCTGGATGAACGGCACGCTCGTCGACTGGAAGGATGCGACCATTCACGTCGCCTCGCACGTCGTGCACTACGGCAGCGGCGTGTTCGAGGGCGCGCGGTGCTACGACACGCCGAAGGGCGCCGCCTGCTTCCGGCTCGGCGCGCACATCCGCCGGCTCTTCGACTCGTCGCGCACGTACCGGATGACCTATCCGATGACGCCCGCGCAGGTCGAGGAGGCGGTGCTCGAGACGATCCGCGCCAACCAGCTCAAGGACTGTTATATCCGCCCGTTGATGTACCGCGGATACGACTCGCTCGGGGTGAACCCGGCGACCTGCCCGGTGGATCTCGCCATCCTCGTCTGGGAGATGGGCCGGTATCTCGGCGACGACGCGCTCGAGAACGGCGTCGACGCGCGCGTCAGCTCCTGGACGCGCATGGCGCCGAACACCTTCCCGGCGACGTCGAAGTCCTGCGCCAACTACGCGAACTCCGCCCTCATCAAGATGGAAGCGCTGGCCGACGGCTACGCCGAGGGGATCGCCCTCGACGTGCACGGGCTCGTGAGCGAGGCGAGTGGTGCCAACCTCTTCCGCGTCCGCGACAACATCATCTTCACGCCGCCCATCGACTCGTCCGTGCTCCAGGGGATCACGCGCGACTGTGTGATCACGCTGGCGCGGCACCTCGGCTACGACGTGCGCGAGGAAGGAATGCCGCGCGAGTCGCTCTACACGGCCGACGAGCTCTTCTTCGTCGGCACGGCCGCCGAAATCACGCCGATCCGAAGCGTGGATCGACTCACGATCGGTGCCGGCAAGCGCGGCCCCGTAACGGCCGCCATCCAGCGCGCCTTCTTTGACGTGATCAACGGCGAGCTCCCCGATACGTGGGGCTGGCTCACGTACGTCTACGCGAGCGCGACCGCTGGCAAACGCTGAACGTAGCCCGGATGTCGCAAGCATGCCGAGCGCGCTTTGTGCGCGAGGTACAGGCGCTGGGGGTGGGCCCCAGCGCACCCTTAAATAATGCCCATCAATGATCTGCTGAAAATCGCCGTCGAGCGCGGGGCCTCGGACCTGCACATCAAGGTCGGGAACTTCCCGATGATGCGGGTCGGCGGCACCCTGGTGCCGGCGTCCACCGAAAAGCCGCTCGACAGCGAGAACGTCCTCGCGATGGCGGCGGCGGTGATGTCGGCCACCGAGCGCCAGCGCTTCAAGGACGATCAGGAGCTCGACCTCGCCTACAGCGTGCCGGGGCTCGGCCGCTTCCGCTGCAGCCTCTTTCAGCAGCGCGGCACGGTGGGTCTCGTCTTCCGCGTCATCCCGATCAAGATCGGCAGCATCGACGACCTCGGGCTCCCGCAAGTCCTGAAGCGGATCGCGCTCGAAGAGCGCGGCCTCGTGCTCGTCACCGGGACGACGGGGAGCGGCAAGAGCACGACGCTCGCGGCGATGGTGGACCACATCAATCACACGCGCGCGGCGCACGTGATGACGATCGAGGATCCGATCGAGTACATCCACCGCGACGACAAGTCGATCATCAACCAGCGGGAAGTGGCGGTCGACACACGCTCGTTCGCCCACGCGCTCCGGAGCGCCGTGCGGCAGGATCCGGACGTGATTCTCGTTGGCGAAATGCGCGACTTCGAGACGGTGGAAACCGCCCTGCTCGCTGCGGAGACCGGCCACCTGGTGTTCTCCACGCTCCACACGCTCGACGCGACCGAGTCGATCAACCGCATCATCTCGGTGTTTCCGCCGCACCAGCAGAAGCAGATCCGGCTGCAGCTCGCCAGCGTGCTGCGCGCCGTCGTCTCGCAGCGCCTGATCCCGCGCGACGATGGGCAGGGCCGGGCGCCGGCCGTCGAGATCCTCGTCGGCACCCCGTTCATCCGCGACTGCATCGTCGACAAGGAAAAGACGCACCTCATCCAGAGCGCGATCGCCGCCGGCACGTCGCAGTACGGCATGCAGTCGTTCGATCAGTCGATTTTCGGCCTCTTCGAGCAGAAGCTCATCACCTACGACGAGGCGCTCCGGTGGGCCTCGAACGTCGACGAGTTCAAGCTCAAGGTGCAGGGGATCGGCACCACCGCCGACCTCGCGCGCGACGAGCTGGCCCGCACCGCCCGCCAGGGCTCCAGCCCCGAAGTCACCAGATTCGGAGGGTAGGCCGCTGCCCCGCTCGCGCACGCCGGCCTCGACATCGCCTGCGCGGCCGGATGCCGAAGGCGCCCGGCTGTGGCTCCTGCAACGCCTCGCACGGCGCGAGCTGTCCGTGGCGCAGGCGCGCGAGCGGCTCGCCGAACGCGGCTTTCCAGACGAGGCGATCGAAGGCGCCGTCGCGCAATTGACCGCCGAGCGCCTCCTCGATGACGAGCGCGTCGCGCGGGCCCGCGCACGCCTCGAAATCGAGCTGCGTGGCCGCGGCCCGGCTCGCGCCGTCCAGCAGATCGAGCATCTCGGCATCGCCCGCGCGCTCGCCCGTCGTGTCGTCGCCGAGCTCACCGAGTCGGTCGACGCCACCGCCGCCCTCGAGCGCGCACTGGCCCGGCGCCTCCGTCCCGGCGCGCCCATCCCCGACCGCGCCACCTTCGCCCGGCTCTATCGATTTCTCGTCGGACAGGGGTTTGGAAGCGAGCAGGTGATGCAGCGGCTCCATCGCAGGATGCGGAGTCATTCTGAAGAATAGTGGCCTGTGGCCTAGTAAAATGCTCCTATGATCGCTAACGACATTCGCGCCTCGTTTCTTGAATTTTTTGCCGGCAAGGGCCATCGCGTCGTCCCGAGTTCCTCGCTCGTGCCGCAGGACGATCCGACGCTGCTCTTCACCAACGCCGGCATGAACCAGTTCAAGGATGTCTTCCTCGGGCGCGAGAAGCGGGCGTACACGCGGGCAACGACGTGCCAGAAGGTGATGCGCGTCAGCGGCAAGCACAACGACCTCGACAACGTCGGCCCGTCGCTGCGCCACCACACCTTCTTCGAAATGCTGGGGAACTTCTCGTTCGGCGACTACTTCAAGCCCGACGCGATTGCGTTCGCCTGGGAAATGCTCACCGGCGTCTGGAAGATGTCCCCCGATCGGCTGGTCGTCTCGATCTTCAAGGGCGAGCACGGCATCCCGCGCGATGTCGAGGCGTACGAGCTGTGGCGGCGATTCGTGCCGGCCGATCGGATCCTCGAGCTCGGCCTCGACGACAACTTCTGGCAGATGGGCGATACCGGGCCTTGCGGCCGCTGTTCAGAGGTCTATTACGTCCGCGGCACCGGGACCGATCCCGAGATCGAGGTCTGGAATAACGTCTTCATGGAGTTCGAGCGGTCGGCCGACGGGACGCTCACGCCGCTGCCGGCGCCCTCGATCGATACGGGCATGGGCCTCGAGCGGATCACGGCCGTCCTCCAGCAGAAGGACTCCAATTACGACACCGATCTCTTCAAGCCGATCCTCCGCCGGATCGGCGAGATGGCGGGCGTGTCGTACGGAGCGACGCTGGATCGGCCGTCTGACGTCTCCATGCGGGTCATCGCGGATCACCTGCGTGCGACGACGTTCCTGATTGCCGACGGCGTGATTCCCTCGAACGAGTGGCGTGGCTACGTGCTGCGGAAGATCATGCGGCGCGCGATGCGCCACGGCAAGCACCTCGGCCTGAGCGAGCCGTTCCTCTCCAGGTTCGTCGACGTCATCGACCACGAGATGGGCGCGGCCTATCCGGAGGTCCGCAACAACCGTGAGCTGATCGAGAAAACGATCCTTGCCGAGGAGCAGCGCTTCGAGGCCGTGCTCACCGAAGGCCTCCCCCGGCTCGAACAGGAGCTGGAGAAGATCGCCGGCACGAAGAGCAGGACGCTCGCGGGCGACGCGGCGTTCCGGCTGTACGACACGTTCGGCGTCCCGTACGACTTCATCGAGGACACCGCGACCGCACAGGGGGCGACGGTCGATCGCGAAGGTTTCGATCGCGCGATGGAGGGCCAGCGGGAGAAAGCGCGCGCGGGGAGTGCGTTCGAATCAGGGCGGAAAACGGAGGTGTTCGCGTTCCACTCGATCACCGGCCGGCAGGCGTTGGCCGAGGCCGGCGACCGTTTCGAGGGCTACACCACCACCGAGGTCCGTGGCGGGCTCGTGCTGGGGCTCTTCGATGAGCATCGGCACCAGGTCGATGAGCTGTCGACGGACGAATCCGGATACGTGGTCCTCGATCGCACGCCCTTCTACCTCGAAGCCGGCGGGCAGGTTTCCGATACCGGCCGCCTGAGTGCGCCGGCCGCCGAGGTCACCGTGACGGGAGTCGTCAGAATTGCACCCGGTCTTCCGCGGGCCCATCGCGTGCGCATCGGCTCAGGCCAGCTTCGGGTTCGCGATCTCGTGACCGCCGAAGTCGACGGCCCGGTGCGCGATGCGACACGGCGTAATCACACGGCCACGCACCTGCTGCACGCCGCGCTGCGCCACGTGATCGGCGCGCACGTGAAGCAGGCGGGCTCGCTGGTGGCGCCCGAGCGCCTGCGGTTCGACTTCGTGCACGTTCAGCCGGTCACGCGCGAGGAGCTCGATCGGATCGAACGGATCGTCAACGAACAGGTCGTCAGGAACACGCCCGTGCAGACCGAGATCCGGTCGACGCAGGAAGCGATTGCCTCCGGGGCCATGGCCCTGTTCGGCGAAAAATACGGCGACCAGGTGCGCGTCGTGTCGGTGCCCGGCTTCAGCATGGAACTGTGCGGTGGGACGCACGTGCGTGCCACCGGCGACATCGGGCTCTTCCTCATCACGCAGGAGAGCGGCGTGGCGGCCGGCGTACGACGCATCGAGGCCGTGACGGGGCTCGGCGCCTACGAACACGCCGCGGCGGAGCGCGAACGGCTCGCTCGGGTCGTCCATACGCTGCACGCCCATCCGGACCAGGCGGTCGAGGCGATCGAGCGGCTGCAGACGGAGGCCAAACGGCTCGGGCGTGAGGTGACGGAGCTCAAGACGAAGCTCGCGATGGGCGGCGGCGGCTCCGGTGACGGGACTCAGGACTTCGTCGACGTCGCCGGCGTGAAACTCGCCCGCCGCAAGGTGAGCGGCCTCGACAAGGATGCGCTGCGCGGGCTGGCCGATTCGCTGAAGGCCCACATCACGAGCGGCGTCGTGGTGATCGCGTCGGACAACGACGGCAAGGTGGCGATCGTGGTGTCGGTCACACCCGATCTCACCAGGCGCGTGCCGGCCGGGCAGATCGTCAAGCAGATTGCGCCGATTGTCGGCGGCGGCGGCGGCGGCCGTGCTGATTTCGCAGAGGCGGGGGGCAGGAACCCGGCGAAGATTGACGAGATGCTCGCCGCGAGCGAGCAGACGGTGCGGGACCTTCTGGGTACGGCGTGACGCGTCGATCTGCCGGGGTTGGCACCCCTGTTGCTCACGAGCGCTCAGGCGGCACCCGGCACGTCGTGCAGTTCAGCGCAGATGCCGATATATGGAGTGCCCTGTCAGCTTCGGCACCTATGCAGGCCAGGACCCTCTTTGTGATCGGCGCGACAATTCTGGTGTGGGCGGCGGCACGTCCCGCGCGCGCCCAGATCTACTCGTGGCGGGATGCCGTGGGGACGCTCGTCCTGTCGGATCATCCGCCCACCGACCAATCGGCCACCTACGCGGTGACTGATGCCGGCGAGCGCACCAGCCATAACCGGACGACACGCGCGGCGGCCCAGACGGACAGCACCGGTCGGTACGAGGCGCTCATCGCACGGCATGCCCAGTTGCGCCACCTGGATCCCGACCTCGTGCGCGCCGTGATTCAGGTTGAATCGGGATTCGATCCTCGCGCGCGCTCGAACAAGGGCGCCGAAGGACTGATGCAGTTGATGCCGGCGACCGCCGCCGACTACGGGGTGCGGGATCCGTACGACCCGGCGGAGAACATCCGCGGCGGGACGGCGTACCTGCGCGACCTGCTCGATCGCTACCACGACGACGAACGGCTTGCGCTCGCGGCGTACAACGCCGGTCCCGGAACGGTGGATCGCTACGGCACCGTGCCGCCCTACGCCGAGACGCGCCAATACGTCCTGAAAATTCGCAAGGCGGCCGGTGCGGCGGACGCGCCCGTGGGTGGACGCCACGTCATCTACAAGACGATCGAAATCGTCGACGGCCGTCCGGTGCCGCACTACTCCGACAAGCCGCCCGCCTCGGGTCCTTACGAAATTGTCGACCAGCCGCAATAGCTAGCGGCGGCCGCGACCAGCAGCCTTCCTGGCCGGCCCGCTGCGCCCTGGCGCCTTCATCGGCGCTTTTTTCCGGCCGGGCGCCTTCCTGGCCGGTGCCTTCTTCGCGGCGCTCTTGCGGGTGCCACCCTTCTTCGCGCCACCCTTGTTCGCCGCGGCCTTCACCGCTGTGCGGCCGGTGCCGGCCGGCCTGCGTGTCGCGCGCCGGCTGCCCGGACGCGCAGGGGCTTCCGGCCCCAAATCAGGCCGGAATTCGGGGACCCCGCCCCCCAGCTGGTCGAACACGTAATCGATCGCGCTCATGTCGTCTGACTGTGACGTGCGTTTCTTAGCCATTCACGGAGTATGGCACGAGCGGGACCAGATCTTGTTTCTCGCCCGACCCGGCGAGCGGCGCCAGCAACAAGATCTGACCCCTTGTGTTACAATCAGAGTTTCGCAGTGCCGCCGAGCTCGATTTCTGAGCCGGCACCCTCAAGGAGATAGGTCGATTTGGCTTCTCACGCGTCCGCGCTCAAAGCGCATCGTCAGAGCCTGCAGCGCCGCGAGCACAACCGGCAGCTCCGCAGCCGGCTGCGCACCGGCCTCAAGGCGATTCGTGCCGCCATGGATCAGAAGGATCTCGATGGCGCCAAGGCCATGCTGAACGAGACCGTCTCGCTCATCGACAAGATGGCGACGAAGGGGATCATTCACCGCAACACGGCGGGCCGCTACAAGTCGCGGATCGCGAAGCGGATCAGCACGAACGCCTAGCGCTTCTCACAGAGCTCCACCACCAGCCGCTCCATCAGGATTCTCGGATCTCCACCCGACCGCTTCAGGTCGAGATCCGTCCGGAAGACGGCTTCGATGCCGCGCCGGACCCGGATGGGCGGCAGCTTCGTGCGCACCACCCACGCGAGCTGCCCCAGGATCATCTGTGCCACCCGGCCATCGTCGAAGAGCAAGGCCAACTCCCGCAGCGCCTCGCGTGCATCGCTGCGCTCGATAGCGCGGGCGAGCGCCCATTCGTCCTGCAGCTCGGCCTCACCGGCAATCGCGCGCACATCGTCTGCCGTGACGGTCTTGCCGCCCGCGAACAGCCGCGCCCGATCCAGCTCGGCCCTGAGCCGCGCGGCGTCCGTGCCGCCGCGTTCGGCGAGCAGATTGACCGCCGCCGGCTCGAGCCGGACACCGGCCGCGTCGGCCTGCGCCTTGATCCATCGCCGCGCCTCGCCGGCATCCTCCAGCACGCCGCAGGGCACCGAGACGGCGTGCTTCGCGAGGGCCATCACCAGCTTCCTCCGCGAATCCGGATCCGCCGCCACGATCACGATCGTGGCGTGCGCGGGCGGGTGCGCGAAGAGCTCGGCGAGCTCCGCGATGGCGCGCTCCGCCGCCTCGCTCTCCCGCCTGGGCACGAGCAGCGCGTCGGCGTGCGACACGATGATGACGCGCCGTTCGGCCATCATCGGCAGCGTGCGGGCCGCGTCGAGGAGATCGCCCGCCTGAATGTCGCCGCCGTGCATGCGATCGAGATTGAATGGCCGCAGCCCCTCATCGAGGGACTCGACGAAGGCGTTCACGAGGTCGGCCTTCTCGATTTCGTCCGGGCCGAACAGGAAGTACAGAGGACGGAGGGTGCCTCGCGCGATCTGCTGCTTGAGATCCGCGGGAGCCACACCCGGCATCAGAACGCCTCGAGAATCGCGGTGACCACGGTGCGGGCGAAGTCGTCGCTGATGCGCTCGAGCGCCTGGCCCTGCTGTCCGAAGAAGGCGGCCGGGTCGAGCGCGCTCGTGCCGCTCGTCGCCTCGTAATCCTCCTGGAACTGCATGGCCGGGTTGCTCCAGAGCTCCTTGTTCTGGTGCGTGTCGAAGAGGGAAATCTTCGCGACGACGGTGATGGTGTAGCGCGACGCCTGCTGCTGGCCGGTAAAGCTCACCGGGACGATCGAAATCGAGTTGACCTCACCCGTCAGCACCGCATCCACATCGGTGTTGGTCGGCTTCACCTCGTAGCGTCCGCGGCCGATGAACTCCGCCCGCACTTTCTGCGTGAAGATCTGCTCGACGTTGAACACGCTCGTGTGATTCGCAAAGGTCGGGATCCCGATCACCCGGATGTACGCGGGAAGGAACGAGCCGCGCCCGGCCAGCGTGTATCCGCATCCGGACACCGCACCGGCGCCGATGAGCAGCGCGGCCAGGCAGAGCGCCTGCTGGAATCGCCGCATCGTGCTCACTGCACCACCACGCTGACCAGCCGCCCCTTGGCCACGATCACTTTCCTGACGGCCTTCCCGGCGATGTGCGCCTGCACGGCTTCGTCGGAGAGGGCGAGGTCCTTCAGGCGGTCGTCGGAGATGTCGGCCGGCACCGTCAGCCGCCCGCGCAGCTTGCCATTGACCTGCACCGGGATGACGAGCTCGTCAGCCCTCGCCAGGTCGGCGTCGAATTCAGGCCATCCAGCCGCCGCAAGCGACTCCGGATGGCCGAGGTGCTGCCAGAGCTCTTCGCAGGTGTGCGGCGCAAAGGGCGACAGCATCAGCACGAGCGCGTCGATCGCCTCGCGCATGACGAATCGCGCGGCCGGCGACGTGGAAGCCTGCGGCACGGCCGCCCCCCCGTCGCTCCCACGCATGGCGGGTGCCCCGAGCGGCGACCGCTCGCTGTAGGCGTACAGCTCGTTGACGAGCTCCATCAGCGCCGAGACCACCGTATTGAGGTGAATGCGTTCCTCGATATCGACCGTGGCGCGCCGGATCGTGTCGTGCGTCTTGCGCCGCACGGCCCGCTCCGCGTCGCCGATTCCGGAGGCCGGTGCCGCCTTCGGCCCCTGCCGGACGCTCTCCGCCCAGTGGTCCACGAGCCGCCACACGCGCGCCAGGAAGCGATAGCTCCCTTCGAGGCCGGTGTCACTCCACTCCACTTCCTTCTCGGGCGGGGCGACGAACATCACGTAGAGCCGCAGCGCGTCGGCGCCATACCGCTGGAGCATCTCGTCCGGATCGACGACGTTGCCCTTGGACTTGGACATGACGGCGCCGTCCTTGAGGACCATGCCCTGCGTGAGCAGGCGCGTGAACGGCTCGTCGAAGCGCACCAGGCCGATGTCGCGCAGCACGCGCGTGAAGAAGCGCGAATACAGCAGGTGCAGGATCGCGTGCTCCACGCCACCGCTGTAGAAATCGACCGGCATCCAGTAGGCGGCCTTCGCCGGGTCGAACGGCAGCCTGTCGTTGCGCGGATCGCAGAACCGGAGGAAGTACCACGACGAATCGACGAACGTGTCCATCGTGTCCGTCTCGCGCCGTGCCGGTCCGCCGCACCGGGGACACGTGACGTTCACGAATTCCGGCACCTGCGCCAGCGGCGAATCGCCTCGCCCGGTGAACTGCGTCACCCTGGGCAGCGTCACCGGCAAATCCTCGTACGGCACCGGGACGACGCCGTCCTTCTCGCAATGGATCACCGGGATCGGCGTGCCCCAATAGCGCTGGCGCGAAATGCCCCAGTCTTTCAGGCGATACTGCACCGACCCCTGCCCGATGCCGCGCGCCTCGACCTCGGAAGTGAGCGCCCGCTTGGCCTCGTCGGATCGCATCCCGTCGTACGGACCCGACTGGACGAGCACGCCGTAGCTGACCGCCGCCTCCGTCAGCGACGCCGCCTCGGGCGACGGTCCATCTTCCGGTCGTACGACCACCGTGATCGGCAGCTTGTACTTGCGCGCGAACTCGAAGTCGCGCTGATCGTGGGCGGGGACGCCCATCACGGCGCCGGTCCCGTATTCGCCGAGCACGAAGTTGGCGATCCAGACCGGCACTGGCTGGCCCGTGAACGGATTGGTGACCTCGCGCCCGGTGAAGACGCCTTCCTTCTCCACCTCGCCCGATTGGCGCGCCAGACGATCCTGAGCCGTGAAGCGAGCCACCTCCGCGCGCAGCCCCTCAGGATTCCTCGACTCGGCCACCAGGCGCGCGACCAGCGGATGCTCGGGCGCGACGAGCACGAAGGTGGCGCCGAAGATCGTGTCGATTCGCGTGGTGAAGACTTCGATCCCGTCGAACGCCACCCGCGCGCCTTCGGACCGGCCGATCCAGTTCCGCTGCATGACGAGCACTTTGTCGGGCCACGCCGGCAGCGTGTCGAGGCCCTTCAGCAGCTCGTCGGCGTACGCGGTGATCCGGAAGAACCACTGTTCGAGATCGCGCGCGATGACAACGGATCCGCAGCGCCAGCAGGCGCCGTCGATCACCTGCTCATTGGCCAGGACCGTCTGGCAGCTCGGGCACCAGTTGACGGTCGAGCGCTTCCGGTACGCCAGATCGCGCTCGAGCATCTTCAGGAAGATCCACTGATTGAACTGGTAGTACTCCGGCAGGCACGTGGCGAACTCGCGCTCCCAGGCGTAGCTGATCCCCAGCCGCTGGAGCTGCCCCTTCATGTGGGCGATGTTGGCGAGCGTGGAGGTCTCCGGATGGATACCGCCCTTGATCGCGGCATTCTCGGCCGGCAGCCCGAAGGCGTCCCAGCCGAAGGGATGGAGCACGTTGTAGCCGCGCATCCGCTTCGTCCGCGCGACGACGTCCCCGATGATGTAGTTGCGGACGTGGCCCACGTGCGCGTGCCCGGACGGGTACGCGAACATCTCGAGCGTGTAGAACTTCGGCCGCGACGGATCGGCCTCCACTTCGAACGCGCGGCTCTCGCGCCAGCGCTGCTGCCACTTCGTGTCTAGCTGCTGCGGGTTGTAATCGGCCACGATCCGTTCATTATATTGCACCCCAGAAGGGCTGCTGAGCCGCGCGAACGCCCTCGAGCGCCTGCTCGCTGCGCGAGGTCGCGGCGTGCGGCTCGTCATCGGCGCGGGGACGAAGGCCCGCGCCTGCAGGGGCCTGCAGGGGCCGGCCTTCGTGCCGGCCCGCCGCGACGACGTCGAGCGTGGCGCCGAGCCCCTGCGCGAGCGCCTGCAGGTGATAACCGCCTTCCGCCACGAGTACCAGCCGTCCCCGGGCATGGGCGACAGCCACGTCGTGCAGCATTCGCGTGAGGTTCACGAAGCCCGCCGTCGACATGCGCATGCCCGCGAGCGGATCGCGCGCGTCGGCGTCGAACCCAGCGGAGATGAAGAGCAGTTGCGGATCGAACCGATTCAAGATGGGGACGATGGCGGCCTGAAAGACGAGCTCGTAATCGCCGTCCGTGGCGCCTGCGTCGAGCGGCACGTTCAGCGTGAACCCCGCCCCCGCTCCGACACCGACCTCACCCGCCGCGCCGGTACCCGGGTAGTACGGATATTGATGCGTGGAGACATATAGCACGCGCGGATCGTCGTAGAAGATCTCCTGCGTGCCATTGCCGTGGTGCACGTCGTAATCGACAATCGCCACCCGCTCCACACCGAGCGTGAGCGCGTGTGCCGCGGCCACGGCGACGTTGTTGAACAGGCAGAAGCCCATCGCCTTGTGCCGCTCCGCATGGTGTCCCGGCGGACGCGCAAACGAATAGCCGACTCGATCGGCCGGCGCGCCCATCGCCCACTCGGTGGCCGTCAAGGCGGCGCCCGCCGCCAGCCGCGCCACGTCATACGAGTCCGGCGATGTGCACGTGTCGGCATCGAGGGCGACCGCCTGCCCCGCCGTCGCGGCGATCCGATCGATGTGCGCGGCCGCGTGCACGCGCGCCAGCTCCTCGTGCGTGGCCGCCCGCGGGGCCACAATGCGCCCGCCGCGGTCCCGCCACTCGTTCGCGATCACCTGCATGGTTTCGGCGCGCTCCGGGCGTTCGGGATGGCCGGGCGGCGTGACGTGATCGACAAAGCGGTCGCTGATCACGACCGCGACATGGGCCGGCGCTGACTTGGTCACGAGTGGAGTTTACCCCGATCGCGCGGCGGCGACGGCCTTCAGGAGGTCGACCAGCTGCTCCTGCTCGGCTGGCTCGAGCGGCGCGAGCAACTCGCGCTCCACGTTCGTCGTGAGCTTGCCGGCGGTTTCGAGGACGCGCTTGCCGGCCGTCGTCAGGTGCAGCAGATACGCCCGGCGGTCCCGTGGATCGCGCCGGCGCTCGATGACGCCGAGTGCCTCCAGACCGTCGACGAGCGCCACCATCGTGCTCGCATCGACACCGGCGTAATGGCCGAGCGCCTGCTGTGAGATGGGACCGATGTGCGACAGAAATGCCAGCAGCGCGAACGTCTTCGCGCGGATGCCGAGCGGCTCAAGCGCCTGGTCGATGAGCTCGCGCGACCGGAGCGCGATCCGCCACAGCAGATATCCGGGACGCTCCGAGAGCAGCGGCGGCAGCCCGGCGAACAGTGCCGCTTCAGCCGATGGAGGCGTGTCATCCTGGAGGGGCTTCCGGCGCGGGCCCGACGTCCGGAGCCTCTGGCCGCTGGCCCGCTTGTCTTCTCCCCTCAAAATGTCCTCTTGAACAGCAGCGTCGCGCCGAACAGGGTGGCGATCGACATGCCCACCAGAACCACGATGTCGGAGTACACGCCTGCCAGCCCCGCCTGGGTGAGGAGCAGCGTGCGGTAGCCGTGCACGGCATACGAGAAGGGATCGACGGTCGCAATCGGACGCATCCACCCGGGAAACGCCGCAATCGGATAAAACGCCCCGCTCGGGAAGAACAGCAGCGTGTTGAGCACGCCGAAGATCGCCCGCGGCGTGAGCGGATCGTTCATGCGTGCGGTGATGAAGAACATCATCCCGATGAGGGCCGTCGCGGCGACGACCGTGAGCAGCAGGAGGCTGAGCAGGCGCACCGGATCGAACAGCCCGGTCACCCCCGCCATCAAACCGCCGATGATGAGCACGATCAACCCTGAGAGAATCCCCTTGATCACGCCGCTCAGGTTGAACCCGAGGATCAACTCGAACTTCGTAATCGGCGTGACCAGATATCCCTCGTGGACGCCGCGCGCCTTGTCATCGAGATAGATGATGCCGCCGCCGATCATCGCCGTCACGAAAATGGACAGCGTGATCACGCCGGGCAGGAAGTACTTGATGTAACTGACGTAGGGATTAAACTCGACGATGTCGAGCCCGAGCTGCGCGGGCTCGCGCGGAGTGACCTCGGGCGTGTTGATCGCCGCGACGAGCTGCGTCATCGTCCCGCCCACGCTCGACGCGACAAATTGATCACTGTTGTCGGTGACGAGCGCCAGCTTGGGCTCATGCCCCGAAAGGAAATCGCGGGAGTAGTTCTGCGGGATGATCAGTACGGCGCCGATCCGGCCCTCCCGCAGATCGTGCAGGGCGGTCGATCGCAGATCGTAGCGATTGACGAGAAACGTCCGGGCGTTCGCCTCCACGGCGTTCAGGTGCTCGTACACCTCGACCGCCTCGGGACCGTGGTCTTCATTGACGACCCCGAGCTGGATGTTCTTGATCTGGCCGCCGAACGCGTGGCCGAGAATGACCAGCTGGAGGAGCGGCAGGATCAGGGTCGCGAACAGCAGCATGGGACTGCGGAAGAACTTCCGCAGGTCACGTTCAACGATGGCGAGGGCTCGGTCCATGGTTACCCTGCGCGGCGGCCGCGGGCCCCTGGCGCGGGCTGGGCGGCCGCCTCGGCCTCGGTCATCCCTCGGCCGGTGAAATGCACGAACACGTCGTCGAGGGTCGTGCTCTGCACGGAGAGGCTCTTCAATTCGAGATGGTTCGCGCGGGCGAGCTCGACGAGCCCGACGGCGGTCTGCGGTCCGCGATCGCTGGTGATGCGGTAGAGCGCCTCACCCTGAGGCAGCACCTTCCTGACGCCCTCGAGGCGCTCGAGATCCTGGATCGCCTCGGGACGGTCCGGCTCGATCTTCGCTTCGATCACCGCCGCCCCGGGCACCGACGCCTTGAGCGCGGCCGGGGTATCCAGCACGACGATCCGTCCGCGGTCGACAATCGCAAGCCGATCGCACAGCTTGTCGGCTTCGTCCATGTAGTGCGTCGTCAGGAAGAGCGTGAGACCGTGCTCGTCGCGCAGTTTCGAGACGAGCGACCAGACCGACATGCGCGAGACGGGATCGAGCCCGGTCGTCGGCTCGTCGAGGAACAGGATCTTGGGATCGTGGACGAGCCCCCGCGCGATCTCGAGCCGCCGCCGCATGCCGCCCGAAAGGGTCTTGGCGAGCGCGGCGCGTCGATCGAGCAGGTCGACGGCTTTGAGCAGTTGCTCGGCGATCGGCTTGCGCCGGGAGGCCGGCACGCCGTAGAGGCGCGCATGGATCGTGAGGTTCTCTTCGCACGTGAGATCCGGGTCGCTCGTCATCGCCTGCGGAATCACGCCGATCGCCATCCGGACGGCTTCCTGCTCGCGCAGCACATCGTGGCCGGCGACGCGCGCCGTGCCGCTCGTCGGCGGCACCAGCGTCGTCATCATCCGAATGAGGGTGGATTTGCCCGCGCCGTTCGGGCCGAGCAAGCCGAAAATCTCGCCCTGCTTCACCGAGAACGACACGTTGTCGACGGCCGTCAGCGTGCCGAACTGCTTCGTGATGTGATCGACCTCGACAATGGCCGGGGCGGAGTCGAGATCAGTCATGACTGTCCCCTGGGCGGCTGGGCCAGCGGCAGGACGACGTAGGCGGTCATCCCGCGGGCGAGCCGGCCTTCCTGGTTCGGCACGCGGATCCGGATCGCCACCGTCTTGATATCGCGCTTGGTCTGGCTCACGTCGCGCTGCGTGGCGAAGTCGGCCTCCACGGCCTTGTAAATCACAGGACCGGACACTTCAGCGCCGGAGGGCATGCGAACGGTGAGCGTCTGGCCCAGGCTCACCAGGTCCGCGTAGGTCTCCTCCACGTCGGCCTGCACCCAGGTGTCGCCCAGCTCGAAGATGGTGACGATGGGGTCGCCGGGCTTGACCACTTCCCCCTCGCGCGCGGCACGCAGGCTGACCACCCCGCTCACGGGGGCATGGATCTCCGCGCGATCGAGGAGCGCCACCGATTCAGCATGGGACGCGTCGGCCTGCGCGACGGCGGCCTGCGAGGCGTCGAGTTGCCGCCGCTGCACCTGAACCTGGTGCTGCTGCGCCTGCGCGTCGGCGAGCGCGGCCTTCGCCGCGGCCAGGGCCTTGGCGGCCGCGTCCGCGCCAGCCTTGGCGGCGTCGCGCGTCGCCTTGGCGTTGTCGCGATCCTGCGCGGTGACGATCCCCTCGTCGAAGAGCGGGAGCGCCCGCTGGTAATTCGACTCGGCCTGGCGGTAATTGGCGTCGGCCTGCGCCTGCTGCGCGGCCGTCTGCTGGACCTGCGCGTCGGCCTGCATGATGCGCGCCGCGATCGACGCACGAGTGAGCGTGATCTGGTCCCTCGCCTGCAGGGCCACCTGGCTGGCCTGCGACGCCGCCGCGCTGGCGGCCTGGACCGCCGCCGTCAGGTCCTGGTGGTCGAGGGTCGCAATCAGGTCCCCGGCCTTGACGTGCTGCCCTTCCTGGACGGTCAGGGACTGGATCCGGCCGGTGATCTGGGCCGACACGACCACCTCGTTGCCGTCCACGATCCCGGTGATCGTGAGCTGGTCGGGCTGTCGATTGACGTAGAAATAGATGCCCGCGCCCACCAGCGCCAGCACGAGCAGGATCAGCAGACCTCGGGCTCGCTTCATCGTTCGTCGCCGCCTCGCCCCGGGACCATCCCGTGGACCTTTCAAATTATTTGTATTCTAAACTATTTCCTACGACAAGTAAATTCCCGACGACGCGTCCGGTTGCCGGGCAGCACCCGCCCGCGTTACAGTGGACGTCGGTGGTCGCGCGCACCCAATCGGCTCCGCACGCCTGATTGCTCCCTTCCTGATATCCCGGTGCTCCCAACGGATCCCCGCACGGAACGCCTCATCGAAGCGGGAACGCCCGCGTTCTGGCGCGCCATCGCCGCGCTGATCGTCGGGGCGATCTGCACCTGTTCGATCATGTACGCGGTGCAGCCGATCCTGCCGGTCTTCGCGCGCACGTTCCACGTGAGCCCGGCGACCAGCAGCCTCGCGCTCTCGGATACGCTCGCCGTGATTGCGGTCGGCCTGCTCGCGGCCGGCCTGCTGTCGGACATCCGTGGCCGGGTCTCGATCATGCGCTGGTCGGTCCTCGCCTCCGCCCTCATCACGATGGTGACGGCGCTGGCGCCCTCGTGGCCCTGGCTGCTCGCCGCACGAGCCGTGGTGGCGCTGGCGCTCTGCGGCTTCCCCGCCGCCGCCATGGCCTATATCGGCGAGGAGTTCACGCCAGGCGCCGGGGCGCTGGCGATGGGGCTGTACGTGGCGGGAACGGCCGCCGGCGGGATGCTCGGGCGCATCACCACGGGCATCCTCACGGACCTCTGGTCGTGGCGCGTCGCGCTCGGGCTGCTCGGCTCGGCGTCGCTCGCCTCGGGGCTCGCGTTCTCCTGGCTCCTGCCCTCGTCGCGGCGATTCACGCCGCACGCGCCGGCCGTTTCGGACCTGCTGCACACCGTCCGGCGGCAGGCGTCGGACCCAGGCCTGCTCGCGCTCTTCGGGATCGGCTTCGTGCTGCTCGGCACCTACATGTCGATCTTCAACTACGTGGAGTTCCGCCTCGTCGAGGCGCCGTATCGCCTGAACACGTCGGCGCTCGGCCTGCTCTACGTGATCAACCTGGGGGGCATGGCGAGCTCGGCCTGGGCGGGACACCTGGCCGGCCGCAAGGGACCGCAGACGGTGCTCTGGCTGATGCTCTGCGTGATGGTCGGCGGCATCGTCGTCACGCTCGCCCATCCGCTGTGGCTGATTATCGCCGGGCTCATCGTGATGAGCAGCGGCTTCCTCGGCGCACACACGATCGTGGCCGCCTGGGTCGGACGCCGCGCCGGCCACGCGAAGGCGATTGCCGCGTCGCTCTATCTCTTCGCGTTCTACACGGGCGCGGGGATTCTCGGGACGCTCGCGGGCCTGGTCTGGACGGCCGGCGGCTGGCTCGCCATCGTCGGGGCGACGTGCGCGGTCCTGCTGCTGGCGATTGGCCTGGCGGTCTCGATGCAGCCGCTCAGCGCGGATTCCGTGGCCGAGACGACGGCCTGACGTCGTCTTCTTGGCGGATGGTCCGATGGTGTGCGGCGCGACCGTGTTCGCTCGAGTCGGCACGTCCGAGGCCTTCAGCACCGACGGCCTGCGATAGAATATCGTCATGACCGCGCAGTCCACCGCCCTCGACGACGCGTTTCGTGCGCTCGTGGACGAATACCGGGCGCGCTGTCTCTGGTTTCTGCGAACCGACTACTATCCGGCCACGACCCAAGAGCGGCTGCGCGTCCTGGACTATGTCCAGCGCTACGGCGAGCGCGAGGCCCACGTCCGTGCGGCGCAGCTACGTCAATGGCTCTCACAGCCTTCCAACGTCGGATCTGCCGGATCTTAGCCGCCAACCGGCGCGATGCTGGGGACAGCTATGTCGCCGGTGGAACCGCGCTCAACGAGATCCTCGCCAGCCCTCGCGTGTCGCGTGATATCGATCTCTTTCACGACGCCGAAGACGCCGTCATGGCGAATTGGGATCGCGATCGCGAGACCTTGCGCCGGCACGGCCTGGGCGTGCGGGTCGTGCGTGAGCGGCCAGCGTACGTCGAGGCAGCGATCAGTGCCGGCAGCGACGTCGTGGTCGTCGAATGGACGCGCGACAGCGCCTTCCGTTTCTTTCCGCTGATGCAGCACGACGAACTGGGTCTGGTTCTACACCCGTTCGATCTCGCAACGAACAAAGTGCTGGCCCTTGTCGGCCGCCTGGAAGTCCGCGACTGGGTGGATGTCATTCATTGCGCGCAGCGTCTTCAGCCATTGGGCTGCCTGGCCTGGGCGGCCAGTGGAAAGGACCCGGGCTTCGGGCCGTCGGCGATCCTCGAACAGGCCGCGCGATCGAGCCACTACTCGAACGACGAAATCTCGGCGCTCGCTTTCACGGGCCCGCCTCCCGATGCGGCGGCTCTCTCCAGAACGTGGCGTGCGCTGCTCGACGACGCGCATCGGATGATCGATGCATTACCAGCCAATGAGGTCGGCACCTGCGTGCTGTGGAAGCGCGGGGAGCTGTTTGTCGGCAGTGTCTCGCACGCGCGCGAGGCGTTGGCTCGCGGCGAGCTCGTCTTTCACCGCGGCCGCCTCAGGGGCGCCCTTCCGCAGATCGTGGAATAACCAGCCGCTTCGCGGGCGCATGCGCCCGCGGCCACTCACCACGGGCGCCCCTGCAGGCCGGACGACCGCCCGGTAACAGCGGCACTCCGGAGTTAATATCTCGCCGAGCCATGACCGCCATCGTGCTCGGGCTGATCGGAATCGAGCAGTGGCTCGAGCTCAAAGATCGCTCGCAACTCGCCGACGACACCATCACGGCCGTCATGCAACGCGGGTTCGACGCGCTGGTCGCTGGACTCGCACACAGCGGCCCGCACGACGCACCCGTTCCAGAGGAGCCGACCGATGACCACCGAAACCGTCCGGCCCCAGGTCCCGCCCCAGGCGCGCGATGCAGATCGTCCAGGGCGCGATCGCCGGCAAGCTGCTGGCCGTGGTCACCGAAGCGGGCGTGCCCGACGCGCTGGCCGCCGGCCCACGTCGCGCCGCTGAGATCGCCACGACCTGTCACCTCGATCCTGGCGCGCTGTCGCGTGCGCTGCGGGCGCTGGAGATGGTCGGGGTCTTCAGCCAGCAGCCGGACGGGCGCTGGAGCAATACAGAGCTTGGCCGCACGCTCGTCTCCGATGCGCCGGGTTCGATTCGCGACTACGTCGTGTACGCGCTGCACGATGGGAACTGGCGAGCGTGGCAACACGCACAATTGGCGCTGACGAGCGGGCGGCCGTCCTTTCCCGCCGCAAATGACGGGCTCGATTTCTGGACGTGTCTCGACGCGCATCCGCCGGTGGCGACCGCCTTCCACCGCGGGTTGGCGTCAATGGCAGCGGTCAGTGCGCGGGCGCTCCCTCCGATACTTGCCGTCGATCGCTTCGTCTGTGTCGCTGATATCGGCGGCGGCAACGGACTGATTCTGAGTGCCCTGCTCGACGCGGCCCCGCAGACGCGCGGCATCCGCTACGACACGAGCGCCGCTCTCGCCGAGGCGCAGGCCCTGTTGAGCGCACGCGGCCTGCTGGATCGAGTCGAGCTCGTGCGCGCATCTCGTCGAGGAGCTCCTGGCGATCGGACTCGCCGCGTTGATGCAGCCGCTCGACGCAACCGCCCCCGGCTGGCCGTGATTGTCGGTCGATCCGTCGTCAGACGCCGGTGCGGCGCAGGATCATGACGGTGATGTCGTCGAACTGGGGTGCGCCGGCGGCGAACCCATCGATGGCCGCGAACACGCGGTCGACGATCGCCGACGCGGGCTGTGTGCGCGAGGCGCTCACCAGGTCCAACAGCCGCGCGTCTCCGAACTCCTCTTCCGCCTCGTTCTGTGCGTCGGCGATGCCGTCCGAGAAGAGGACCAGGCAGTCGCCCACGCCGATGTCCACCGCCGTGTCCTCGTACGGCAGGCCCGGTGGCAGCAGGCCGAGCGGCGCGCCCGTCGACGCGAGCCGCACCGCCGTGCCGTCCGCCCGCGCGAGCAGGCAGTCGACATGCCCGGCGCTGACGAAGCTCGCCGACCCGGTCTCGACGTCGAGATCGAGCAGGGCCGCCGTGACGTACTTGTTCGTCGCGGTCGACGCGTACAACAGGTCGCTGGCCTGCGCCGCCAGTGACGGCAGCGTGCGCGCGCCGCCGAGCAGCGCGCGCAGCGTAGCCGGGGTGTGGCTCATGAGCAGCGCGGCGGGCATCCCTTTGCCCGACACATCGGCCACGCAGAACAGCAGTCGCCCGGCGGCGTACGGCAGTACATCGTAGTAGTCGCCGCCGCAGCGGCGCGCCGGCCGATTGCGGGCAGCGACATCGTAGCCCGGGATCGCCGGCAGCTCAGCGGGAAACAGCTCCGCCTGGATCGTCGCCGCCAGCTCGAGCTCGCGTTCGATCTTCGCACGCGCAACTTCCATCTCCTTGTTCGCGGCGAGCAGCGCCTCGCGGTCGCGCGCGGCCTGGATCGTGCGCTCGAACAGGCGGGCGTTCTCGATCGCGGTCGCGGTCTGCAGCGCGAGCGTGTTCAGGAGCTTCAGTTCGGCCGCCCGGTATGCCGCCGGGTCGGCGCTGCCCAGCACGATCGCCCCGATGACCCGCTCCCCGACTTTGAGCGGCGCGCAGAGCAGCGACCGCACGCCGCTCCCGGTCTTCACCCGGCGTGGATCGGCGTCGACGTCGTTCACGATTTCCGCGATGCCGCTCGCGACGATGCCGCCGATGCCGCCGTCGCCGCGTCGCAGCCCGGCGAGCCACGGAAGCACGCTGCCGAATCCGGCGAGCGTCGACAGCGCGGACGTCTGCTCGTCGAGCAGCATGACGGCGCCGTCCGACGCGGCAATCAGGTGGCGGGCTTCCTTCAGCGTCAGCTGCGCCACCCGATCGAGATCGAGTAGCGCGGCCAGCTTCTCGGAAAAGCTGTAGATCAGGTTGACCTCGCGGTAGAGGTGCAGCACTTCCGCGCACAGTGCCCGCCGTTCCTCGTCCTTGAACACCAGATGTTCGAGCACGCCGGCCACCGTGTGCGCCCCTTCCGCGCCGGAGACCCATCCGACCGCTTCGCCGCCGTGGGTCACCGGATGCCGCTCCGGCCCGACCACGGCGTCGGCGCCGTGCAGCACGCGGCCGTCCGCGTCCTGCACGCGCACCGTCGTCCCGAGCGCCGCCGCGAGGGCAGAGACCACCTCGGCGCCCCCGCCGCGAGGCGAGACGATGTGCTTCAGCGTGAGACGCGACATCAGGTGGTCTGAAGCCCGAGCACCTCGCGGGCTTTTGCGAGCAGGCCGTCGGGGTCGAATGGCTTGGTCATGTAGAGATCGGCGCCCGAGTCGTACCCCTTCTGGCGGTCGAATTCCTGCCCCTTGGCCGTGAGCAGCACGATGTACATGCTCGAGAGCCCGAGGTCGCGCTTCGCGCGCCGGCACACGTCGAAGCCGCTCACCTTCGGCATCATCACGTCGAGGAAGACGAGGTCCGGCTTCGCCGACGCGATCGCGGCCAGCGCCTCCTCGCCGTCTGCAGCGGTCAGCAGCTCCACGCCGTCGTCCTCGAGCTCCTCGAGCGTTTGCTGAATCAACATCCGGATGTGGGCTTCGTCGTCAACGATCAGGATCGTGCTCACGGGGCGCTCCGCTGTGACCTACTGGTAGACGAGGAACAGGACGTTTTCGAGACCCTTCTCGAATCGCAGCATCTGCACCATGTCGGGGTCTGGCTTCGCCGGGGCTACGGAGTTCAACATGATGATGTCGGGCTGGAGCGACTTGGCCTTCTCCAGCAGGTCGGCGAACCGCGCCTCGCAGACGCTGTAGCCGCGCGCTTTGAGGACGTCGGTCAGCGTCCGGACCGTGGAGGCGTCCTCGTCGACGACCAGCACGTGCTTGCGCGATTTCTTCTGGGCCAAGAGTGCATCGACCTCGCGGAACAGCAGGTCGGTATCGATCGGCTTGGTCAGGTAGCGGTCGACTCCGAGGCGGTACCCGCGGTCCCGATCCTGCACGATCGAGAGGATCACGAGCGGGATGTCGAGCGACGAGGGAACGTACATCATCACCGCTGCGACGTCGAAGCCGTTCATCTCCGGCATCATCACGTCCAGCACGACGAGGTCCGGGCGCTCGTGACGCACGGCCGCAATCGCCTCGCGCCCATTC
>JANWLS010000100.1 GCA_025450765.1 Vicinamibacterales bacterium | reverse complement strand
GCTACGCGCTGCGGGATAACCGCCCGGGGTGGGGCGGGCGCGTGGGGCCTTCTGGGCCCCACGCGACCGCCTTGCCTTCCGGATTTCATGCCCTCGGTCTTCCGCAGGGACAGCACTTCCTCTTCTGGGCGGGTGTCGAACATGCGTATGAGAGCAGCCGCATTCGCGGCCGTGTTGGTGGTGCCGGCGCTGATGTGCGCGGCGTCGGCGCGCGCGCAGACGTCCTCGTCTGTGTGGGACGGCGTGTATACGGCCGAGCAGGCCACGCGTGGGGGTGAGGCGTTTACGAAGGACTGCGCCTCCTGCCACGGCGCCAACCTGGACGGCACGGGTGAGGCGCCGGCGCTCGCCGGCATGCAGTTCCTCTCGGATTTCGACGGCCTGACCGTCGGCGACCTGTTCGACCGGACGCGCACGACCATGCCGCAGACGGCGCCGAACAGCCTGAGCGCCGAGACCTACGCGGACATCCTCGCCTACATCTTCAAGGTGAACGGCATGCCGGCCGGCGAGAAGCCGCTCGACCACCGGAGCGCGTTCCTGAAGGCGATTGCGTTCACGTCGACCAATCCGCATCCGGGTGCCACACCGGCGCCGGCCGCGTCGGCGGGTGCGTCGGCGGCAGCGGCGACGCCCCAGGGGACCCGCCGGACCGGCCAGGCGCGAAGCGGTGGTGGCGGCTTTACGCAGGTACCGCCCGCGGATCTGAAGGCGCTGGCGGCCGCCAACCGGGCGTCCGGCGTCCTCTCGCCCACGGCGTCCGACCCGCGCAACGCGCCGAACAGCCAGCCCGATCCGTACCGGGCCATCGAGGACGTCCTGAAGCTGCCGGCGGGCCGCACGATGGGCTCGACGAGCGGCGTCGCCGTCGACAGCCAGGGCCACATCTGGGTGGCGGATCGGTGCGGGCAGAACAGCTGCGCTGAGAGCACGCTCGATCCGATCATGGAGTTCGACGCGCAGGGGAAGTTCGTCAAGGCGTTCGGCGGCGGGATGTTCAATTTCCCGCACGGATTCTACATCGACAAGCACGATCACATCTGGGTCACCGACGGCCGCGCGGCCAACGGGAAGGGCGCCGACATCATCGAGTTCGACGAGAGCGGCAAGGTGCTGCGCACGCTCGGCAAGCCCGGCGCGGCGGGCGGCGGGCCGGACGCCTTCGAGGCGCCGAACGCGGTCCTCATCGCGCCCAACGGAGATATTTTCGTCACCGACGGGCATGAGGCCGGACCCAGCCATCACGCGCGCGTGATGAAATTCGATGCGAACGGCAAGTTCCTGACCGAGTGGGGCGAGCACGGCGTCGGGGCGGGCCACTTCGACGCGCCGGACTGCCTCGCGATGGACCAGGAGGGGCGCCTGTACGTGGGCGACCGCTGGAACAACCGGGTGCAGGTGTTCGACCAGCAGGGGAAGCTGCTCCGCATCTTCACGCAGTTCGGCCGTCCGAGTGCGCTCTACGTCGACCAGCACGACATTCTGTATGTGAGCGACTCCGAGTCGCGGGCTCCGCTCGGCTACGGGTACAACCCGGGGTGGAAGCGGGGGATTCGTATCGGCAGCGTGAAAGACGGCATCGTCACGGCCTTCATTCCCGATCCCACGCCCGACCAGGACAAGTACGCGACGAGCGGCGGTGAAGGGATCTGGGTCGACGGCAGCGGCGCGATCTACAGCGCACAGGTCAAGCAGAGGGCCATCGTGAAGTACGTGAAACCGTAGACGCCGGCATCCCGCGTTGACCCGTTCACCAACAGCAGGTGGCCTGTGGATTTGCTGCAACTCGAGCATTTTCTCGCGGTGGTCGAGGAGCGCACGTTCACGCGCGCGGCGGAGCGCGTCAGCCGCACGCAATCGGCGGTCAGCCAGAGCATCAAGAAGCTCGAAGAGGAAGTCGGGGCGCAGCTCTTCACGCGCGACGTGCGGGACGTGTCGCTCACCGACGCCGGCAAGCTGCTCGCCGAGTACGCGCGGCGGATGGTGCAGGGCCGCGATGAGGCGATGCGCCAGATCGGCGCGCTCCGGGATCTGAAGCGGGGCACGCTCGACATCGCGGCGCAGGAGTCCGCTGCCGTCTACCTGCTGCCCGGGCCCCTTCACGCGTTTCTCACCCGGTTCCCAGACATCAAGGTGGCGATGTCCCGCAGCCTCGCCGCCGAGATCCCGCGCCAGGTGCTGGATCGGGAGGTGCAGATTGGCTTCGTCCAGGACGAGCCGGCCTTCCGCGAGCTGGAGGCCGTCGAAGTGCACTGCGACGACCTGCTGCTCATCGCCTCGCCGCAACACCCCCTGGCCGCGCGGTCGACCGTGTCCATCCAGGAGCTCGATGGCGAGCAGTTCGCGCTTCCGAGCCTGTGCACGTCAACCGAGCAGGTCATCATGCGGCTGTTCGCCGCCCACGACACGCGCTGTCGGGTCGTCGCGGAGCTCTGGAGCTTCGAGAACATCAAGAGCTTCGTCCAGGCGAACGTCGGCCTGGCCATCGTGCCCCGCATCACGGTGGCCCAGGAACTGCGCGAAGGGTCGCTCGTGTGTGTGCCGGTCGGCGAGCTGGACCTGCGTCAGCGCACGTTGATGATCTATCGCGACGAGGAATATCTGACCGAGCCTGCACGCGAACTCATGAAATTGGTGCGCGCCTTCAAATGGGCGCCAAGAACGCAGTGCGCCTGATACGGCGCTGTGCTAGACTCTCTCGCATTTTCAAGGGGGTCAGATCTTGTTTCTTGCACTGGAATGACTGCGGTGCAAGAAACAAGATCTGACCCCCTCGGAGGATCCATGAAGAAGACGATCGTGTTCGTGGCGTCGATGTTGTGCTCGACGCTCGCGATGGCCCAGTCGCCGGCGGTGAACGTGAAGAACACCGTCGACATGGAGCAGCTCACGCACACCGAGGTGTCACACAAGATCCACAACGAGGGGATGACGTCGGTGCTGATCGCGGCGGGCGGCACCGAAGAACGGGGGCCGCAGGATGTCCTGGGCGGCCACACGTTCATCGCGCGCTACAACGCGACGCTCGTGGCGAAGAAGCTGGGGAACGCCCTCGTCGCCCCCGTCCTGCCGATCACGCCGAATGCCACGGGCGCCCGCCCCGGCACGAACACGCCGGGAGCCGTCACGCTGCCGGCCGACGTCTTCAAGGCCGTCGTGAGCGCCGAAATCGAGAGCATGGCGTGGAGCGGCTTCAAGGACATCTACGTGATGGGCGACCACGGCGGCGGGCAGAAGGAAATGCAGCAGGCCGCCGAGGAAGCGGACGCGAAGCTTGGATCGACCGGCGTCCACGTGTACTACATCGCGGATTTCTACGACAAGACGCACAACGACATCGACATGTATCTCTACGAGCACAAGCTCCCGATTGGCGGCCACGGCGCCATGATGGAGACCTCGGAGATGCTCTACATGGAGCCGTCGCCGGGCGCCTGGGTGCGGCCGATCTACAAGACGGTGCCGTTCGATCCGACGGGCATCACCCCGGAGCAGTGGAAGGCGCAGCGCGACGCGCACGATGCGGGACGGCCGGCGCCCGCGCGTGCACCGCGCCAGGCCTCGGAGACGCCGCGCGTCGACAACGGCCTCTCGGGCGACCCGCATCCCTCCACGCCGCAGATTGGCAAGGATCTGATCGACATCTGCGTCAACAACACGGTCGCGGAGATCCGGAAAGTCACGGCGGAACGTCGCGCAGCCAAATAGATCTCCAACGCGCCGGATCCGGGTCGACGGCGGCCCGGATCCGCTTTCTGCCTGATTGATTCATTAGCAAAACTAATTTGACGTTGAACGGCTGACCCACCTAAGGTTAGCGCGTTGCAGAGGCGGTGTCCGTCGGGTCGCCGCTACCAGGAAGGGGACAACTCAATGCAGGTGTGGATTCGAAGGCTCGCGATTGCCCTCGTAGCCCTGGTGCTCGCGGCGCCAGCGGCACGCGCCCAGTCACAAACCGGGTCGATTACTGGAACTGTCACCGACTCGAGTGGCGCCGTGCTCCCAGGCGTGACCGTTGCGGTATCCGGTCAGACGCTGATCGGCGGCGTGCAAACGCAGGTGACTGACGAAAAGGGCCAGTATCGGTTCGACCGGCTTCCGCCGGGCAGTTACAACGTGAACTTCCAGTTGTCGGGCTTCAAGACGGTCGATCGGCAGGGCATCAACATTTCGGCCTTGTTCGTCGCGACGGTCAACCAGAAGCTCGAGGTCGGCAGCGTCAGTGAGACGCTGACCGTCACGGGCGAGGCGCCCACGATCGACACGAAGTCGAATGTGCAGCAGACGGTCATGAACCAGGCGCTGCTCGAAGGGATTCCGACGGGCCGCGATCCGTGGTCGGTCGCGAAGATCGTCCCGGGCATGCAGGTGTCGACGTACGACGTCGGCGGCACGCAGGGGATGCAGCAGAGCAACCTCTCGGTGCACGGGTCCAGCACCAACGACGTGAACTTCAACATCGACGGCGCGTCGATCAACTGGCCGGGCGGCGGCGGCGGCGCGACGATGGCGTACTTCGACCAGGGGATGTTCTCCGAGGTCAACTACACCACGTCGGCGATTCCGGCCGACACCCTGGTCGGCGGCGTGTCGATCAACATGGTCACCAAGGAAGCCGGCAATCAGTGGCGCGGCGGCACGCGGTACTACTACGCGAATGACAGCATGCAGGCCGACAACACGCAGTCGCCGGATCTGCAGAAGTGGAACTTCCTCGGGAACCCGATCACGCGCCAGTACGACTTCAACCTCGGCGGCGGCGGCGCGCTCGTCAAGAACAAGCTCTGGGTGAACGGTGAGCTGCGCGACTGGTCGGTCAACCAGGTCACCAACGCGAAGAACGCCGACGGGACTCGCGCGATCGACGACAACACCATCCACAACTACTTCATGAAGGGTGTGTGGCAGGCGGCGGTGAACCACAAGTTCAACTTCTCCTACACCTACGACAACAAGGTCCGCGGCCATCGCCGCAACACGCCGCCGGACTTCGTGCCCGATATCGCCTCGCTCCACCAGAACAACCCCGCCTCGATCTACCAGGGCAAGTACGACGGCATCTTCAAGAAGGCCGTCTTCGAATCGGCGTTCAGCGTGATGAACGGGCAGACGTCGTATCTCTATCAGCCCGGCACGAACGACGCGATCCGCGTGGTCGATAGCGCGCTGGATACGGCCGATCTGGCGGCGCAATACCACGAAGAGAACCCGAATTCGAAGCTCGTGTTCAACAACAGCCTGTCGTACACGACGTCGAAGGGCCTCGGCGACCACCTGTTCAAGGTGGGCGCCCAGTTCACGCGCCTGAGCTACACCCTGGCGTACACCGTGAACGGCGACATGTACCTCGAGTACAACAACGGCGTGCCGTACGGCATTGAAGCGTTCAACACGCCCGCCAACAGCTTGAGCCAGGATCATTCGCTCGGCTTCTTCGCCGAGGATTCGTGGACGATGTCCAAGCTCACTCTGAACTACGGCGCGCGCTTCGACACCAACGTCGGCACGATTCCGGCACAGAGCAGCCCGGCCGGCACCTTCGTCGATGCGCGGAACATCGCTGCCTCGACGCCGGTCAACCAGAAGCTCGGCGTGTGGCGCCTCGGCGCGTCGTACGACCTGATGGGCGACGGCAAGACGGCCCTCAAGGCGAGCTACAGCCGCTACGGCACGCAGATCGGCATCGACCGCGTCACCAACGTCAATCCGGCCGTGTTCGCCAACGAGCAGTGCGCCTGGAGCGACGCCAACGGCGACGGCATCGCCGAGCCGAACGAGATCAGCCGGTGCGCGGGCTTCACGACCAAGTCGATCGGCTACGCGAGCCCCAACGGTCCGAAGTGGCCGTACTCCGACGAGGTCACGGCGGGCGTCGAACGGGAAATGCCCGGCGACATGCGCCTGGGCCTGATGTACTACCATCGCACCAACCGCGACCAGGTCGGCACGGTGAACGCGGCCGTTCCGTCGAGCGCCTACACGGCGGTCACGATCAACGTTCCGGGTGCCCCGTCGGGCCCCGGCGGCCAGGCGACGTTCTACAACCTGAATCCGTCCTACCTCGGGCTCCAGCAGACGGTGCTCGACAACGAACCGTACCTCAACACCACCTACAACGGTGTCGAGCTCACGGTGAACAAGCGGCTCACCAAGCGGTGGCAGATGGTGGGCGGCCTGACGCTGAGCAAGAACACGGGCGGCATCAACAGCAGCTCCGGTCAGTCGACGACGAACGACCTGAACGATCCGAACAACACGATGTTCCCGAACGGGATCGTGGGTGACGAGTCGACGTATGCGTTCCGTCTGGCGGGCAGCTACATCCTGCCGGGGAACGTGACGTTTGCGGGCAGCTTCATTTCCAACCAGGGCTACCCGTATATCTCGACCTACACCATCACCCGCAGCGTCTATCCGACGCTGACGCGTTCCAGCCAGACGGTGCTGCTCACCTCGCGCGGCGACGAGCGGCTCCCGAGCGTCACGATGGCCGACATCCGCGTCTCGCGGGCGTTCCACTTCGGGTCGCGCAGCTTCACGCCGCAGCTGGATCTCTTCAACATAGGCAACGCGGCGACCATCACCACCTACAATGCGGTGGTGGGCGGCAAGTACCTCAGCCCCAGCCAGATTCTGGCGCCGCGCATCCTCCGCGTCGGGTTCTCGATCGAGTTCTAAGGTCGAGCGTCTCTAACAGGAAAGGCCACGGGCATCCGCCCGTGGCCTTTTTTTTGAGGCTGGCTACTTCCCGAACCGCAGGCGGACGCCGCCGTTGATCAGGCGCGGCGATCCGATCGTCGTCGGCAGGGTGCCGACATCGTACTGCTGGTCGAGGAGGTTCTGGACGCCGGCGAAGATCTGGAATCCCGGCCGGATCTGGTGCGAGGCCGTCAGGTCGACCGTCGCGTACGCCGGCAGCCCCGGCTCGCTCTGCCCTGGCACCGTCACCATGTTCTGGTCGTCATCGAACTGCCGCCCGAGGAACTGCACGTCGACCCCGATCGTGGCGACGCGCGGGTTGGTGTAGATAGCCCGCACGGACGCGCGGTTCTCCGGCACCTCCGGCACGAAGTTGCCGACGAGCGTGGGATCGGGCGCGAACTCGGTGACCCGCGCCTGTTCGAAGAGGTAACCGGCTGAGAGCGTCAAGGACGCGGCGAGCCGGTACTCCACGTCGCTCTGGACACCCCACACCCGCGTCCGGCCCACGTTCTGCCGCTGGCGCGTGATGAGCGACGGTGTGGTGGAAATCGTGATGTTCGACACCGCGTCGTGGATGCGGTTGTCGAACCAGGTCGTCCGCCACGTCAGCCGCTCAATCGGCTCGATATTGATGCCGAGCTCCCCGCCGACCAGCCGTTCCGGACCGAGCTGAAAATTCGGCAGCGTCAGGACCGTCCCGACGCGGAACTGCCGATATAGCTCGTTGAGCGTCGGCGCCCGGAAGCCCCAGCCGAGATCGCCCCAGACGCTCACACGGTCGGCCGGGTGATACATGGCGGCCACTCGCGGGCTCGCCACGGTGTCGCGGCCCTCCGGCAGGGCCGGCGCGTTCTGCGCCGACGGCAGCCCGGTGGCCACCACCGTCTCGAGATTGTGGGCGTCGTAGTTCCGCCAGTGATCGAGCCTGGCGCTCGCGGTGATCGTGAGCCTGGACGTCGGCGTGATGACGTCTTCGATGAAGGCCCCGAGGCTTCGCTGGGTGCCTCCAGAGACGCGATGGAGCGTGACGTGCGTCCCCGTCACGCTGTCGAGCGAATCTTCCTGGCTGTCGCCCTGCACCCAGTGCCAGTCGCTGCCGGCCGTCAGCATCTGGGTGGCACCGAAGGCCTTCGACCACTGGGCGGATCCGCCTGCGGCGGTGGCCGGCACGTGCTGGTTGAGTGACATGCGGCCGACGCTGCGAGGGGGGTTCGACGGCGGCACGGCGAGAAAGGTGCTGTGGAAGCGCTCGAAATCGCCGGTGGCATCCACCCGCAGGTCGCTCTGGTCCGGCAGGTGCGCCTGCAGCCCCCCGCTGGCCGTTTCCCAACGGGTATCGTTCGCCTCTTCCTGGCCGTTGATCGTGCTGGCCTTTCCGTTTTGCCGGCTCTCGCCGAAGTACCCGAGGCGCCCGAAGAGCCGCATGTTATCGCTCGGCGTGAAATCCAGCTTCACGTCTGCCTGGCCGAAGGCGACCCCGGCATTGTTGTCCACCGGTCCGCGTTCGTTGGGTGCGACGATCGGAAATCCACCCGTCCGGAACAGGCGGGCGTTGGCGAGCACCCCGAGCCGGCCCCAGATGTTACTCCCAAGCAGGTCCAGTTCAGGGCTGCCGTAGTTGCCATACTGCGATTTCAGCTCGAACGTGCGCGGCGCCGGCGGCATCGTCACGAGATTGATGACGCCGCCCATGGCGTAGTTGCCGTACAGGCTCGAGCTCGGGCTATCGACGACCTCCACCTGTTGCAGGCTGTCGAGCGGCACCTTCGTCCAGTACACCCAGCCGCCGAACGGGTCGTTGAACGGAATGCCGTCCAGCAGCACGAGCGTGCGGCTCACCCCGCTCGGTCCGAGGCCGCGCAGCGAGACGCCCTGTGCTGTCGGGTGCGACACGAGGCTGCTCGATCGCCGAAACAGGCTGAATTCCGGCAGGTCGCGCAGCACATCGTCGGCCACGGTGGCGGGCGAGGCTTGAATGTCGGCCTGGGTGAGGACGCTGACGCTCGCCGGCACGTTGCCCAGGCGCGTCTCGGTGCGCGTGGGTGTGACCGTGACCGTTTCGAGCGGGCCGGCTGCGGTCAGCACGACGTCGCTTGGCTGGCCCGGCTCGATCGGGAGTCGCCGTTCGATGAAGCCCGGCGCGGACACGATCAGTTGGCGGGGATTGTTCGGAGGATGCTCGAAGCGGAAGCGGCCGTCGGCTGCGGTTTCAGTCCGCTGCTCGTGCCCTCCCGCGGCTTCGAGCCGCACGGAAGCCCCTGCGATCACGCCGCCGGTGGAATCGTGGACGATGCCAACGACCTGGCCGGGGACAGTTGCTGATGGCGGTGCCACGAGCAGCGCAAACAAGAGAGCGACGATCATCGACGTATTATAGGGGTCAGATCTTGTTTCTTGCACGTTGGATCATGGGTGCAAAGAAACAAGATCTGACCCCGTCTACTCGTACCGCAGCGCGTCGATCGGATCCAGCCGGGAGGCTTTGATGGCTGGCACCATGCCGAAGAAAATTCCGACCGACGCGGAAAATCCCAGGCCGAGGGCGAAGGACCACCAGGGGAGGGAAATGGGGAAGCCAGAGACGAGATGGATGGCGACGCCGATCGCGGCGCCGATGGCGACACCGATGATGCCGCCGACCAGCGTCAGGAACCCGGCCTCGATGAGGAACTGCCAGAGGATTTCGCGCCGGCGCGCGCCGAGCGCCTTGCGCACGCCGATCTCCCGCGTCCGCTCGGTCACGGAAATCATCATGATCGCCATCACGCCGATGCCCCCCACGAGCAGCGCGATGGACGAGATCACGAACAGGCCGAGGAACACGGCGCGGCTGACCTGATCCCAGACCTTCAGGGCGGCATCCTGCGTCACCAGGTCGAAGTCGTCGGGCTGATCCAGCTTGAGATGATGCCGGATCCGCATGATCGTCTCGACTTCCTGGAGCGCCTGGTCCCGCGTCACGTTGTCCTGCGGCACCGCGACGATCATCACGTTCTTCATGATGCCGGGCGATTCGTGCGTGACGTCGAGGCCGTATCGCGTCTGGTACACCGTTTCGGGAATGACCGCGAAGTCGTCGACGCCGCTGTTGCCGCCAGGGCTCGGTCGCTTGCCGAGCACGCCCACGACCGTGTAGTGGTCGGCGCCGATGCGCACGGTCTTGCCGATGGGATCGGTATTCGGAAACAGCGTGAGAGAGGGGTTGTGCCCGAGCACGATCACCTTGCGGCGGTGGCGCACCTCGGTCCCGGTGAAGAAGCGGCCGGCGTCGAGCTTGATAAAGTTGACCGCCGCGAAGGTCTCCGTGGCGCCCATGATGACGCTCAGCTTGCTGCGCGTGCTGCCGAAGGCGATCCGCTCCTGCACGATCCGTCCGGGGCCGCCGCCCAGCCAGATGTCCGACACCTTGATCACGGCTGTGTCGCTCGCGATCGCCTGCGCGTCGCCGATCGTCAGGTTCGGGCGCTTGATGAGCTCGCGGAACTGGGCGCCGCTGCCGAGGCTGGTGAGGCCGAACTTCTGGATGAAGATCGTGTTCGGCCCGATCTCCTTGATGCTGTTCCGCAGCGACTGATCGAACCCGCGGACGAGCGACGTCATCCCGACGATCGCCGTGATGCCGATCACCACGCCCAGGATCGTGAGCGCCGACCGCATCTTGTTCGTCCGGAGCGTCTCCATCGCCATCCGGACGATCTCGGTGAGCAGGCCCGTGCGGAACGGCATGCGCTACTCCCGCCGGAGCGCTTCGATCGGATCGAGGCGCGCCGCCTTCATGGACGGATAGAGACCGAAGAACAGGCCCACCACGGCGGTCAGGCCGACGCCGAGCGCGACCGACCAGGCCTGCACGGAGGCCGGCACCGGCGTCAGCCGCGAGATCAGCAGCGCGATGAGAAAGCCGAGCAGCGTGCCGATCAGGCCGCCGAATGTCGAGAGTGTCACCGACTCGCTCAGCACCTGCCAGACGATGTCGCGGCGCTGCGCGCCGAGCGCCTTGCGCAAGCCGATCTCGCGCGTCCGCTCGCCGACGACCATCAGCATGATGTTCATGATGACGATCCCGCCGACGACCAGCGACAGGCTGACGACGCCGAGGAGCACCGCGAAGATGCCGTTGGTCGCCTGGTGGTAGAGGCCGAGAATCGTGTCGGAGGTGAAGATGCCGAAGTTGTCCTCCTGGCTGGGACGCAGATGACGGTGCACGCGCAGCGCAACGGTCGCCTGATCGATGGCGCGCTGCATCACGGATGGATCGGCCGGGAGGACGCTGAGCTCGAGCGACTGGCGGTTGCCGAACAGGTTCTGGAAGGCGCCGAGCGGGATGACGGCGAACTCGTCCTGCGACTGGCCGAAGATCGATCCCTTCTTCGCGCTGACGCCGAGCACCTGGAAGTGGACGCCGGCGATCGTGATCGTCTTGCCGATCGGATTGGCGCCGTTGAACAGCCGGTCGGCCGTGTCCCAGCCGAGCAGCGTGACCGGACGATTGCCGGAGACTTCGCTCGGCGCCGGCAGCCGGCCCCGCTCGGCGTCGAAGGTGGAGAAGTCCAGATAGTCGGGCGTGACGCCTTCGATCCGCACGCTGTCGAGCGACTGGTCGCGATAGGCCACCGTCGCGTTCCGCGCCGCCTGCGCCATCACGGCATCCACCAGCGGGCTGAAGCGCCGGATCGCGTCGCCGTCGGCGAGCGTCACGTCGGGATTGCTCCGGATCGCTTTCTCCTGGGCGTCGGGGTCGGTGACGATGCCCACCCGCGTGACCGTGAACGCGTTGGCGCCGCCCTGCGTGACGATGGCGGTCGTCACCGCGGCGTTCAGCCCCTGGATGAGCGACACCACTGCGATGATGGAGGTCACCGCGACGATGTTGCCGAGCACGGTCATGAAGGACCGGAGCTTGTTGGCCCAGATGGCCGCGAGCGCCAGCCCGATGGATTCCAGGACGTTCAAGGCGTCGTCTGGATCTTGACGGCCGCTCCGTTGTCGAGCTGCCGCACGGAGCTGTACGGACCGGTGATCACCGTGTCGCCCACCTTGAGACCAGAGAGGACCTCGAAGTAGCGATCCCCGGCGATCCCGATCGTGACCGGGACGAAGGTCGCCTTGCCGTCGCGGATGACGAAGACCCCTTCCGTTTCCTTGCGCGTCTGCCCGGGCTTGGGCGCGGCTTCGAGGGCGGTCCCACCGGCCACGCCGCCGCCGGAGGCCGACTTCGTCTCGGGGACGATGGCGCCGTTCGCGTCGTAGAGCAGATCGCGTGTCGTCACCGCCTGGATCGGCACCGAGACGGCGTGATCACGCGTGGCCGTCGTGATGTCGGCGGTGCAGGTGAACCCGGGCCGCACGTCGGGGATCTGTTCGTCGATCGTGACGACCACCTTGAAGTTGGTGGCCTGCTGCCCGGTGGTGCCGCCGCCTCCGCCGGCGGCCTGCCCCGAGCTCGTCGAGGTGTCCTGGATCGGGCTGTTCCCGATTTCGGTGACGTGGCCGCGGAAGGTGCGATCCGGGTAGGCATCCACGCTGATCGCCGCGGGCTGCCCGATCCGCAGGTTCGGGATGTCCGTCTCGTCGACCTGCACTTCGGCCTGGATCACCGACATGTCCGCGATCGTCAGCAGCACCGTGCCGGCGTTGTTCATCGTGCCGACGAGGACCATCTCGCCTTCCTCGATGTTGCGGCGGGTGACGATGCCGTCGATCGGAGAGCTGATGGTGACCTTGCTCAAATCGTAACGGGCAGACGCGAGCGAGGCCTGCTCCTGCCGGATGCGCTGGGCCTGCGTGTTCACGTCCGCCTGGCGGGCGGCGACCTCCGTCCTGGCGACCGCGACGTCGTTCTGCGCCTTGTCCAGCGATTCTTTCGTCGTGAGCTGCTCGCTCCACAGCTGCTTCTGCCGCTGGAGCGTTTCGTTGGCCAGCTCGAGATTGGCCTGCGCGGTCTGGACCGCCACCCGGGCGGCGCCGAGCGCCGAACGTTCGATGTCGAGACGGGCCACGCCGCGATTGACCGCCGTCTGCAGCGACTTCGGGTCGATTTGCAGCAGGAACTGACCGGCCTTGACGCGCTCGCCTTCCTGCACCGCGAGCTGGGTGACGCGCCCGATCGTGTCGGCGCTGATGTTCACGGAACGTTTCGGCTGGATGGTGCCCGAGGCGGAGACGATGGCGGTGAGCGTGCGGGACTGAATCTGTTCGGCGGTGACGGCGACCGCATCCTTCTTCTTGAACCACAGCCCGCCGGCGACCGT
>JANWLS010000099.1 GCA_025450765.1 Vicinamibacterales bacterium | reverse complement strand
GACATGCCCTACACACATTTGATCACCCGGCGGGAAGGGGCCGTCGAGCACCTGGTGCTCAATCGGCCGGACGTGCGGAACGCCTTCAACGAAGAGGTGATCGCCGAGCTCACGACCTGGGCAGGCGCCGTGTCCGGCGACTCGTCCATCCGCGTCGCCGTGCTCTCGGGCGCGGGCAAGGTGTTCTGCGCCGGAGCCGACCTCACCTGGATGTCGAAGAGCGTCGCGTACACCGAAGAGCAGAACGTGCGCGATGCGACCGCCATGTCGACGATGTTCCAGGCGCTCGACACGCTGCCGGTACCGCTCGTCGGCCGCGTCCACGCGGCGGCGCTCGGCGGCGGCTGCGGGCTGGCCGCCGTCTGCGACATCGTCGTGGCCGACGAGCTCGCGGTGTTCGGGTTCACGGAAGTGAAGCTGGGAATCCTGCCGGCCGTGATCTCGCCGTTCGCGCTTGCCAAGATCGGACGCTCGGCGGCGCGCGAGCTCTTTCTCACGGGCGCCCGTTTCTCGGCGGCACGCGCGCGCGAGATCGGCCTGGTGCACGCGGTCGTGCCGGTGGGCGAACTGGACGAGGCGGTTGATCGATTCGTGCGTGAGCTGCTCAGCGCCGGGCCGCAGGGGATCGCCGCGTCGAAGGCCCTCATCCCGCAGGTCTGGGAGCGCTCGGCCGCCGAGGCGATGCCGATCACCGCGCGCGCGATTGCCACCCGGCGCGTGTCGGCGGAAGGCCAGGAAGGCATGAAGGCGTTCCTGGAGAAGCGCAAGGCCTCATGGGCTCGATAACCCGGTTGCTCATCGCGAACCGCGGGGAGATCGCCCGCCGGATCGCGGCGGCCTGCCGCGAACTTCGGATCGAAAGCGTGGCCGTCTACTCCGAAGCCGACGTCGAGTCGCCGCACCGGCTCGCCGCGGATCGCAGCGTGCTCATCGGCCCGCCGCCGGCCGCCGACAGCTATCTCTCCATCGGGCGGATCATCGACGCAGCGCGGAAGTCCGGCGCCGATGCGATCCACCCTGGCTACGGCTTTCTCTCCGAAAACGCGGCGTTCGCGGCGGCGTGCGAAGACGCCGGCCTGATCTTCGTCGGGCCGAGCGCGCCCGTGATCGAGCGCATGGGATCGAAGATCGAGGCGCGCAAGCTCGCCGCCTCGGCTGGCGTGCCGGTGGTGCCGGGCGGCACACCCGGCGACCAGACGGACGATGGGATCCGGCAGGAGGCGCTGCGGATCGGCTTGCCCGTGCTCGTGAAGGCATCAGCGGGGGGCGGCGGCAAGGGGATGCGCACGGTTCGCACCGAGGCGGAGCTGGCCGGCGCCATTCCGGCCGCGCGGCGCGAAGCCCTCGCCGCGTTCGGCGACGGCACCCTCTACGTCGAGCGGCTCATCGATCATCCGCGGCACGTCGAGATCCAGGTCTTCGGCGACGACCGCGGAAACGTGGTGCACCTCTTCGAGCGCGAGTGCTCGGTGCAGCGCCGGCACCAGAAGATCATCGAGGAGAGCCCATCGCCGGTGTTGACGCCGGCCGTCCGCGATCGGATGACGGCCGCGGCGCTGGCCGCCTCGCGCGAAGTGGGCTACCGGAACGCCGGCACGATCGAGTTCCTGCTCGATGGCACCGGGGATGACGCGCGCTTCTATTTCCTCGAGATGAACACGCGCCTGCAGGTCGAGCACCCGGTCACTGAAGCGGTGACGGGCGTCGATCTCGTGCGCGCGCAGATGGCAGTCGCGTCCGGCCACGGCCTGCCGTGGCGGCAGGAACAGCTCACGCAGCGCGGCCACGCGATCGAATGCCGCATCTACGCGGAGGATCCCGCCAACGGCTTCCTGCCGCAGGCCGGACCGCTGCTGCTCTATCGCGAGCCGGTGCGCCCCGGCGTCCGGATCGATGCGGGCGTCATCGAAGGCGGGCAGGTGTCCGTGTACTACGACCCGATGCTCGCCAAGCTCATTGCGTCCGCGGAATCGCGCGACGCGGCGATCGCGCGCGCGACGAGCGCGCTGCGCGCGTACGCGATCCTCGGCATCCGGACGAACATCCCGTTCCTGCTCCACCTGCTCGAGCATCCCGCGTTTCGCGCCGGCCAGGTCGATACCGGCTTTCTCGATCGCGGCGACGCGCGCTTCGATCCGCAAGCGCAGGACGAGAGCCTGCCGGCCGCGGCGCTCGCGGTCGCCGCCGCGCTCGGTGAACCGTCCGCCGCGCCTCGAGACGCGGGTGCACGCGACGCTCGCGCGACGACCGATCCGTGGGAACTGCTCGCGGGGTGGCGAGGATGACGTCCACCAGGGTGACCATCCGCGCTGGGGATTCGTCTGCCACCGTCGAGTGGCAGCCCGATCCGCAGGATGCGCGGACAACCATCGTCCAGGTCGACGGCGAGCGCGAGCCGCTGCGGGTCGAGCGCCTGCAATCGGGCACCTATCGCGTGACGCAGGGCGAGCAGAGCTGGCCTGTGTATGCCGCCGCCACGCGCGACGCCTGCTGGATTTTCGTGAACGGCCGCGTGCTCACGCTCGAGGTCTCGAGCGAGCGCGGGCACCGCCGCAGCTCCGTCGGCGCGCACGAAGCGCTCTCGGCCCCGATGCCGGCGACGGTCATCAAGATTCTCGTCGAGGCCGGCCAGGCGGTGAAGAAGGGCGACACGCTCATCCTGCTCGAGGCGATGAAGATGGAGCTCCCCGTCCGCGCACCCGGCGACGGCACCGTGGCCGCCGTCAGGTGCCGCGAAGGCGAGCTGGTGCAGCCGGGGACGGCATTGCTGGAGTTCGAGTAGCGCACGCGGAGATGCCATCGATGAACGCTCCTTTCTCTTCTCTCCCTCCGCGCGTCCGCATCGTCGACGTCGCTCCGCGTGACGGCCTGCAGAACGAGGCGGCGCGTCTCTCCACGGCCGACAAGATCGCCTTTGTCGATCGGCTCACGGCCGCCGGGCTCTCCGTCATCGAAGTCTCGGCGTTCGTGAGCCCGAAATGGGTGCCGCAGATGGCCGATGCGGTCGAGGTGTTCGCCGGCATCACGCGGAAGCCGGGTGTCCGCTACACGGCGCTCGTGCCGAACCTGCAGGGACTCGAGCGGGCGCGGCAGGCGCGCGTCGATGAGATCGCGATCTTCGCGGCCGCGTCGGAGACGTTCAGCCGGAAGAACATCAATCAATCGATCGACGAGTCGCTCACGAATTACGCGAAGGTGTGCGAGGCAGCCCGCGCGGACGGGCTGCCGATCCGCGGGTATCTCTCGACCTGTTTCGGATGTCCCTTCGAGGGCTCTGTGCCGCCGGCGCGCGTCGCCGAGCTCACCGAGCGGTTGATCCAGATGGGTGTGTACGAGGTGTCCGTGAGCGACACGATCGGCATCGCCCATCCCGGACAGGTGCCGCAAGTGCTCGAGGCGGTGCTGGCGCGGGTGAAAGAGACACAGGTCGCGCTCCACTTCCACGATACACGCGGAACGGCGCTCGCCAATGTACTGGCGGGACTGATGATGGGGATTGCGGCGTTCGACGCGTCGGCCGGCGGACTCGGCGGCTGCCCCTACGCACCGGGCGCCACCGGCAACCTCGCGACCGAGGACTTGATCTACATGCTCGACGGCCTCGGCCTCGAGACCGGCGTGTCACTCCCCAGGCTCGTCGAGGCGTCGGCCTTCATGGAGACGAAGCTGGATCACGCACTCCCTTCACGCTACTTCAGAGCGACGCACCGTCGTCCATGAGGTTCGCCCACGCGAACGTGTCGCGCAGGTGCACCACCATCAGGCGATCGGCGGCGTCGGTGAGCTCACGGAGCTCGTCGAGCAACTGCACAGCCGTACGCGGGCTGCGGAAGATCCACCCACCGTCGAGCACCTGGACGGCCGCGTGCTCCTGCAGCGCGTCCCAAAGCGCCGCGTAGGTGCCGGCTGGCCGGTGCAGATCCGCGATGAACAGGAACAGCATCATCGGCCGGGTTATCGGCAAATCCGGGCTGGAAGCTCAACGAGTCGGTGGGATCGTTCGGCCCATCAGTAACTTAGCGTCTGTTCAAGACTCCATGCGCCACGAACGCACATATATGGTAAATTAGCCCACCTGTGAGCCTCCCGATTCGCCGCCGCGCGGCCCTCGCGCTCACCCTCTGCGCCATCTGGGTATTCGCCCCGGCGACCGCGCGAGCGGATCAGTCTGCCGCCACGCTCGACAAGGCTCTGCAGAGCGTCCTTGCTCATCCAAAAAGTCAGCGCGAAACCGGGCCGCGGGCGCTTCACGTCATCATCAGGACTGAACCAGGCCAGGCCGCCGCGGTCGCGCGGACGCTTCGCACGCTCGGGATTGCCGCCGCCGGCCAGTATCCCGGCCTCAACCTCGTCGTCGCGAACCTCCCGTCCGCACTGCTGCCGGCGCTGACGAACGATCCCCAGGTCGCTGGCGTCTCCTCGGACGCGCTCGTCCGCGCGTCGGATGATTGGAGCAACACGCACACGCAGACGCTCACCGTCACGGGACCGGGGACGGCCGGGACGCTGCGTGCGACGCTCGGCTTGAGCTCGTTCGCCCAGACCGGCGCTGGAATCGGCGTGGCGCTGATCGACTCCGGCCTGCAGCCCTCGCTCGATTTCGCCGGCCGCATCCGCGCCTTCTATGACTTCACCCAGGGCGGCATTCCGGCGCTGCCGTCTGATGATTTCGGCCATGGGACACACGTCGCCGGTCTCATCGGCGGCAGCGGCCTGCTCTCCGGCGGCCGCTACGCGGGCGTCGCGCCGGGCGTGAGCTTCGTCGTCCTGAAGGTGCTCGATCAGAACGGCAGCGGCTACACGAGCGATGTCGTGCGCGCGCTGCAGTTCGTCACGCAATACAAGAATCAACTCGGCGTGCAGGTGGTGAACCTGTCGCTCGGCCATCCGATTCTCGAGCCGGCCGCCACCGATCCGCTCGTGCAGGCCGTGGAACAGGCCGTGCACGCCGGGCTCGTCGTGGTCACGTGCGCGGGCAACTTCGGCGAAAACCCGACCACCGGCCAGACCGGGTATGCGGGGATCACGTCCCCAGGGGACGCGCCGGATGCCATCACCGTCGGCGCGGCGGACACGCAGGACACGGTGACGCGGCGCGACGATCGCGTGGCGCCGTACAGCTCGCGCGGGCCTTCGTGGTACGACGGCTACGCCAAGCCGGACATCCTCGCGCCTGGACACGATCTCGTCTCGGATACCAACCCGGCGTCCACGCTGTATCAGCAACTCACGAGCGATCGCGTCGGCACGCGGTATCTGAGGCTGAGCGGCACCAGCATGGCCGCGGGCGTGGCGAGCGGCGTGGCCGCGCTCGTGCTCGCCGCAAACCGCGATGCCGGCTCGGGCGGCTCGACGTGGTACGGCACGAACATCTGGACGTTCAGCGCGTTTCATCGCGCGCCGATGCTGACGCCCCACGCGGTGAAGGCCATCCTGGAGTTCACCGCCATTCCGGTCGACGATGATGGCGGTGCCGCGGACGATCCGCTGACGCAGGGGACGGGCGAAGTGAACGCCGGCGGTGCCATCACGCTCGCCCAGGGCATCGACACGACCCAGCCGCTCGGCTCGGGCTGGCTGACGATCGGTGTGAATCCCTCAACCCACATTGGTCAGGAGACCTGGGCCTGGGCGCAGAACATCGTCTGGGGCGCCAACATCGTCTGGGGATCGAGCGTCTACACGAACCAGGGTGCCTGGGCGCAGAACATCGTCTGGGGCAGCAATATCGTCTGGGGTTCGAACATCGTGTGGGGCGCCAATATCGTCTGGGGTTCCAACATCGTGTGGGGCTCGAACATCGTCTGGGGCGCCAACATTGTCTGGGGCAGTAACATCGTGTGGGGCGCCGACACGATCGGCAGCGGCCATGTCCTGTCGGGCGCGGTCGCTCAGGGGACGAGCCAGCCTCGCACCCAGTAGTACAGCCATCCCACGTACTCGTGCATGACGGCGGCACCGAACTGGATTCCTTCTCCGCTCGGCGCCATATTCCACGACTCGTCACTCCCGTACAAAGAAGTCGAAATCGCGGGCACCGGATGCATGCCGGTGGCGCGGAACGCCCCCATCGCCCGTCGCATGTGAATCGGCGAGGTGACGAGCACGAACTGGTGAATCTGGTGCGCGGCCAGGATGGGCGGAATGAGCACCGCCTCCTGGTGCGTGTCGCGCGACCGATCCTCGAGCAGAATGCGATCCGGCGGCACGCCAAGGCGAAGCAGGAGGTCGCGCATGGCGTCGGCCTCCGGCGGGCCGCCCCTGTGAGACGAGATGCCGCCCGAGGGGATGACCCACGGATTGCCCATCAGGCGGTAGATCCGGGCCCCCTCGAGCACACGGTTCGCCGTGTCCTCGCTCGGAAGGTCGAGCCGCGCGGCGCGTCCCCTGATGATGGTGTTCCCGCCGCCGAGCACGACGACGGCGGTGGCATCCTGGACTTGTGAAACCGACGTGATCGGCTGATAGGCCGAGGTCAGGCGGGCCGCGAGCAGCGACACGAACGGCATCGACGACAGCAGCCAGTAGCCGACCGCCAGCAGGATGAGCCAGACGTGCCCGAAGCGGCGCGTCGGCCGCCAGGATAGCAGCACCACCCCGACGGCCAGCGCGATGATGAGGAACTGAATCAGCGTCGTCGTCCGCTCTTCGCCTCGACCTGTCGCGAGCCGCGCGTCTCACGGGCGCTCTCCGTCTGGAGATGCGCCTCCACGAACCAGAGCCACTTGTCGAGACCGCGTGAAATCTCCGTGAGGATATCCGCCGTGTCGCGATCTCCGAGGCCGTCCGTCTTCTCGATGCCTTCCCGCGCCTGCTCACCGACGTATGCGATCGCGGCCGACAGCGCCTCGACGTGATGATTCCAGTCGCCGATGTTCTGCGGATACGGGCTCAGCTGCGAGGCTTTCGCGACCGATTGGAGCGTCCCCTCCGCCACGCCGCCCAGCTGGACGATCCGCTCGGCGATCAGGTCCGCGTAGCCCTGCACGGCCGCGACGATCTGATCGAACAGCTCGTGCAGCGCGATGAAGTTCTGCCCTTTCAGGTTCCAGTGCGCGTTCTTCGCCTGCAGCTGCAAATCGATGAGGCCGGCGAGGGTCGTGTTCATTTCGTGGCCGACCGTCGCGCGCAAGTTCTCGGGCAGGTCGTTCTTCGTTCGATACATAGCGGACCTCCGTAGGGGGACATGAGGCATGGCGGGATCAATTCTATCGCCTCTCCAACCTCATCTTCATTCCGTGCTTCGAGCGCAGCGTGATCTTCGGCTGCAACACGATCGGATGGCCGGGGACGAGCCGCATGCGCCAGTGCCTGGCAATCGTGGCCAGCACGAGCACGCCTTCCATCCACGCAAACGGCTCGCCGATGCACAGACGCGACCCGGCGCCGAATGGAAAGTAGGCGAATCGCGGACGGCCGGCGCGCGCATCGTCGGTCCAGCGCTCGGGACGGAAGGCATCCGGCTCGGGATAGAAGCGCGGGTCGTGGTGCATCACCCACTGGCAGGCGACCGCCACCGAGTTGCGCGGCAGGCGGACGCCGCGAATCAGGTGATCGGTGACGACACGGCGCCCCATGATCCAGGCGGGCGGATACAGCCGCATCGCCTCGGTCAGGACCATTTCGGTGTAGGCGAGCTTCGGCACATCCTCCACGGTTGGCAGGCGATCACCGAGCACGGTGTCGAGCTCCGCATGGAGGGCCGCCTCCACACCGGGATTCTGGGAGAGCAGATACCAGGTGAAGGTCAGCGCGTTCGCGGTGGTTTCGTGGCCGGCGATGAAGAGCGTCATCGCCTCATCTCGGACGAGCGCGTCCGACATGCCGCCGCTGCCGTCGGTGTCGCGGGCCTGCAGCAGGCGCGCGAGCAGGTCGTCGCCGCTCGCGCCCTGTCGGTGGCGCTCGTCGATCATCCTGAAAATCGTCGTGTTCAGGCGATCGCGTGCCGCCTCGAAGCGACGATTGCGGGGCGTGGGCAGGCGGTCGACGATCAGCGTGATCGGTGAGGCGAACGTCACGAAGCTTTCGACGGCGGCCGTGAGCGCCGCGCCGATTTCGGCCGCCTCGGATTCGACGTCCGTGTTGAAGAGCGTGCGCGCCACGATCGCGAGCGTGAGGCGCATCATCTCCTGGGAGACGTCGCGTTCGTCGCCGTCCCGCCAGGTGCCGGCCACGCGATCGGCGATCCCCACCATCGTTTCGCCGTGGCGAACGATCTGGGGCTTGTGGAATGCCGGCTGGACGAGACGGCGCTGCCGCCGGTGCAGCTCGCCCTCGCTCGTCAGCAGCCCTTCGCCGAGCAGACGCTTGGTCCGCTCGAGCCCGGGCCCCTTCACGAAGTTCCATTCGCGCGTGACGAGCATGTCACGCACATCGTCGGGATGACTGAGCAGGATGATCGGCACCGGCCCGACGTGGAAGGCGGCGACGTCGCCGTAGTCCCGCGCCAGGCTGGTGAGAAACGTGAGTGGATCGCGTCGAAGCCGAAGCAGGTTGCGCCAGGAGGGCCAGACGGATGGCCCCGGCGGCAGCGGTGTCACCGGGTTGATCCGCCGACCAGTTCCCGGCGCCCCTGCCCCGCTTCGCGACCTTGCGTGAACGTCTCGATCATCGCGCGGTTGAAGGCCGGAAGATCGTCGGGATTCCTCGAGGTGACCAGGCCGCGGTCGATCACCACGGACCGATCCACCCACCTGGCTCCCGCGTTGATGAGATCGGTCTTGATCGACGAGAAGGACGTGAGCTCCATGCCCGCCGCGATGCCCGCTTCGGCCAGCATCCACGGTCCGTGACAGATCACCGCCATCGGCTTGCCCTCCGCGAACATCTCCCGCACCAGCGCGACCGCCGCCGGATCCCGCCGCAGGTGATCCGGATTCATCACCCCACCCGGGATCATGAGCGCGTCGAAGTCCGAGGTTCGCGCTTCCTTGACGGTCCGATCGACGGGAACCGACTGGCCCCACTCCGTCTTGTTCCAGCCGCGGATCCGGTCGCGCTCGGGCGAGACGATCTCCACGTGTGCGCCGGCGTCGAGCAGCGCCTGCTGCGGTTCGAGCAGCTCCGATTGCTCGAACCCGCTACAGGCCAGGATGGCGACGCGCGTGCCCCTCAGTTCCTCAGCCATATTACTCCGCCTCCCGATTCTCTGTTTCATGACCCAAGCTCCGTTCGCGCATGCACGTAGTTGACGACATCGCTGCGCGTCACGATCCCCGCGAAATGCCCCTCGTCCATCACCGGGACCTCGCTCGTGTCCTGACGGCCCATGAGCGCGAGCACCCCGAGCAGCGGCTCGTCGGGCTTCACGGTCTCGATACCGGCCAGCGGGCGCATCGCCCGCCTGATCGGCATGGTCGGCCACTCCGCCCGGTCGATGCGCCGCAGGTCGGTCGGGATGACGATGCCCACGGGCTCGTTTCGGGCGGCGTCGTTGACGACGAAGCAGTGGTGTCCGCCGCGCAGCAGATAATCCTCCACGAAGGTCTGGACGCTGAGGTCGGCTGCCACCGGCACGCATCGCGCCGACATGACGTCACGCACGTGAATGCCGCGCAGGTGCTTGGCGATGCGCGCCTGCGCGTAGCTCGCGTTCGCGGCGCTGAACAGGAACCAGCCGATCAGCGCGAGCCACAGCCCACCGACATCCGCACGGAAGAAGAAGCGCACCAAGCCGTACGCGATGAGCAGCACCGCCACGACCTGGCCCGTTCGCGCGGCCGCGCGCGTCGCCTTGTCCACGTTGCCGGTGATGCCCCACACGATCGAGCGCAGCACCCGCCCGCCATCCAGCGGATAGCCGGGAATCATGTTGAAGATGGCGAGCACGATATTGATGTAGCCGAGCCACAGGGTCACCGACACCAGTGCGGTGCGGGGCTCGGCCCCTGGCACCCATCCCCCCAGCATGGCCAGGCCGATCAGCGCAAACCCGATCACGGCACTCGTGAGCGGGCCGACGATCGCCATGAAGAATTCCGCGCCAGGACGCGACGCGTCTTCTTCGATTTGCGCGACGCCGCCCAGGGCGAAGAGGGTGATGGACCCGACGGGGATGCCGTGCGCGCGCGCCACCAGCGCGTGCGAGATTTCGTGGAGAATCAGCGAGACGAAGAAGAGGATGCCGGTGACGACCGCGGCGCCCCAGACGAGGCCCTCACTCCATGCCTCATGCCGGTACCCGAAGTACCCGCCGAGCGACACGGTGATGAGCACCGCCAGAAGCAGCCACGTGTAGTGAAGGCCGATCGGGATTCCGAAGACGCGGCCGAGCCGTACCTGCGCTCTCACGGCGACCTCCTGCATCGGACGATGCAAGAAGGCCGCCTAAGAGGCTCGACTGGCTAAACGGCCCAGAGGAATTCGTCGCAGGGCAATTCATCCGGTTCGCCGGCCTCGCCCGGGCTGACGATCTCGAGCGCCAGCGTATCCTCGAGCGCTTCCGACGAGCACTCGGACCCGGCGGGAATGGCGAACATCTCATCGTCGCGGACGGTGACTTCGCGGCCGAGCAGATAGAAGTGCCAGGCGCCGCGCAGCACGATGATGGTCGTGTGGCGGGCGCGCCGCGCGGGCGGTTTCGAGGCTCCCTTCCGGATTTCGACGATCGACACCGAGAGTCGATCCCCGAGACGTCGGCGGCGCCAGTCCAGGCCTGTCGTCACCTGATCCAAACCAGCTTCGATCAACACGGCTCCACCCTTTCCCGATCGGAAAGAAGGCGACGGTAGCATGCGTGCTCCATCGAGTCAATTTATCGGACGTCGCCGCCGCTGACTACAATCGAGAGCCATGACGCAAACCGCGCTGGCCTGGCTGAGTCAGTACGGCGGGGTCGCGCTCTTCCTGCTCCTCTTCGCGGGCATTTTCGGTCTTCCCGTGCCTGACGAAACGCTGCTCGTCGCCTCGGGTGCGCTCATCGCGAAAGGCACGCTGGAACCGCTGCCGACGCTCCTGGCCGCCATGCTCGGGAGCTCGGCGGGCATCACCCTCAGTTTCATCGTGGGACGAGCCATCGGACCACCTGCGTTGCGGATGGCGGGGCGGCTGTTTCACGTCCCGGAGACGGCACTCATCCGGGTGCGGCGATGGTTCGCGCACCTGGGAAAATGGACACTGACGTTCGGGTATTTTGTCCCTGGTGTGCGGCACCTCACCGCGATCGTGGCCGGCGCATCGGCGCTTGGCTACGCGACGTTCGCCGCGTTCGCGTACGCCGGCGCGGCCCTCTGGTCAGCGACGTTTCTCGCCATCGGATACGGCATCGGCGACCGCTGGCCGCTGATTTTCGCGGCGGTCCGGCGACACGCGGCCGTGGCTGTCGCGATCCTCCTCGTGGTGCTGACGGCGACCGGCGTTGCCTGGTGGCGATCGCGGCGGCCCCACGACTCGACGGCATCGTAACGGCACGGAACTTTCATTGGTTCGCCTGTCGCCTCCGCGGCGGCAGGGATCATGCCGGGCCAACGACGTACGGAACTGGACGCCGCGAGAGGCCTGATGCTGGTCTGGATGGCCCTGACGCATCTGCCGACGGCGGCGAGTATCGTCTCGAGCGAGCCGATCGGATACGCCACCGCGGCCCAGGGCTTCATCTTTCTCTCCGGCCTCTTCTGCGGGCTCATCTATTTCCGTCTCGCGATGCGACGTGGCTATCGCGCCATGACCGCACGACTGTGGAAGCGCGCGGTACGCCTCTACGGCTATG
>JANWLS010000098.1 GCA_025450765.1 Vicinamibacterales bacterium | reverse complement strand
GCGCGGTGAAGGCGGTCGAGCTGAAGGCAGCGGGGAAGGGCTATCGGGTGACGGCGTTCGGCATCGAGCCGATCCCGCCCGAGACGATCGTCGACGGCGCCATCGTCGACGGCGTGGCCGTGGCCGAGGCGATTCGTCGTCTGTTCGATCGCCACGGCTTCAAGACGAAGGACGTGGCCGCCTCGCTCTCCGGCAACGCCGTGATCGTCAAGAAAATCAGCCTCCCGCTCATGACGGAGCAGGAGGTGGCCGAATCGATTTACTGGGAGGCGGAGCAGTACATCCCCTTCGACATCCAGGACGTGCACCTCGACTACCAGATCCTGAACGGCGCCGACGGCGCCGAGCCGCGCACCACGATGGACGTGCTCCTCGTCGCGGCCAAGAAGGAAAAGATTGCCGATTACACCGGGGTGATCGCCCAGGCGGGGCGGACGCCGGTCGTCGTCGACGTGGATGCCTTCGCGCTGCAGAACATCTACGAAGTGAACTACCGGCCGGCGCCCGAGGCCGTGGTCGCGCTCCTGAACGCCGGCGCCAGCGCCTTCAACAGCATGGTCGTCGGCGGCGACCAGTCGCTGTTCACGCGCGACATCTCCCTCGGCGGCAACGCCTACACGGAGGCGGTGCAGAAGGAACTGAACCTGCCGTTCGAGGATGCGGAGCGCCTGAAGTGCGGAGAGTCGGGCGAGGCGGCCTCGTTCGAGGACGTGCGGCCGGTGCTGCGCGCGATGAACGAAAACGTGCTGCTGGAGATCCAGAAGACGTTCGACTTCTTCAAGGCGACGGCCGCCTCCGACCGGATTGATCGCATTCTCGTGAGTGGCGGCGCCTCGCGCGTCGACCAGTTCACCACGATGCTCGAAGAACGCTTCGACACGCCGGTCGAACCGTTCGATCCGTTCCGGACGATCCAGTTCGATCCGGCGCAGTTCGGCGTCGAGAGCCGCGAGTCGGTCGTGCCGATGGCCGCCGTGGCAGCCGGGCTCGCGCTCCGGCGGGCGGGGGACCGATGATTCGCATCAACCTGCTGGCCGTCGATCGCCACCGCCGCAAGAAGACCGGCTGGTTCGATCCGGCGGCGCGCGTCACGACGGCGTGCATCCTCGTGCTCGTCGGCACCGGCGTGGCGCTGGGGGCCTGGGCCCTGGCGCTCAACCGCCAGTCGGCCACGCTCGACGAGCAGCTGGCCAATACCAGCGCGCAGGCGCGGCGCCTGCACTCCGTCATCCAACAGGTGCAGAAATTCGAGCAGCAGCGATCGGAGCTGCAGGAGCGCGTCGCACTCATCGAGCAGCTCCGGCAGGGGCAGAGCGGCGCCGTGCACCTGCTCGACGAAGTGAGCCGCAGCCTGCCCGACATGCTCTGGCTCACCGAGATGAAGCAGACCGGTGACATCGTCACGATCGAGGGCCGGTGCGTGTCGCTGACCGGACTGTCCGACCTCGTGTCGCACCTCGAGTCGTCACCCTATTTCAAGAAGCCGGTGGAGCTCGTGGGCAGCCAGACGCAGCCGGCCACGGCCGGTCAGCCAGAAGAGCTGATCAAGTTCACCATCAAGGCGGAATACGCGCCGCCGCAGTCATAGCCATGGCACCCAATCTCAACAAGCTTCCCTGGTACGGACAGATCGGGCTGTTCGTGGCGCTCGCCCTGGCCGGCGTCTACGTGTTCTACACGTACTACGCCTCGCCGGCCCAGGCGACGCTGCGTGCGCGCCAGGCGCAGCTCACCGCCATCCGCGCCGACATCAACAAGGGGCAGGCGACGGCGAAGCGCCTGCCGGAGTTCCGTGCCCGCGTGAAGGAGCTCTCGACGCGCCTCGACAACCTGAAGCCGATTCTGCCGGAGCAGAAGGATGTCGCGGATCTCCTGCGGCGCCTCCAGACGATGGCGGTCGAATCGCATTTGACCATCCGGGCCGTGAAGCCGGAAGCCACGGTGGCCAAGCCGATGCACGTGGAGTGGCCGATCTCGCTCGAGCTCGACGGCACCTACGACAACCTGGCGGGGTTCTTCGATCGCATCAATCACTTCCCCCGCATCATCAACGTGAGCGACGTCGATATCCAGGCGAAACCCAAGCAGGATGCGGGCTCCACGGTGACGGCGTCGTGCAAGGCGACCACCTTCGTGCTCGTCGACGAACCGACGGCGGCCGCGACGAAGCCGGCCGGGAAGACGCCGAAGCCGAAGGCCAGAAAGACGAATTGAGATGACCGAGCGGAGAGACGCCAGTCGAGTACGGCCCGTGCTGTTGGCGCTGCTGGTGAGCGGCGGCGCGGCCCTGGGGCAGGCACAGCCGCCGGTGACGACGCCGAAGACACCCGCTGCGGCACCGGCGCCCGCGAGTGCGGGCGATGCCTATCACTACGACCCGACGGGCCGCCGCGATCCGTTCGTGAGCCTGATGGGGCGGACCACACAGACGGCGTCGGATTCACGGATCGAGGGGTTGCCCGGCATTGCGGTGCAGGACCTGCGGGTCACCGGCATCCTTCAGAGCGGCGGCGAGTATGTCGCGATGGTGGAAGCGCCGGACGGGCGGACGTGGCTCGCACACGTGCACGACAGGCTGCGCGACGGATCGATCACGAAGATCACGATGCGCGAAGTAATCCTGGCCCAGTCGATCGCCGATCCGCTGTCGCCGGTGAAGACGCGCGAGGTTCGAAAGGCCGTGGGAGGCGCAACGAAATGACTTCGATGCACGGGGGACAACTGTGATGCGCGGGAGACGCGAGCAGATGGCGCGCCCGGTCGCGCTGGCGGCCGGCCTGGCCGCCCTCATCATCGTGGCGGCGGCGGGTACGCCGCTGTCCGCGGCCCGTGCGGCGGCGCCGGCACGCCTGCTGTCCGTCTCGTCCTCGTCGACGCCGACCACGACGTCGCTGCGGATTCAGGCGAACGAGCCCGTGGCCTACGTGGCGAGCCAGCCGGATCCCCTCACGCTGGTCCTCGACCTGCGTGGGGCGACGGCGGCCGGCGTGGCCACCGACTTCGGCAGCGCCGTACACGATCCCATCCGCGCGGTGGCTGTCGAGGACACCAGGGGCGCTGACGGTCCGGCGGCGCGCGTCCGCATCGCGCTCGATCGGCCCGTGGCGCCGCACGTCGCCTCGAACCGCAGCACGATCAGGGTCGACCTCGATCGCCAGGCGGCCGTTGACGCGCCGGCCGCGCCGGACGCCGCGGCGTCAGCGCTCGCGTTGCTGGCGCCGAATGCGATCGATCCGATGAGCGCGCTCCAGCAGGCGCCGGGGCTGGTCCAGGCCGTCGCCTATCGCGGGGACCAGAAGGCGACGACGCCCATCACCCTCAACTCGGCGGAGCCGGTCGCGGGCTCGGTCGAGAAGCACTACAGCGGTCATCCCGTGAGCCTGGACTTCCAGGCGGCCGACCTCAAGGCGGTGCTCCGGACCTTCTCGGAAATCAGCGGCCTCAACGTCGTCATCGATCCGACCGTGAGCGGCAGCGTCGACGTGGCCCTGCACGACGTCCCCTGGGATCAGGCGCTGGACATCATCCTGCGCGCCAACAAGCTGGGGTACGCCGTCGATGGCTCCGTCGTGCGTATCGCGCCGCTCAAGGTGCTCGAAGACGAAGAGAAGCAGCAGCACGCCCTCGCCCAGGCGCAGGCGCTCTCGGGAACGCTGCAGGTGCTGACGCGGACGCTCAGCTACGCGAAGGCCGACGACCTGCAGGCGCTCCTCACCAAGACGGTGCTGACGCCGCGCGGCAGCGTGCAGGTCGATCAGCGGACGAACACGCTCATCATCACCGACCTGCCCACGGCGCTGACGACGGCCGCCGACCTCATCACCAAACTCGACCAGCCACAGCCGCAGGTCGAGATCGAAGCGCGGATCGTGCAGACCAACAAGACGTTCGCGCGGGCGCTCGGGCTGCAGTGGGGCCTCGGCGCCAACCTCGATGCGGCGCACGGCAACACGCTGCCCTTCACGTTCCCGAACAGCGCCGGGCTCAGCGCGAGCAGCACCCTCGGGGTCAGTGCGGCGCCGAGCACGGCGAGCCTGGCGCTCGGCTCGCTGAACGGTGCCCTGAATCTCGATGTGGCGATTTCGGCCGCGGAGAACAACGGCAGCCTGCGGATCCTCTCCACGCCGCGGGTGACGACGCAGAACAACACGCCGGCCGAGATCACCCAGGGCGTGCAGATCCCGATTCAGACGGTCGCCAACAACACGGTGACGGTGTCGTTCAAGGACGCGGCGCTCACCTTGAAGGTGGTCCCGCAGATCACGGCGGCCAACACCGTGATCATGCAGATCGCGCTCGAGAACGCGTCGCCCGACTTCAGCCGCGCGGTCAACGGCATTCCGCCGATCGACACCCAGCGGGCGAACACCCAGGTGCTCGTCAAGGATGGGCAGACGACGGTGATCGGCGGGATCGTCGTCAATCAGTCCCAGAACTCCAACGACCGCACGCCGGGATTGAGCCAGATTCCGCTGCTCGGCTGGTTGTTCAAGCGCGACACGGTCAACGACCAGAACAACGAGCTGCTGATTTTCATCACGCCGAAGATCATTCGGCAGTAGGGGAGCCTGAGGCCGGAAGCCTGCAGGCGCGAGGCGGTAGGCGATAGGCGGTAGGGCTGAGGACACGTTTATGAGCAGCGGACGGACAGCACAACTGAGGATGGCGGTGGTCATGGCGCTGTGCGCGGCGGCCTTGACGTCCTGCGCCGGCGGCGCCCTCGGGCAGGGACGGTCGCCAGGCTATATCGTCATCGATGCGCTGACGGCAGCGTCGGGCGCCGATCCGACCAAGTTCGGCGGCACGCTCGATTCCGCTGTCCTGACCATGGTCAAGCAACAGGTGAATGGTCAGCAGGTCAGCGTGCCGACGGTCTTCGGGGACCTCGGGCAGGTGGCGATGCACCTGAACCTGAAGGACGTCGGATCGGCGGCCTCGCCGACGGCGCCGACGGCCAACAACGAGATCACGATCAATCAGTACCACGTCTCGTATGCCCGATCGGACGGCCTGAACACACCCGGTGTGGATGTGCCGTACGCGTTCGACGGGGCCATCACGGCCACGATTTCCGGCTCGCAGGCGGTGACGTTCAGCTTCGACATCGTCCGCGTGCAGGCCAAGGAGGAAGCGCCGCTTGCGGCGCTTCGGAACGGCGGGGGGGCGCACGCGATCTCGACCATTGCGACCGTCACCTTCTACGGCCAGGACCAGACCGGGCACCAGGTGAGCGTTTCGGGAACGATCAGCGTGAACTTCGGCGACTGGGCGGACCCGAGCCGCTAGGCGGCCGCCGGCACCCGCGGGCCATACGAGCCGAGCCTTTGACGTCGCTCAGGCTCGCCCTGAGCCTGTCGAAGGGCGAGGACCAGAGAATCCGATATGAGACCACGATTCCTTCTCACCACCGTTCTTTCGGTCCTGGCGCTGGCCACGGCCGCCTGCACGTCATCGAAGATCGCGGCGCCGTCGCTGACGGGGCCGTCCTCGTTCGGCCTCGGGATGAGCGTCGACGCCAATCCCGACGTGCTCACCCAGAACGGGAGCGCGCAGTCGCAGATCACCATCCAGACCCGCGATGAGAACGGCCGCCCCGAAGGGCAGGTGCCGGTGTACGTCGAGATCGAGGTGAACGGTGTGCCGTCGGATTTCGGCACGCTGTCCGCGCACAACCTCGCGACCGACACGAGCGGCGCGGCGACGGTGACCTACACGGCGCCGCCCAAGCCGGCCTTCTCGGTGGATACCCAGACGGATGTCACGATCATCGTGACGCCGGTCGGCACCGACTTCGCCAGCGCCACGCCGCGGACGGTGACGATCCGGCTGCAGCCGCCAGGCGTCATCATCCCACCTGTGGACTTCACGCCGGCGTTCAGCTTCACGCCGAGCGGCCCGACGGTGCTCCAGAGCGTGCTCTTCGACGCGAGCACCAGCACGGATCCGAGCGACGCCATCACGTCCTACTCGTGGGACTTCGGCGACGGATCCACGGGCTCGGGTGAGACGGCCTCGCACGCCTTCGGCTCGGCCAACACCTACTCGGTGCGGCTGACCGTGTCGGATGCTCACGGGCGCACGGCGTCCGCCACCCAGCAGGTCACCGTGACCGCGTCGGCGCCCACGGCAAGCTTCGTCGTGTCGCCGAACAGTCCGAAGGTGAACACGCAGGCCAACTTCAATGCCGCGGCTTCCGTTGCGGGAGCCGGGCGCACCATCAAGACCTACGCGTGGGATTTCGGCGACGGCACGACGGCCTCGGGCAGCAGTTCCACCACGTCGCACACTTACACGACGGCGGCCAGCTACACGGTGACGTTGACCGTCACGGACGACGCAGGCCAGACGTCGACGACGACCGTTACCGTCGTGGTAGGGTCGTGAAATAATCTCCGCGTGTCCCGCATCGACGACCTTCGACGCCGGCTCCAGCAGGATCCGGCGTCGATCGCCTTCGCCCAGCTCGCCGAGGAACACCGACGGGCGGGAGACCTGGCCGACGCGATTCGCGTCTGTCGCGAAGGGCTCTCGCGTCATCCCACCTATGCGTCCGCTCGAATCACGCTGGCGCGCGCGCTCGCCGCCAGCGGCGAGCCGGACGCTGCCCAGGCCGAGTTCGAGATCGTCCGGCGCCAGGCGCCCGACAACCTTGCGGCGCTCCGAGGGCTCGCCGATCTGTTTCAGGGCCGCGGTGCGCTGAAGGAAGCGCTGGCGGCGTGTCGCGCCGCGCTGAAGCTGGCGAGGCACGATCCCGACTTGCAGGCGACAGTCACATCGCTCGAGCAGACGCTCGGCATCACCGACGATCGCCCGAGGCGAACGCTCGCGGTGCTCGAAGGGTGGCTCGAGGTTGTGCGGAGCCGACGCCAGAGGCCTGAGGCCTGACGCCAGAGGCTTGAAGCCGTCCTGTTACAATATTGTCCGGCCATGCCCTACGCCCCAGCCGAGTTTCTCCATGTGCGGCAGAACCGGCTTCGAGACGCGCTGAAGCACGCCGAGCTCGACGGCCTGATTGTCACGCACCTCCCCAACATCTTTTATCTGACGAATTTCACGGGAAGCTCGGCGATCCTGCTCATCACGGCGGACCGCCTGCGCTTCATCACGGATTTCCGGTATCTGACCGCGATCGACGAAGCGAAGCACGCCGGGCGAGGGCCGGCCGATCTCGAGGTGGTGCGCGTCGAGGGGTCGTACGACCAGGCGCTGGCGGACCTCCTCGCCGAGCACGCCCAGCTTCGCCTTGGCTTCGAATCGGACCACCTGCCGGTGAGCCGCTTCCAGTGGCTGACGGACAGCTTGCGTGCACAGGTGGGCCGGGATGGGGCACCTGCCCTGAAAGGCGTTGAAGGGCTCGTTGAGCGCGCACGGCTGCGCAAGGATGCACACGAGATAGCCATCCTCCGGGCGGCGGCCGCGCGGCTTTCGGAGGTGACGCCCGATATTCTCGCCGAGGCCCGCCGCGGCCGATCCGAGCGGGAGGTGGCCGGCGCCATCGACTGGCGCATGCGGCAGGCCGGGTTCGACAAGCCCGCCTTTGATACGATTGTCGGATCCGGGCCCAATGGGGCGCTGCCTCATGCGCGCCCGGGGAGCCGGGTCCTGGCGGACGGCGACCTCGTGGTGCTGGACTTTGGCGCGGTTTACGACGGATACTGCGTCGACTCCACGCGGATGGTCAGCCTGGGCCGGCCGGATCGTGAGGCCGCGCGGGTGTTCGACGCGGTGGCCGAGGCACAGGCCGCCGCGATTGCCGCGGTCCGGCCGGGCGTGTCCCGCTTTGCGATCGACGCGGCCGCGCGCGACACGCTCGCACGCCACGGCCTGGCCGAGCAGTTCGGGCACGGCACGGGACACGGACTCGGGATCGAGGTGCACGAGGCGCCGCGCATCACGCGGCGGCCGAAAGCCGCACCGGCGGCGGGTCTGCCGGGCGAACCGGAGCCCGTCGAGCCCGACATGGTATTCACGATCGAGCCCGGCGCGTATCTACCAGGCCGCCTGGGCGTGCGCATAGAAGACGACGTGCTGGTGACCTCGTCTGGGGTGGACGTGCTGACGAGCGCCGCGCGCGAACTGGCGGTCCGCTGAACGGGTGCGGCCGCTGCCGGAGACGAATGGATTTCGACGAGCTCAGACAAATCCTGGAGTTGATTCGCGAGCACGAGCTCACCGAGTTCGAGCTCGAACGTGAAGACTTGAAGCTGCGCGTCAAGAAGGCGGGAGCCCCGCTGATGGCGCCGCCCTTGATGCCGGCGATGCCGCCCGCGCTGCCGGCGCCGACCGTGGTCAGCACGCCGGCCGCGGCCGCCGGACGCGAGGCTGCGGCGCCGGCCGCGACGGAGGAGACCGACATCGAGCTGGCGATCGTCAAGTCGCCGATCGTCGGGACGTTCTACCGGTCGCCGGATCCGACTGCGCCGTCGTTCGTGGAAGTCGGTGACTCGGTGAAGAAGAGCCAGGTGCTCTGCATCATCGAGGCGATGAAACTGATGAACGAGATCGACTCGGAGTTCGACGGGGAGATCGTCAAGGTCTACGTCGAGAACGGTCAACCCGTACAGTACGGAGAACGGTTGTTTGCGATCCGGCGGAAGTAGAGCCGCGCGGCGCGCCGGCCATCGCCGGCGGCGACCGCATCCCGCTATGTTCAAGAAAATATTGATTGCCAACCGCGGCGAGATCGCCATGCGCGTGATCTACGCCTGCCGGGAGCTCGGCATCAAGACGGTCGCGGTCTACTCCGAGGCCGACGAGCATTCGCTGCACGTGCGCTTCGCCGACGAGGACGTCTGCATCGGCCCGGCGCGCAGCGGCGAGAGCTACCTGAACGTGCCGGCGGTCATCAGCGCCGCCGAGATCACCGGGGCGGACGCCATCCATCCCGGCTACGGCTTCCTCTCCGAGAGCCCGTATCTCGCCGAAGTCTGCGAAGCCTGCCACATCACCTTCATCGGTCCGAGCCCGCACGTGATCCGGCTGATGGGCGACAAGGCGCGCGCCCGGCGGGCCATGAAGAAGGCCGGGATTCCGATCCTCCCCGGCAGCGACGGTCCCGTCGAGGACGAGGAGAAGGCGGGGCGGATCGCCCGCGAGATTGGCTATCCGGTCATCATCAAGGCGACCGCCGGCGGCGGCGGACGCGGCATGCGCGTCGTCCAGGCACCGGCGGAGCTCGGGCACGCGCTCAAGACGGCGCAGCACGAGGCACAGGCGGCCTTCGGCGTCGGCGACGTCTACATCGAGAAGTACGTCTCCGCGCCGCGCCATATCGAGTTCCAGATCCTCGGCGACGAGCACGGGACGGTCGTGCACCTCGGCGAGCGCGAGTGTTCCATCCAGCGGCGCCATCAGAAGCTGCTCGAGGAATCGCCGTCGGTGGCGCTCACCGAGAAGCGCCGGCGCAAGATGGGGAACCTCGTCGTCGACGCGGCCAAGGCGGTGCAGTACACGAACGCGGGGACCTTCGAGTTCCTGATGGACGAGACCGGGCACTTCTACTTCATGGAAGCCAATACCCGGCTGCAGGTCGAGCACCCGGT
>JANWLS010000097.1 GCA_025450765.1 Vicinamibacterales bacterium | reverse complement strand
CACCGGCCAGGTGCAGTTCGCGTCGGGCGACATGGTGACGCACGGCGCACTGGCGGCACCGCTCGGCGCCTCCGGCGGGACCGTCGGCGTGCTGACCGCCGAGATGCGCAACAACGGCGAGCTGCAGCCTGCCCGCCGCGCGCTCGCGGCGATCATCGCCTCGCAGCTCGCGACCGTGCTGGGCGGGGCGCCGTCCCCAGGAACGCCGTCATGATCGATCGCGCACGGAAGCAACAGATCCTCGAACTCGCCGAACGCCAGCACGTGAAGTTCCTTCGCCTGCAGTTCACCGACATCCTCGGCTCGATCAAGAACGTCGAGGTCCCCGACCGGCAGTTCGAACAGGCGCTCGACGGCGAAGTCATGTTCGACGGCTCGTCGATCGAAGGGTTCGTCCGCACCGAAGAGTCCGACATGTATCTGCGGCCGGATGCGGAGACCTTCCAGGTGCTCCCGTGGACGAATGCACCCGGCGAGCAGGTCGCGCGGATCATCTGCGACATCTACACGCCGGAAGGCGAGCCGTTCGCCGGCTGCCCGCGGTCCACGCTGAAGCGCGCGATCGCGAAGGCGGCCGCGCACGGCTTCTCGATGAATGCCGCGCCCGAAGTCGAGTTCTTCCTCTTCCAGACGCGGAACGGTGCGCCCACCACCGAAACGCACGACGCGGCCAGCTACTTCGACCTCGCCCCGGTCGATCTCGGCGAGGATGTCCGCCGCGAGATCGTGCTCGCCCTCGAGGCGATGGGCGTGTTCGTCGAAGCGGCGCACCACGAAGTGGCGGCCGGCCAGCACGAGGTGGATTTCCGCTACGACGATGCACTGGTGACAGCCGACAACCTGAGCACGTTCCGCTTCGTGGTGAAGAACGTCGCGATCCGGAACGGCCTGCACGCCACCTTCATGCCCAAGCCGCTCTTCGGCGTGAACGGATCCGGCATGCACACGCACCAGGCCCTCTTCTCCGACGGCCACAACCGGTTCTTCGATCCCGACGGCCAGTGGCAGCTGAGCGAGAAATGCCTCCACTACATCGGCGGTCTGCTCCGGCACGCCAAGGGGTTCTGCGCCATCACCAGTCCGCTCGTGAACTCGTACAAGCGCCTGGTGCCCGGCTACGAGGCGCCGACCGACGTCGCCTGGTCCGAACGGAACCGCAGCCCGCTCGTTCGCGTGCCAGCCGCGCGCGGCAACGAGACGCGCATCGAGCTCCGGATGCCGGACCCGTCCTGTAATCCGTATCTCGCGCTGGCCGTGATGCTGCGGGCGGGGCTCGACGGGATCGAGAAGGAGATCGATCCGGGCCCGCCGGTCAACAAGAACATCTACAAGATGAGCTACCGCGAGCGCCGGCACCTCCGGATCGACGAGTTGCCGGGCAACCTGCGCGACGCCCTCGACGAGCTCGAAAAGGACGACCTCGTCCGGGAAACCCTGGGCGACCACATCTTCGAGCACTTCCTGGAAGCCAAGCGTGGGGAGTGGGACGACTACATCCGGCAGGTGTCGCCGTGGGAGGTGGGGCGGTATCTTTCGGCTTACTGAAGCTGACGGGCCGCGGACTATGGACCCAGACCGCGGGGAGCGAGAATGGTCGCGCGCGGATCAATCAGTGGAAACGGGACTGACGACGCCAGCGCCTGCCTGTAGTCGGACTACATCCCGCCGACCCGGCGCGACCGCGGATGGCATCATCAAGAGCTGTGCCGTGGGAGGCCCTTCGAATTCTTCGAAATATCTCGTTGAGTCCCCGCGCATTGTCCTATGCGCATGACGAACCGTGCCCTCTCGATGTCACATCAGGACAGCAGCCCCGTGCCCCCGGCCCGTAGCCTTACTGGCGGGGCGTCCTTCACCCCACGATCTTGACCGCCACCGCCGTCATGTCGTCGTTGGGTGGCGTGTCGCCGCGGAACTCCCGGACGGCCCCGAAAATCGCGTCGACGAGCTCCCCGGCCGTCCCGTCCCGGTGTTCCTGGATGACGCGAAGCAACCGCGTCACGCCGAACTCCCGCTCCATCGCGTCGAACGCCTCGAACACGCCGTCCGTGCAGAACACGAAGAGGTCGCCCGGCGACAGCTCGAAGGACACCTCGTCGTAGGTGGAGCCCGGAAACGACCCGAGCGGCACGCCCGGCAGCTCGATCTGCGCGCACGAATCGGCCGTGCACCGGATCGGATACGGCAGCCCCGAGTTCGCCATCACCATCGTCCGCCGCTTCACGTCGAAGACGGCATAGCAGAGGGTGCAGTAGTACTCCTCGAGCTGCCGCTCGTGCAGGATGACGTTGATGGAGGCGAGGATGCCTGCCGCAGTGAACTGCTCCGGCGCGTAACGCCGACGATACGTGCGCGACCTGACCAGCTCCCCCGCAAACGCCCCGTACAGCGCCGCCGGCACACCCTTGCCCGACACGTCGCCCACCGCCACGACCAGACTGTTCGGGTCGGGCGAAAGAAAATCGTACAGGTCGCCTCCGAGCTCCCGCGCAGGCGCGAACCGGGCGGCGACGTCCACGTTCTTCATCCGCTTCGGCAAGCCGACCGGCAGAAACGCCATCTGCACGCGCTGCGCGAACTGCAGCTCGTTCTCGATGCGGACTTCGTTGTCGCGGATGGTCTCGTACAGCCGCGCGTTCTCGATGGCGACCGCCGCCTGATTGGCGAGCAGCTTGAGGATTTCGACGTCTTCCGGGCTGAACGCGTCGAGCTCCGGGCTTTCGAGATCGAACACGCCGATGCAGCGATCCTTCAGCAGCATCGGAATGGCCAGTTCCGACCGGGCATCGTCGACGAACTTGAGATAGCGCGGATCCTGCGCCACGTCGGGGCAGTTGATGATCTCGTGATACTGCGCCGCGTGGCCGACCAGCCCCTCTCCGAGCTTCACGCGCGGGACGGCGACCCGATCGCCGTAGCGCACGGCGAGCTTCATCTCGAGCTCGCCCTTCGCCTCGTTCAGCAGCAGGATCCCGAGCGTCCGGTAGTCGATCACGCGACGGGTGAGGATCGCGATCTGCGAGAGCACCTTGTCGAGATCGAGGATCGATGCGATCTCGCTGCTGATTTCGGCGAGCAGTTCCAGCGTGGTGGCGTACCGGCGCTGCGCCTCGAAGAGCTTCGCGTTCTCGAGCGCCACGGCGACGTGAGCGCCGAACTGCCGGAGGATCGCTTCATCGGTTTCCGTGAACTGGCCGACGGTGGGGCTGAGGAGGTTGAGCGCGCCGATGACGCGGCCTTTCCGCCGCAGCGGCACCACGAGCTCCGCGGCGGAGCCGGCGACGACGTCCACGTAGCGCGGGTCCTGGCGGACGTCGTTGACGAGGATCGGGCGCGCCTCCGCCACCGCTGCCCCGACGAGCCCCTCGCCGACCTTCAGCCGCCGCGCCCCCGTCTCACGTTCGGGATAGCCCACGGAATACGCGATCCGCAAGTCGTGATGCCGATCGTCGAGGAGATAGACGGCGAACGCCTGGAACGCGATGAGACGCGCGATGAGCTGCGGAATCTTGTGGAGAAGCTCAGAGGTGTCGAGGACGCTCGTGACCTCGCGGCCAAGCGCGAACAGTGTCGTGACCAGCTCGTGGTCATCAGCCGATCGCGTCGGCGCCGGCCGGCTGTCCGCCCCTGGCGTGGAGGTCTTGTCGCTCACTGCGCGGTCGTCTTCCCGGAGGTGCCGATCGTGTACTTGGTAATCCAGTCGTGGAGCCGCTGGATACGAACCCTCAAATGATAATACTCGACGAAGCCGTACTCTTCTTGTCGGCCCCCGGCGTCTCCGTCCACGACCGGACGACGTATAAGGCCGCGCGTCCATCAGGGGAGATTGCCGGGGTGAGCACCGCCTTCATGCTCATGATGTCGTCGAGCGTGACGGCGGCGAATCCTTTCGATTGTCCGGCGGCAAAGCGGGATTATACTCGTCATCCGCAAACTGCGAGGTCAGTGATGCTTCGAGCCACCCAGCTGATCCGTTCGGGTCTCACCGCGTCGGTCTTCCTCTTGTTCGCGCTCCTGATTTGTCTCCCAGCGCCGCAGGCCGCTGCCCCTCCAATATCCGCCGAGCCGGTGGCCGGGGCACACGGGATGGTGGCGTCTTCCTCGCCAATCGCGTCGCAGGTCGGCGTCGATATTCTGAAGAAGGGCGGGAACGCGGTGGACGCGGCGGTGGCAGTCGGCTTTGCGCTCGCCGTCACCCACCCCGCGGCCGGCAACCTGGGCGGCGGCGGGTTCATGGTCATCCGGCTCGCCAACGGCCGCGCGACGACGATCGATTTCCGGGAGGTGGCGCCCAAAGCCGCGACGCGCGACATGTATCTCGATGCGAAGGGCGATGCCACCGACAAGAGCCGTGTCGGTCCGCTGGCGGTCGGCGTGCCGGGCTCGGTGGCGGGACTGGCGCTCGCCGAGCAGGAATACGGAACGTTGAAGCTGGCCGACGTCATGGCGCCCGCGATCGATCTCGCCGCCAACGGCTTCGTGTTGAGCGATCGCCTGGCGCACTCGCTCGCCTCCGCCAGGCCGCTCTTCGAGACCTTTCCGGCCAGTGCCGCGAAATTCCTGAAGAATGATCAGCCGTATCAACCGGGCGATCGGTTCGCGCAGCCGGATCTCGCCGGGACGCTGCGCCTGATTTCTGAACACGGTGCCTCGGCGTTCTACCGCGGCCCGATCGCGCAGCAGATCGCGGCCGAGATGAAGGCGCATGGCGGGCTGATCACCACGGCCGATCTCGCCGACTACAAGCCCGTGGAGCGGCAGCCGATCGAAGGTACCTATCGCGGCTACGGCCTCATCTCCATGCCGCCTGCCTCGTCAGGCGGCATTGCGCTCGTCGAGCTGCTGAACATCCTCGAGGGCTATCCGATCGCGAAGGATGGCTTCAACACGCCGAAGACGATTCACCTGATGGTCGAAGCCGAGAAGCGCGTCTACGCCGACCGATCGAAGTGGATGGGCGACACGGCATTCTTCCACGTGCCGACGGGCGGACTCACCTCGAAGGCCTACGCGGCGTCGCTGCGCGCGGGCATCGATCCGAATCACGCCACGCCGAGCAGCGCGATCGCGCCGGGGGAACCGATCGCCTACGAGTCGACGCAGACCACGCATTACTCCGTCGTGGACGCCGACGGCAGTGCCGTCGCGGTCACCACCACGTTGAACGGGGGATTTGGCAATGGCGAGGTCGTCGCGGGTGCGGGCTTCCTGCTGAACAACGAGATGGACGACTTCAGTGCCAAGCCGGGCACGCCGAACATGTTCGGCCTCACCGGCGGCGAGGCGAATGCGATTCAGCCGGGGAAGCGGATGCTCAGCTCGATGTCGCCGACGATCGTCACGAAAGGCGACAAGGTCTTCCTCGTCCTCGGCAGCCCGGGCGGCTCGCGCATCATCACGACGGTGCTGCAGGTGATCGTGAACGTGATCGATCACGGCATGAACCTCCAGCAGGCGGTCGACGCGCCGCGCTTCCACCATCAATGGCTGCCGGACGATATCCGGATCGAGCGGAAGGGCTTCCCGCCCAGCCTGGTGCAGGCGCTCGAGAAGATGGGATACCAGGTGAAGGCCGAATCGGACATGGGCGACGTCGAGGCGATTGAAATCGACCCGAAGACGGGGATGCGCGACGGCGCGGCCGATCCGCGCGCCGGCGGGAAAGCTGTGGGATACTGAGGGGCGATGGATGCGTTGACTCTTCCCCTCGACTACTCCGCCATCGAGCGGATTCTGCCGCACCGCTATCCCTTTCTGCTCGTCGATCGCGTGATCGAGCTCGAGGTCGACAAACGGATCGTCGGCATCAAGAACGTGTCCCTCAGCGAGCGCTATCTCTCGCCGGTGAAGGACGGCCCGCCCGTGCTGCCGCCGACGATCCTCACCGAGGCGGTCGCACAGGTCGGGGCAATCATGATTCTCGCCAAGCCCGAGAACCGCGAGAAGCTCCCCTACTTCATGGGGATCCAGAAGGTGCGGTATCGCCGCTCGGTCCACCCGGGCGACGTCGTCGTCATCGAAGCCACCGTGCTGCGGCTCCGCAGCCGCCTGGGCCTGCTGCGGGGCGTCGCCCGCGGGGACGGCAAGATCGTCCTCGCGGGGCCGAGGACCTTTGCGTTGGGGCCGCGGGGTGGCGCCGCGCCGGAAGCCTAACCCTTCCACAGCACTCGGCCCAGCCTCTGGTGGTACGCCGTGAATTCTCCGTCCGTCGCATCGTCCCTGACGGCGCGGCGGATCTGATTGATCTTCGCGTCCAGATCGTCGGCCATCGAAAGGATGAACGCTTCGATCGTCATCGGCTCGATCGGTGAGCCGAACTCGCGTGAGCCGTGGTGCGAGACGATCAGGTGCTCGAGCTGGGTGAGCAGCGCCGGCGGAAACTCGGGAATGCCGCGCGCGGCGTCGCGCACGAGCATCGCGCCGAGCGTGATGTGGCCGATCAGGTTCCCATCGCGCGAGTACCGCGCCGTGACGTCGTACTCGAGCTCCTGCAGCTTGCCGATGTCGTGCAGGATCGCGCCGGCGACGACCAGGTCCGCATTGGCGTTGTAGAACCCACACAGCGTCCGGCCCACCTCGGCGATCTTCAGCACGTGCTCCAGGAAACCGCCACGATAGGCGTGGTGCACCGTGACCGCCGCCGGCCAGATCCGCAGCCGCTCTTCCTGTTCCCTGGTCACCCGCTCGAGCAGCTGCCGCACGAACCGGTCCTGCACACCGGCAATCGCCGCCTGCAGTTCGGTCCACATCTCCTCGATCGGTCGCGCCGCACACGGGATGCAGTCCGCTTCGTCGAAGCCGGCGGCGCGATCCTGATCCGGGCTCACCCGGCGGATGCGCTCGACGATGAACTGCAGGCGGCCGTTGAAGAGGTTCGCGCGTCCCTGGATCTTGACGAACTCGCCCGCCGTGAACTCCTCCCGCAGCCGGTCGACATCGTCGAAGATCCGGGCGGTGATCTGCCCCGAGTTGTCCTGCAGGGTGAGCGAGATGAAGTCCCCGCCGTTACGCCCGGTGCGGATCTCCTTCGACGCACACAGGAAGAATCCCCACCCGCACGAGTCCTCGCGCAGCTCCGCCACGTGAGGGAGACGATCGTCTGATTTCATAAAGCGTGTCTTTGTGTCTGTGTGGCTCATCCCAAATCGGCGATCACGACGGCTTTCGCCGCCGGCGCGCGCTGGACGATGGTGACACCAATCAAGACGATTGCCAATGCGACGAGCGTTCGTGGTCCGAACGGCTCGCCGAGCAGCACGGCGCCGAGCACCACCGCGATCATCGGATTGACGTACGCATAGAGCGACACCGTGGACATCGGCAGGTGCTCGCAGGCGTACGAGTACGCCACGAACCCGCCAATCGCGCCGATGAGCGTGAGGTACACGTACACGCTCGCCGTCACGGTGTTGAACGACAGGTGCGCCCATTCACCGCGTCCACTGCCGACGACCAGCATGATGACCCCGCCGGCGATCATCTCGAACGCCGCCGCCATCGGAATGCTGACTTCGTGCGGATAGCGCTTGCGGTACGATGTGCCGATCGCCCAGCCGACGCACGCGATCTGGATCGCGATGATCCCCGCGATGAACGACCGGTTGTAGCCGCCGCCCGCCCACAGATCCGGCCACACGAGCAGCAGGATCCCGCCGAAGCCAATCAGCAGCCCCAGCACCTTGCGCAGGGTCAGCGTTTCCCCGCCGGGTAGGATGGCCTCAACCCCCACCATCCAGAACGGCGTCGTCGCGATCGCGACCGCCGTGAGACCGCTCGGGACCCACAGTTCGCCGACGACGACCCCGCCGTTCCCGATCCCGATCAGGAGAAAGCCGTAGATGATGAAGCGCCGCCAGGCGGCGGGCGATCGAAACAGGTGCCGAACGGGCTCGCCGCGCATCGCCAATCCGGCCGCGAGCAGCAGACCTGCCGCCGTCCACCGCAGCCCTCCCATCAGGAATGGCGGCATCGTCTGGAGCGCCACCCGGATTCCGAGATACGTCGTGCCCCAGATGATGCAGACGGCGATCCAGGCCGCGTACCCAAGGCGTTGATTGCGCGGCTGGAGGGACATGGCCTCCCGATTGTAGTGGGCTGCCGCCGTGTCTCTCATGCGATACAATAGGTGAGGCTTCTTTCTCTATGGCTGCCAAACATCAGACGCAAGGCGCGCCGCCTTCGGGCGGTTCCGGCGGAGGGCTGTTCGCCATCCTCGCGGTGCTCGCCATCGTCATCGTCGCCGGCGCGTTTTATTACGTCCGCCGCATCCCCGCGCACGTCGCCACCGCCCCCGCGTCAGCGACGCCGGCCGGGCAGCCGATGGATCATGCGGCGCACCAGGGGGCGTCGAGCGCCGATCCGATGGCGCAGAGTGACACGCCGCCCGATGTCGCCGCGGGCACGTCGATCGGCGAGGACCAGTGGCCGGCCGATCTCCCGCCGCTGCCGCTCGGGAGCTACGAGACCACCGCCCCTGTCGGCCAGATCCGCGCGGCGTACAAGTTCGCGGCCGAGCATCCCGAAGTGGAGAAGTACGTTCCCTGCTTCTGCGGCTGCGAGTTGGGCGGACATACGGCCAACGAGGACTGCTTCGTCGCCTCGCGGGATGCCAACGGGAAGGTCACCGGCTGGGACCCGCACGGCATGACGTGAGGGGTCTGCCTCAACGTCGCGCGTGACGCGATGCAGATGCATGCTTCCGGCGCTTCGGTCTCGGCGATCAGAACGGCGGTCGAGAAGAAATACGGCTCGCAGTATCCGAACGAGACTCCGACGCCTGCGCCGCCGAAAGAAAAGCCCTAGCGCGTGCCGTTGGACCAGTCGCCGGGTGCGGAAGCCTTTGCCCGATTCTTCGAGGCGGTGCACGAGGGCGTCTACATCGGCGTCCTCCGGCCCGACGACAGCTTCACCCTCGCCGCCAATCCGTACCTCAAGCTGATTTTCGGCTACACGGCGGACGTGCCCGACGGCGACGTCCGCCCGTTCGATCCCGATCGCTTCGTCGACCCGCAGGCGCGCGCGGATTTCGTCGAGAAGCTCGCCACCGGCGGCGCCGTCAGCGACTTCCTGCTCCGCCTGCGCCGCGCCGGCAATCGTACCTTCTGGGTGGAAGTGACGGCGCAGGCCGATCGACCCGACGCGAGCGGCGCGGTCCGGATCGAAGCGCTCGTCCGCGACGTGAGCGAGCGCAAGCGCCTCGAAGACCAGGCGCGCGACCTGTATCACCAGCTGCTCCAGGCCGAGAAGATGGCCTCGCTCGGCCAGACGATTTCCGGCGTCGCCCATGAGCTGAACAATCCGCTCGCCACGATCCTCACCTGGGCCGAGCGGCTCGCCGTGGGGGCGCGCGACGAGACGACGAAGCGCGGCCTCGAGCACATCCTGCACGAATCGCAGCGCGCCGCGCGGATCGTGCGCAGCCTGCTCACCTTCGCCCGCAAGCGCCAGTCGACCCGCTCACTCGTCGATCTCAACCAGGTGATTCGCGAAACGCTCGCGCTCCGCACCTACGAGCAGCGCGTCGCCAACATCACCACCATCGAGGCGCTCGCCGCCGGTCTCCCGCAGGCATTCGCCGACGGCCATCAGATGCAGCAGGTGCTGCTCAATCTCATCATCAATGCCGAGCAGGCGATGCTCGCCGCCAACGGCCGCGGCACGCTGGTGGTCCGCACGTGGCACGACGCGGCACGCGATCGGGTGATGCTCGAGATCGGCGACGATGGGCCTGGGATTCCCGAGGAGGTGCAGCCGAAGGTGTTCGATCCGTTCTTCACGACCAAGGAGGTGGGGAAGGGAACCGGCCTTGGGTTGACGGTGGCCTACGCCATCATCGAGGAGCACGGCGGACGGATCTCGCTCGAGTCGCGGCCCGATACCGGTGCGTCGTTCTTTGTCGAGCTGCCCGTGAGCGATATCGGCGTGCCGGCCATCGGCGAGGCGCTCGAGGCAAGACCGGCCGGCCGGCGCCTGGCAGGCGCGGCGGTCCTGGTGGTGGAAGATGAGCCGGCGCTCGCCGCGGCGGTGGCCGATGCGCTGAGGGATGCCGGCTACCTAGCGGATCTGGCGCGCGACGGCGAAGAAGCGATCGAGCGAATCGACGCGCGCGCCTACGACGTGGTGATCTGCGATCTGAAGATGCCCCGTGTCGACGGAACGGCGTTCTACAGGCACGCCGCTGCAACCGCCCCGACGCTCACCCGGCGCATCGTCTTCGTGACGGGCGATGTGGTCGGCACCGAGGCCGAGCGCTTTCTCGCCGAGAGCGGTTGCCGCTGGCTCGCCAAGCCATTCCGGCTCGCCGAACTGCTCCGCATCGTCCGCGACGTCGCCGACGCGTAATCCGCCGCCAGGACCGCCTTCGCCGCCCTGGGCTTTCGCGTGAACTCCAGCAGCACCGCGCGCACTTCCTGTGCCTGCGCCGCGCCGAACTGCCCGCCGAGCGCGCCGCGCAGCCGCCGGATCGCCCGCGCATGCAACTGCGACACGCGCGATTCGTTGACGCCGATCTCCGTCCCGATCTGCTTCATCGTGACCTCGCCGTAGTAGTAGAGCGCGATCACCTTCCGCTCGCGCCACGGCAGCGCGTCGATGGCGGCACGAACCTGTTCCGCGGTTTCGGCCTTCTCGTACGCGGTGTCGGGCGACTCCGGCTCGGAGGGCACGAGCACGGCCGGCAGCGACGATTCGTCCAGTCTCTCGGGCGCGGCGAGCGGCGAGGTGGACTCGATCGTGTTGATGCGGACAATCGTGCGCCCCAGGCGCTTCTCGTCCGAGCCGACGCGCGCGGCGAGGTCGGCGAGCGAGGGCTCGCAGCCCAGTTCCTTGCGGAGCGCCTCACGCGCGGCTTCGAGCTCGCGCCGCTGCCGCCGCACGCCGCGCGGCCAGGCATCGCGCCGCAGCGCGTCGATCATCGCGCCGCGCACCCGGCGCTCGGCGAACGTCTCGAACTTGATCCCGCGCCCCTCGTCATAGCGGTGCGCCGCGTCGATGAGCCCGAGCATGCCGTCCTGGACCAGGTCGCCGACATCGACCGAGTGCGGCATGGACGCCGCCATCCGCCGCGCCAGCGATTCGACAAACGGAAGCCCGGCGACAATCCGCTCATTCTCAGCGGCTGAAATCGGTGCTGTCTGCATAACACGTCCTTGTGAGCCCTGCCTCGCCGATGCGCGTCGCGAAGACGGGCGCGGAGGCGGCCGCCTGAGCATTTGGCAATGGCGGTACCAACCTGCGCCAATCAGAGCAATCGAGCGAAGCGCCGCGCGAGCGTGCGCTACAACCGATTCAAAGTCAGCCAGTTACAAGAAAATCGCCGGTGCGATCCGATGGAGCTGGAGCAGCCGGGGAGGGAGCACGGACGCCTGAATTCGTCACGAATTTGGCGATGGCGACTTTATACCGCCAAATTAATGACGATTCAATTACAACTTTAGGGGGAGGAGAAGGAATTCTGTGGACAGGATTTTCTGAGCGCTAGCTCTCTGGCGTCAGATCTCGGCGAATCGCCTTGACCGTGGCCATCGCTTCGAGCGCCCCGGCCACGACCTGGCTGGCGCGCGCGCGATCGGCCTCGATCGCGGCCTTTGCCTCGAGCAACTCGGCGTGGGCGAGGATGATCCCGAGCTGGTTGTTCAGGCGATGAAAGAGGAGACCAAGGTCGGGGGGATCGTCCATCGGCCGCCTCCTCGCGTGCATCGGTGCTGGCGCTGGTGTCTCCACGTGCTCACGCCTGCGGACGGGAGGCTGCCTGCTGCCACACCGCGTCGGCGGGACGCACCGCGTCGTTCGGCTCGCGCCAGAGCGTATCGGCGAAGATGCGGACCGATCCGCCCGCCGTCCGGACGTATTCCAGCTTGCCGCTGGCAAGCCAGTTGTAAATCGTCCGCCGGCTCACGCCGACCGTCTCGCACGCCTTCATGATCGAAATCGTTTTCCGCTCCACGCGTGTCTGCCTCCGTGGAGGAGTATCGGTTCCTGATCGCTCCACCTATAGCGCTTGACTCGTAGCTCATCCGCCGTCAAAATCACGCCGCCGACCTTTACATGTCCGACTCGACGCGTCATCTGCTCATCGTGGAAGACGAAGCCCCGCTCCGGGAGGCCGTCGCCGAGCAGTTGACCGATCGCGGCTTCCTCGTCGAACAGGCCGCCACCGGTGAGGAGGCGATCGAGCGCCTTGCCGACTTCGCCTTCGACATCGTCCTCACCGACCTCCGCCTGCCCGGCATCGACGGCGCCCGCGTCCTCGAAGCGGCGATCGAGCGCTACCCGGACGTCATCGGCATCGTCCTCACCGGCTACGGGACCGTGAAGGATGCCGTGGAGGCGATCAAGCGCGGCGCCTGGGACTTCGTCACCAAGCCTTTTCAGTTCGAGGAGCTGGTGCACGTGCTCACCTCGGCGCTCGAGCAGCGGCGGCTGAAGTCGGAGAACGCGTACTTGCGCTCGCAGCTCGAAGAACGCTATCGATTCGGCGGGATCATCGGCCGCAGCCGGACGATGGGCACGCTCTTCGAGATGCTCGAGACCGTCGCCCAGACCAACAGCACCATCCTGATCACAGGCGAGACGGGCACCGGCAAGGAGCTGGTGGCGCGCGCGATTCACCACAACAGCCCGCGGCGCCTGAACCGGTTCGTGGCCCTGAATTGCGCGGCGATTCCCGAAACGCTGCTCGAGGCCGAGCTCTTCGGACACGTGCGCGGCGCCTTCACCGGCGCCGTCGGCTCGCGCATCGGGCGCGTCGAACAGGCGCACAAGGGGACGCTCTTCCTGGACGAAGTGGGCAACATGAGCCTCGCCGTCCAGATGAAGCTGCTGCGCGTGCTGCAGGAGCGGGAGCTCGAGCGGGTCGGCGATTCCAACACCGTGAAGGTCGACGTGCGCGTGATCGCGGCGACCAACAACGACCTGAAGCAGATGGTGGCGGACGGCCGCTTTCGCGAGGATCTGTTCTACCGGCTCAACGTGATTCCCGTGGAGCTGCCGCCGTTGCGCGATCGGCGAGAGGATATTCCGCTCCTCGTGCAGCACTTTCTGGAGAAGTTCGCCGTCGAGCTGCGCGCGCCGCTCAACGGGCACGGCAACGATCGTCCACTCACCGTCGCCCAGGAAGCGATGCGCGCGCTGATGGCGTTCCCCTGGCCCGGCAACGTGCGTCAGCTCGAGAATGCGATCGAGCGTGCCGTCGCCCTGAGCCTCGGTCGATCGCAGATCGAAGCCAGCGACCTGCCTGGTGAAGTCCGCCAGGCGGCGGTCACGATCGCCGTGCCCGATCTCTCTTTCCCCGAAGACGGCCTCGACCTCGATCAGTACGTCCACAACATCGAGCGCGAGCTCATTCGCCGCTCGCTCGAACGCACACGCGGCAACAAGGGCCAGGCCGCCCGGCTCCTCAACCTGAAGCGGACGACGCTCGTGGAGAAGCTGAAGAGATTGGAACGAGGCAACTGACGTCGGCAGGCCATGGGCGACAGGCCACAGCCAAACGATCAACTCGCGATATGATCGATGTGAGCCGCGCCTGAAAGCAGGCGAGCCGCCGGCCGGGCCCCTTGGTCTGCGGCCCGTGGCCGACAAGAGTCCTCCCCATGCCCCCTCGCTACGCCTACTGGACCATCCTGATCGACCACGCGCCCACGGCGTTTCGCGCACGTGAGAAGGACGAGCTGCTGCCGACGTTGAAGCAGCTGCAGCGCGCGAATCCGAATGCGGAAGTGAAATGGTTCGCGCGCGGGCGGTTGTGGGCCTCGCCGGAGGAAGCACAGGCGGCGCGCGCGCCGATCGCCGAGAAGCGCGGGCCCGCATGGCGGCCCGGCGGCCGGCATGAAGATCCGCGCGACCGCTTCAAGAAGAAGCCACGCGAGCGTCGCGAGCGCGACGAGCGCACGGACTCGCCAGCCGCGCACGGGCATCGTCCCGAGCGCCCGCGCGAAGAGCACCGCGATCGGCCGCCGGAGGATCGCCGCGATCGCCCGCGTGAAGACCAACGGCCGCCGTTTCGCCCGAAGGGGCCAGGCGGACCGCCGCGTGACGGCGACCGGCCGCCATTCAGGCCCAAGGGGCCAGGCGGGCCGCCCCGCAAGCCGTGGGGCCGACCGCCGCAGGACCCGCGGCCTGCCGGTGGTGGCGGCAGACCGCCATTCAATCGCTCCGGAGAATTCCGTCCGCGCGACGATCGCCCACCGGCACGCGAAGGCGAACGGCCGCCGTTTCGGCCGAAGGGGCCAGGCGGACCGCCGCGTCAAGGCGAACGCCCGCCGTTTCGCCCGAAGGGACCGGGCGGACCGCCGCGTCAAGGCGAACGCCCGCCGCTTCGGCCGAAGGAACCGGGCGGACCGCCGCGTGAAGCCGAGCGGCCGCCGTTTCGCCCGAAGGGACCAGGCGGACCGCCGCGCAAACCGTGGGGCCGTCCGCCACAGGATCGTCGTCCCGCCGGCGGCGGCAGGCCGCCGTTTGACCGCGGCGGAAATCGTCCGCCGTCGTTTCGTGATCGTGAGGATCGGCGCGAGCGCCCGCGTGACGATCAGCGCGAGCGTCCTCGCGAGGATCGTCATGACCGCCCCCGCGAGGACCGCCCGCCGCGCGAGGAGCCGCGTCGTCCGTTCAGGCCGAAGGGGCCCGGCGGATCGCGTCCGGCAAACTTCCGCCCGGGCTCCGGCCCGCGTCGCGACAGATCAGGAAGGCCGCCAGGCAAGCCGCGCGGCAAGAAGTGATCGCGTGGGGCACTCATGGTGACCCACCTCGTCCTTCTCCGCCCGCGCCAGAATCTCGCACCCGACGAGCGTCGCGCGCTCGTCGACGCGTTGAAGAAGGCGTTTCGGGATATCCCCACGATCCGCCGCGCGCGCGTGGGCGTGCGCGTGAAGCTTGGTATCGCCTACGAGCAGCAGTTCGGCCTCGAGGACCTCACGATCGCCGCCATCCTTGAATTCGACGATCTGGCTGGTGTGCAGGCATACCTCGCCCATCCCGCGCACCAGCAACTCGGTGCGCAATTTCGATCGGCCGCGGACGTCGCGATGGTGTATGACTACGAGATGGGAGAGGTAGGAGAGCTGGAGGCGCTGCTGAAGAAGACCGGTATCTAGTGCCGAGCGCCTGCCGCCCAGCGCCTACAGGAACAGGCTCTTGAGTCGCGCGACAACCCCTCTGCGCTCTCCCGTTCCGGCCGACGCACCAAGCGCATCGAGCGCCTCCATCACCGTCTCGACCACGACGATCCCCATCGGCTTCACGTTCGGCGGCACGGACGTGCGATCGCGCCAGATGAGCAGCGGGCGGGCCTTGGAGTCGACGGCGATCTCGATGCAGTTGGAGGGGCGATCGTCGATCACCACGTCGAGCGAGAGAGCGTCCGCCACGCGGCCGCGGGCGTATCCGGGAACGATGAAGACGCTGGGCAGGTCGAAGCCGCGTTGCTGAAGCCAGCGCTGCGTCTGGCGCTGCGCCGTGTCACCCGCGGTTTCGGGGCGCTGGGTGAGGAAGATCACGTTCCACCCATGCTCGGTCGCGAGCGACGCCAGGCGCGCGACCGCCCCCGGCTCGATCTCCTCCAATCCTTCCCAGAAGCCCTCGACGCGCGCGACGTGCTTCCATAGCTTCCGCTGCTGCCTGATGGTCAGGGGCTGTCGATCGGTGGGAACGTCCGTCAGCTCGGGAGGCGCGTCCCCTTCGTCGGCGGCGACGGCAGCCGTCTCGGCGAGCTCTTCTGCCGAGGCCTCAGTCTGCGAATCCGGCGGTTGCGGCCGTGGCCCGAACAACAGCTCAGCTTCGCGCCGCAGGGCGGCTTGCATGTCTGCCAGCACGCCGTCCAGGTCGATCCCGATGCGAAGCGACATGTCCCGTACAGATTAGAACATCTCGGGAACGTCCGCCTCGCGGTTCGGGTCGCGCCTCAGCGAAAAGCGGGCATCGAGCGCCGCGATCTCAGGATCGCCGATCGGCCGTGCCGGCGTGGCAATCTCCTCATCGAACGATAAGGCGGCGATGGCGCGATTGGCCGCCTCGAAGGCTTCGCGGCTGAAGGAGGTTGCACGATCGGGGCGCCAGAATCGCCGGCCGCAGTCGTGGCACCGGAACGGCACCTTCAGCGTCACCTCACGCCGCCAGCGTTCCCACCCGGGGCGGGTGCGCGAGCGGTAAACCGTCTCAGACTGGCAGGAAGGGCACTTGGGCACTTCAAATACTCCTGAGGCGTATAAAGTCATGGCATTTTACACAATTGGCGGCACACTGAGGACCCCTGGCCCTCCATCGGCCGCGAGGGTCGCCACCGCAGCCCTCGCCTCCCTGGCGTCGCGTGCGACGATCACGCGCATTCCGGGCAGCGTCTGCATCAGCGTGGAGAGCGCAGCGGGATCGCCGCTGTCCGCCTCCGTGATGATCACGACCGGCAACCTGTTGCGGCACACTTCGCTCCGCAGGAACTCGCAGGTGCGAAACGTCATCAGCGGAGCGCGCGCCAGGATGAACACCCGGTGGTCGTTCATCGCCAGGCCAGCCGCGAGGCCGATGATCGCGTCGGCGGATCCCTCCACGCCGTACCACTGATCCGGCAGCATCGCCCGGAACGGTCTCAGCGCATCGTCCGCACCGTCATCGGTCAGCAGGACGATGCGCGAATCGGTGGAGGCCACGTCGGCGAGTGCCGTGACAATTGGGGGCTGCATCACGCAAGCTCCTCGAGGGCCGCTCGTGTTTCATCGGCCGACAGGGGACGATCCGGGCAGCTCACCGCGTCCTCGAGAAACGAGATGCCTTTCCCGATCACGGTCCGCGCGATGAGCACGCCGGGCTTCCCGGTCACGTGCACGAACTGCTCGAGCGCGCCGCACAGGGCGACGAGGTCGTGGCCGTCCGTCTCGACGACGTGCCAGCCCAGGTGATCCCAGTCGGCGGCGACGGCACCAACCGAGCGTGTGCTGCCGTCGCCCTTGGTCGCACGCGGGGCGTGCGTCGACACGATCGCAATGAGGTTGTCGAGCTTGAGGTGTGCCGCGGCGCGCGCCGGGTTCCAGGCAGTGCTGTCGCCGCAGTCGGCGTCCGACAACATCACGATCGTCCGCCAGTCCACGCCGTGGCGCTGCGCCGAGAGCGCCAGGCCGGCACCCACCGCAAGACCGTAGCCGAGCGAGCCCGTACAGAGGTCGACGCCAGGCGCGGCCGCCAGCGTGCGCCCGGCCGGCGCGTGGCCCGCCTTCACCCGCGCCCACAGCGCGTCGCTCCGCAGAAAGCCGCGCGCCCCGAGCGTCGCGTACAACGCCGCCGCGAGCGGCGCGTGGGCCAGGATGAAGCGATCGCGCTCGGCCCAGTCGGACAGCAGCGGATTGACCCGCAGCTGGTGGAAGTACAGGCCGGTCAGCAAATCGACGGACGAGAGTGCCGTGCCGACGTGGCCCACTTCCGCTGCGCCCGAAAGCGCAACGGTCCAGCGGCGGATCGCCGTCGCCTGCGCCCTGAGGAAATCGAGACGATGACGGAAGTCGGCCGCATCGAGCGCCAGCGTGCCCGGCTTTGGCCCGTCGTCGTGGTTTGCAGTCATCCTGTCCTGCCTCCCCGCGACAATCCTCGTCACTCCCGTTGAATCGGCCTTTCTCCACGGTCCTTGAGCCGGGCTGTGCGACGGCGCACTCGCACGTGCGCCGTGTGCGCGGACCGTGCCGTGATTCAAGCTTTCTTCGGCGCGTCCGACGCGGCGGCAACCTGCACAGTCGGCAGGGGATGCACGTTTCGATCCGGGCTCGGCACAGGCGTTGATGCATGAGAGACGTCCCGTGGGCCGAACCGGCCCGGAAAGGTCGCCCATGTCTGTCCGCGTCACGAGCCGGCATGCCCCCTCGGTGCTCCTCTTCGTCGTGATGTTCCTCGTGCTGTCCGTCACAGCGCTCTATGCGGGGACTCCGGCGGAAAATGGGGCCGCCGCCCAGCCGACGGCGCCCGCGGCGGCATCCGCCGCCAACGCGACGACAAGCCCGCTGGCGCAGCCGCTGCCCCTCCTGCCCCCGCAGAAGCCGATCTTCGCCACGCACCGTCCCGCGGCGCTGGTGCCGCTCTACGTGAGCTTCGCGACCCTGCAGGCGCTCGACGTGCGGTCGACGATGACGGCGCTCGGCAACGGCGCGAGCGAGGCGAACCCGCTGCTCGGCGGCATCACGCAGCACACCGATGCCTTCCTCGCCCTCAAGATGGGCGCGGCGGCCGGAACGATTTTCGTGTCGGAGAAGTTGTGGAAGCGGAATCCGGTGGCGGCGGTGGCGTTGATGGTGGGGCTGAACTCAGCCTACGCGGTCGTCGTCGCGCATAACTACCGGGTGGCGGGCGGCCTGCACTGAAGGCTCACTGACAGGTACGCTGAGGGCGATCGCGCAGAGGACGGCGAAGAGAACGGCGTTTCCGGGCATCTGCAGGCTGAAGTCGACCGACTCCTGCAGCGCGATCGCCAGCAGTCCGGTCACCGCTCCAAGCTTGATCCAATAAGAGCGGCTCTCGGGCCGCAGCCCCGCGAAGCTGCACCGGACATCCCGCACGAACACTCCCACGAGCAGCAGGATCGGCAGGCCAAGCAGCAGGCCGCCTTCGGCCGCCAGCTGCAGATAGTCGTTGTGCGCCGCGTTGTAGTAGCGGGCCAGATCGATCGTCTGGTAGAAGAGCGCGGCCGAGCCGTAAGTGTTCAATCCCGTCCCCACCAGCGGAAACAGCTCGACGATGTGCGCGGCGTCGCGCCAGGTCGCGAGCCGGCCGTCGAGCGTCAGCGTGTCGGGCGCCGTGAAGCGTCCGGCAATCCGCGCGGTCCCCGTCCAGCTGATGGCGACCAACGCCACCAGGACGATGTAGGCGAGCACGAGCGCCCGCCGGGAGGCGACCGTCTCGCGCCGCCTCACGAACCAGCCGGCGATCGCCAGCGCGAGCACGAAGCCGAGAATTCCCGATCTCGAGAGCGACATCACCAGCGACAGGCTCATGACCGCGATCGCCGCGGCGATGAGCGCGGCGTGATTGGCTTCGGGCGAGGCGAACCACAGCAGCCGATCGCGCCAGGCTGGCCGGACGCCTTTCATGCCTCGCGACACGGTCGGGCAGAACTGGCCAAGGGCGACGGGGATCGCCATCAGCATCCAGCCCGCAAAGTGGTTCCGGTTCACGAACGGGCCGAACGGCTGGCCGCCTTCGCGCGGGAGCCAGAAGCCGTAGATCGCCGTTGGGGAGGCCGCCGCCTGCACGATGGCGGCAAGAGCCATAACGGCTCCGAGCACGGTGATGCCCTGTGCCAGCCGCCGAAGATCGCGGCGCGTCAGCGCCGGAGCGGAACCGACCAGCAGCAGCGCGAACGCGATGAAGAGAACGAGGGCAAGCCGCGTGGCCGTGGGATCGATCGAGAGCGGATGCGCCGCCGCTCCAAGGTGCGCCTCGGCCGCCACCGCATATTGCACGCTGAACTGCCGCAGGATGCGATCGGTGGCCGGGCTGAGGCGGGTGATGAACGTGGCCGGCAGAGGGACGAGTTGCGCGGCGATCGCGACAACGACCACCACGAGAGCGGCCGTCAGCGCGCGAAGGGCACCGTGAGCACGCGTGGGCCGACGAAACCAGGCCAGCAGGCCGAGCGCCGCGCAGATGACAATGAGCGGCGCGTACGCCCAGGGGTATGGCGCGCCGAATGCCAGGGCTCCCCAAGCGATGGGCGGCAGCAGCGCCCACGAGAGCCACGACGTGGTGCGCTCCCGCGAGGCCTCTCGCCGAACGCCGTCAGGACGCGGACGGCTGGACGTAGTAGTCGGCATACTCCCGACGGTAGTACTGCGAGTCGTAGTACGCCTTGTGCTGAAGATCGACGCGATTGAGGATGGCGCCCACGAAGTGGGCGTTGGCCCGATCCAGTTGCTCCAGCGCACGCTGCGCCAGGTGGCGGTTGGTCTCCTCGGCCTGTACCACGAACACCACGCCGGTCACGATATGGGCCACGAGCGCCGCGTCCGACACCGCCATCACCGGCGGCGTGTCGATGATGGTCCAGTCGAAATAATTGACGAGCGTCGTGACGAAATCCTTGAAGCGCCGCGTCCCCAGGAGCTCGGAGGGATTTGGCGGATATTGCCCGCAGGGGAGAATCCAGAGCCCAGGGACGCTGCTCTTTCGCATCGAATCGCTGGCCTGCGCCGTCCCGACCAGCACGTTGGAAAGACCCGGGCCCGGCTTCAGGCCAAACAGGTCGCCGACGCGCGGCTTCCGCATGTCGGCGTCGATGAGCAGCACGCGCTGGCCCGCGTGCGCCAGCGCGATCGCCAGGTTCGCGGCCACCGTCGTCTTGCCCTCACCGGCGCCGGTGCTCGTGACGGCAACGGTCTTGCCGCCCTCCTCCGCCGACGAGAAGAGCACACTCGTGCGGATGCCACGAAACGCTTCAAGGAAATCGGCCGGCACGCCGCTGTTGATGAGCGGATCCGCAGCCTTGTCCTTGAACAGCGCCGGCACCATCCCCAGATACGGCAGGCCCAGCTCCGCTTTCAGCTCGTCGGGCGTCTTGATCCGGTTGTCCATGTACTCGAAGAGGAACACCAACCCGAGCGCGGCCGCCACGCCGGCCAGTGAGGCGCTCGCCATGCTCTGCATCTTCTGCGGGTACGCCGGCACGCTCGGCCGCTCGGCCGGGTCGATCACGCGGACGTTGCTGGCGGTCACCTGGCCCGAGATGCCGGTCTCTTTCGCCCGCTGGAGCAGGCTCTCGAAGATCTGGCGGTTCGTTTCCGCGTCGCGCTGCAGCACGGTGTAGTCGATCCCCTTGCGGTTCAAGTCCAGCGCATCCTGCTTCTGCTGCTCGAGCGCCTTCGTGAGGCTCTCTTCCTGCGCGAGCGCCGTCAGGTAGTCGTTCTTCACCGACTGGACGACCTTCTGCATCTCCGCCTGCAGCTTGCTCTGTTCCACCTGGATCGCGGTGTTGATCTTGATCATGTCCGGGTGCCGCGGCCCGAGCTTCTCGGCCATCTGCGCCCGCTGCTGCTGGAGTTGTGCGAGCTGCGCCTTCTCCTGCTGCACGTACGGATCGGACAGGATCGACGGGAACGTGTCGAGCGGCTGATGCTGCTGCCCGAGCGCCAGGAGCTGGCGATACAGCGCCTCTTTTTCGATGCGGCCGGTCTTCGCCTTCGTCACCGCCGCATTCAGGTCGGCCAGCTTCTGCACGACGATGTTCTGGCGATCCTCGAGCGACAGGGCGTCGTGCTGCTCGCGGTACTGCAGGAGGGCCGCTTCGCTGGCCTCCACCTGCTTGCGCTGGGCATCGAGCTGCCCGGCGAGAAATCCCTCGGCCTCCTTCGACGCCTCCTGCCGGAGCGCCTGTGTGGCCGCGATGTACTGCTGCGCGAGCCCGTTGACGATGTTCATCGCCAACTGCGGGTCGGACGAGGTGAACGCGATGTCGACCAGGTGACTGCTCGGGATCGGCTCGATCTGCAGCCCTCGCAGGAACGCGTCGACGACGGGTGACTGGGCCACCGTTTCGTCCGCGTGCGGCTCGTCGATGACCGGCCTGCGCGGCACGGCGAGGTGATACACGCGCTGCGCGACCTCGGTCGCGAGCCCTCTATAGCTGAAGGCGTGGGGCGGCGAGAGGAGCGCCGGCTCGTTCCACAACTTCAGCGCGTCGATCGTCCGACGGGCGAGTGTCCGGCTCTGAAGGATCTGGTACTGCGTCTTGTAGTAGTCGTCGGTGGTCTTGTTCTGGCTGTCGGTGACGTCCTGGAACGAGACCACGGTGGGCCGTTCCGCCTCGATCACGAGCTCGGTCGTGGCCAGGTAGAGCGGGGTCTGCGTGAACGTACTCACGGCAGAGATGAGCACGACCAGCACGAACACCGTGATCGCCGTCCAGCGGCGCCGGTAAATCGCCCGGAGGATCTGGGCCAGATGCAACGCTCGAAGCTGGGGACGCGATGCGCCGGCCGGCTCGGGGAGCTGCTCCATCATCAGAAGAACCTTTCCTGGACGATGATCGTGTCGCCGGGCCTGACCTGGTCGCTCAGCTTCACTTTCAGCTCCTTCTTCTCACCGTTGACGAAGCGCACAATCTTGATCCGTGACGTCGATCCGCGATCGGTCACGCCGCCGGCGAGCGACAGCGCCTGGAGGACGGTCGTCTTCGGCTGGATCGGATAGGCGCCGGGTGATTTCACCTGGCCGAACACATAAATCGTGTCCGCGCGCGGCACGAAGATCGTGTCGCCGTCCCGGAGCTGGATGTTGTTGGCCAGGATGCCGCTCTGGAGCGCCTTCAGGTTCACCTTCAGGACGTCCGGCGTCTTCTCAGGTCCCTGTCCCGGCGGCTCGGCCACACTCGGCCCGTGCGGCTTGCCGTCCTTCGGCCGGACAATCAGGATTTCATCGCTCGCGCTCGGCAGCGCGGATCCGGCGAGCGCAATCGCCTCGATCAGCGTCATCGGCCCGTTCAAGGTGTACGATCCCGGCGACCGGACCTCACCCACGATGTAGATCTGCTGGCTGTGATACTGGTCGATCGTGACGCTGAGCTGCGGATCCCTGAAAAATCCGTTGGCCAGCTCCTTCTTGAGCTCGGCCTCGAGTTCCGGCAACGTGAGACCGCCCGCCTTCACCTTCCCGATCAGCGGAAACGTAAACGTGCCGTCGGCCTGGACGACGTACTTGCCGGAGAGGTCGGCCTGATCGAAGTCGACCACGGCGATGACATCACTGGGCCCAATGGCGTAGCCGGCGGTCGCGGGGGGCGCCAGGGCGGCCCGGGCCGACCCCGGAAACAAGGCAATGCCCATCACCGCCAGCAGGACGGCGAGGAGAATCCGCTTCAACCACATGGCTGGTTCCTACTGCTTGCCGTATGAGATCGATATCCCGAAGCGCAGATCCTTGAACTGGCGCAGGTCGGCCGGTGATGTCCGCTGGTATTCGTCGGCGAGGGCGCTGATGTCGAAGGTCGGCCCCACGCGAAAGCTCAGGCCGCCGCCGTAGGTCTGCGCCGTGTCCGTCCGTGCGAAGCTCTCGGGCACGCCTGCCGCGGCACGATACGCCAGTTGCTGGTTCGCGCCGTTGATGACGAGAGACACGGGCCCGAACAACTCCTGCGACACGGAGCCCGACACGCCGCTCAGCACGTAGTAGGGCGTGTTGCCGTCGAAGGAATACTGGACCTGCCGCGTCACCTGCACATCGAACCTGGTCACGCCGAGCAGGACGTAGCCGACACCCGCCGTGGCGGTCAGGCCGTGATAGCTGGACACGTGCGCGCCGGGCATCTCGAAACTCTGATAGCCAACCGACGCGTTGCCGCTGATGAGCGCGGCCGGGCTCAGCACGACGCCGAGCGTCCCCTGCACCGTGCGTGAATTCCGGTCCGGCGAGAGCTCGAAGCGATCGCGCGCGGTTTCACCGCTCAGCACGAGTGTCGTGAAGGGCGTCAACTCGTGCTTGAGATCCACACCGGCGGCGATCTCCGTCCGGTTCAGCGCCGCCGCGAGATCGGCGCCGAAGAACTGCTGGTTCGCCGCGTACGCCAGCTGATCGCGCCGGCCGTAGACCCCCACCGTGGTCCGGCTCAGGAGCCCGAGATCCACACCAACCGTCGTGGCGTTGTCGCGATACCGCGCACGGGCGTCGATCTCCTCTGTGGGCCGCTGGCGCGCGTTCGAGTACTGCTCCACCACATAGGGCCGGAACCGGTTCAGCGGCAGGTCGAACCGGACCTGGTTGTCCGTGTTGATCGCGCGCTCGCCGGCGAACTTGCGGAAGTAGACCAGCCCGGCGCCGAGCCTCGCGCTGAGCAGGCCGCGTCCGAGATGAAGCCATGCCAGCGTCTGCGGCTCCATCGTCATCGTGAAATCGCGCTGTGGATTGTCGACGGAGTTGAAGACGTTGGTGTCGATCCCGAGATTCGTCAGCTGGAACGAGGGCTCGAGCGCGAGCGGTCCCATGTGCACCGGCGCGTCGGCGGAACGGTCGACGACCTGCTGCGCGGCCAGAGAGACGGCACCGCCGGCGACGAGCAGGGCGGCGAGAGCAGTTGTGATGAATGTGCGAAGCAAAGGCTGACCAGCTGCTCGAAACGACGTGACGCCTACTGCGACGGGCTGACCGGCTTTCGCGTGGCCGCGACCGTGAGCCCGGCCACGCCGCTGCCGACACCGGCGAGCGTCAGCAGTCCGAGCGTGGACCCGAGAAAGCCACCGGCGGCGGCGGCCGCGGCCACGGCCGCCGTCACACCCACACCCGTGGCGACCATGGAGGCTGCCGTCAGCGTCACGGCGCTGCTCGTGCCGACGACCTGCCCGGCGGCATTGACCGCTTCGACCATGTACTGGCCGGGCGTCAGTCCCGTGAACGTGAATCCGCCGGCCGTGTTGCTCGTCGTGGTGCCGATGATCTGCTGGTTGACCAGGCTCCGCAGCCGCACCGTCGTGTTGACGAGCACCTGTCCGGCCTGGCTATGGGCCGTCCCGGAGATGAGGCCGGTCGCGGGCGCCGTCTGTCCTGCCACGACGCGGACGGGGACCGCCGTCAAGGTGATGAAGATCGCCAGGATGGCGACGAGAAGTGTTCTGATCATCGGGCACCTCGGCGAGCCGCTCCACTATCGGCCGCCCGTCGCGGGACGTCAAGCCATTTTCCCCAGCCCCGATCGCCGTTGGCCGTCATGAATCCTGAGTCCGGCGATTGACCCCGAGCGACCGCATCTTCCGGTACAGATTCGTCCGCTGAATGCCCAGCGCGCGGGCGGCCTCGGCAATCCGACCCCGATGCTGGTCGAGGATCGCCGTGATGTACTCCCGCTCGAACTGCGCGCGCGCATCCTGCAGCGTCCGCCGGCGGCCGACGGCAATGGGACCGGAGTCCAGGTTGATGTGGCCCAGGATGTCTTCGAGCCGGATCAACGGTCCGGGCGCGGCACCGGCGACGAGGTACGCAAACTCCTGCAGCTCACGAACGTTGCCTCGCCACGGCAACGCGGAGAGTAGCTGGAGCGCCTGGCGCGTGAGGCGCTTCATCGGCAGCCCGGCCGCGCGGCAGCTCTCGCGCAGGAAGTGCGCGGCGAGTGCCGGGATATCTTCCTTCCGATTGCGCAGCGCGGGCAGGTCGATCCGGATGGCCGAGAGTCGCTGATAGAGGTCGTCGCGGAGATGCCCCTCCTGCGCCAGGCGGCTGAACGGGGGATCGATCGCCACGATCGGCCGGATGTTCAGCCGGATGCTATCGCCGGTTGTTGCGTCGATCGCCTCACCATCGCGGAAGACCCGGGCGAGCCGCGCCTGCACCCGTGAGGGGATCTCGCCGGGGTACCGGAGGAAGAGCGTACTGTCGCGCGCGTCGTGAAGACGGCTGCCGCGGACGATCGCTTCGGGCGCGGAGCCATTCCCCGCGGCCGGTGCGGCCCCAGACCGGCCGAAGAGCTCGTGTTCGAGATTGGGCGAGCCGATCTGCCGGCAGTCGATCGACACGAAGACGCGTCCGCGGCCGCTCCGGTCGTGAATGGCCCGTGCGAGCGTCTGGCGGCCGCTTCCCCGCTCGCCGCAGATGATGATTCCGGCTTGCGACGGCGCCGCCGACTCGAGCTGCATCAGCACGCGGCCGACGGCCGGCGAGCGCCCGAGAAAGGCTCCCGGAACCGGCGGCCGGCTGAGGCTGCCCGCCTTCACTGGTCTGACCTGACTTTCCGCCACTGTCCGTTCCCCGTCGGATCGGTATCCACTTCGGCGAGATTGCCGTCAGGGCCGTACACGAGTCGCCGATCGGGCTTGCCGCGATGCGCCGTATCGAACGCCACGGTGCTCACATGGCCGTCCTTGTAGGTTTCCCACTGGTCGACGCGGCCATCGTCGTTCCCGTCCATTTCCACGCGCGCGAGCTGCCCGTGCTCGTAATACTCCCACCGGTCGATCGTGCCGTTGCCGCGCGTTGAGATGTCGATCCGGGATGTGACGCCGTCCTGCAGGTAGACCCATTCGTCCGGCCGGCCGGTGTCGCCGCGCGAGAGACCGATCTTCTGCAGCTTTTCGTCGGGACCGTAGTACTCCCACCGGTCGACGCGGCCGTCTTCGTTCCGGTCGATCTCGATGCGGAGGACCCGCGTGCCGTCCATGTAGGCGCGCGTGTCGATCTTCCCGTTGTGATCGGAGTCGTAGTCGAGCCGAACCAGCTTGCCGGTCGCTGGATCGTAGACGGCGTGAACGTTCTGGTTTCCGACATCACCGGAGCAGCCGGCGATGAGCAGCATCACCAGTGCTGCCGCCAGCCAGACGAAGCGGACCGGCGCACTCACCGAATCACCGCACCTGATGGACTGTGGGTCGCGAACCATTCATAGGTGTGCGCGATGCCCTCGCGGAGGGCCATGCGGTGCCGCCATCCGAGCCGATGCAGCCGTGTGACGTCGAGCAGCTTTCGCGGCATGCCGTCCGGCCGTGATGCATCGAAGCGGACGATCGCGTCCGGGTGAATGAGGTCGCGCATCAGGGCGACCAGCTCGGCGATCGTCAGGTCCTCGCCCGTCCCGACGTT
>JANWLS010000096.1 GCA_025450765.1 Vicinamibacterales bacterium | reverse complement strand
GGAAGCGTTGCCGCGATGTCGACTGCCGCGATCGTCCCCGTCACGGCAGCCACATCGCCACCGTTCTCGATCCTTTGCGGCGCCAGACCGGTGTAGGCCGGGTACCGGAGTTCGAGCGCCAATTGCCTCACCGTCGGCAAATCAGTCACGGTCACGCGATACTCGGGCGAACGAATTCCGCCCGCTTCGACGTAGTAGTGCGTGTTGTCGTTGATGTCGAAGACTCGGGCGACGTACCGGGTGCCGGTCGAATCGTGCACCATGGGAATGCGCGTCCACGAGGCCGAGCTGTCGGTGCGCAACACCAGCTCGGAGCCGCGGTCAGGCAACGCCCGCAACTGGGCGGCGACGTCCAGCGCCGCGCCGCGCGGGACACTGACATTGCCCGGCGACACCAAGAGTGTTGGCAGTGTGGCCGCCGCGGCGCGAGACCACGGTACGAACAGGATCGTCGCAATGTCGCGAACGGCCGCGGGACCCAAGCCGACAAGGATTGCGCCGGCAAGTGCCAGCGCCCCGAGACGCGTGATTGCCCGACGCGCCCGAGACCGCTCGATCGCCGTACCTCGTTCGAGGCGTTCGAATTCGTCGAGCGCGCGCTGGATCACCCGTTGCCGGAGCGCGGGCGACGCGCCGTGCGCGACAGGATGCGCGAGCTCGTGGACCGCGCTCAGGAACAGCTGACGCAACTCGGGCGCCTGCTCCTCGACGTACAACGCGATCTGTTCGTCGTTGGCGCGCCGTAGCGCCGGCCGAACGACCCACCAGGCCGCCACCGCGATCAGCACCGCGTACCCGCTCACGCGCGTCGCCACGATGATGGCGCCCGGCGAGCCGAGCGCACTCCGCAGTGCGAGTCCCACGAGCAGCGAGACGAGCGCCGCGGCGAGGATCGCCGGAACACCCTCCAGCATGCGACGCATCCGCCATTTCCGGCGAATCGTCACAACGGCGGCCCGAAGCGCGTCGTCTCGCCCGACAGTGTCGCGATCGCTCTGGCTCATGGTGCGCTCCCGTCCGGAGCTGTACCGACAATCGTTGCGGCAGTGCCGCGCCAGCCGTGACTGGTCATCGCCAGTTCACCCAGCAGCATCGCGGCGGCGAGCAGGAGCAACGTCCGCCAGATGCGCTGGCGTCGCTCGGCTTCCGCGAGAGAAGCCGCCGTGAGCGTCGACGCCTTGACGCTATCCTGGCCGACACCAACCAGCAACTCGTTCGGCTTGATCGCCGTGAGGTCCGACTCGAGCGGTGGCGGGTTCACCGCCATGACCGCGAGTGGATCGCCCGAGGCCTGTCCCTCGTACATCGTGTAGAAGCCGGCCTCGTCCAGCGTGACCGCGCTGATGCCGCGGTCGACGTCGGGCCGAAGGAGCGCGCCGGAAGGCGCCTTCACTACCGGATCGCGAACGGCCGGCGCCACGAGCCACCCATCACCCGCTGTGCGCCAGAGCGGCGCCGCCGCCGTTCCGGCCGCGTACAGCACCATTCCTCTCACGAATGGAAGGTAGGCAGGCTGCAGTGGAAAATCGCCGGACGTTGCATCGAGTGCCGCTGCGGTCATTACCACATGACCCGAGCCTTCCCGACGCTCGAGCAGCGCCGGTGATCCGTCGTCAAATCGCGCCACAACCTGGGCGTCGGCGGTGGGGACGAGCCTCGGATAGCGAAAGAACCTGGTGCTGCCGAGCGGCCCGCCGCCCGCTCGGCCGAGCGGCGCGAAGATCGGATGCTCCGGCGCCGTTGCACCGAGTACTCCGCCGTGGTCGTCCGTTCGATCCACCATGCCGTGCGCGACTCCCGGGAGCAACCCGGTGATCCCTGCGCGTCCCCCCACGCGGCGTCCCGCGATGCTCACCAGGCCGCCTCCGTCATGGACCCACGCGGTGAGCGCCGTACCGCTCGACCCCCCCGGCATCGGCACGTCGTAAAGCACGACCGCAATCGCGTCGCGCAGCGTTGCAGCATCGAGGCCGGCGGCAGTGCGCCGTTCGGCGCGCAAGGCAGGATCGTGTCCGGCGGAGAGCGCCCGCTCGAAATACAGTGATTCATCGGGTTCGAGGTCGCTGGGGACGACCATTACCACGCGACGGACAAGTTCCGCCGGCACCACGACGTGGAACACGTCGTCGGCCCGGAGCGAATCGTGATCGATCGAGACGACCAGGCGAATCACGCCAAGCGGAAGCGCTACCGGCGAAAATGCGGCGGTGATGCTGCCGTCAGCGGGGAGCGTCACCTCGCGCGATCCGCTCGAGCGGCCGTTGGCGGAGAGCGTGATTCGCACGGTTCGCGGCGCCGCGAATCCTCGCGTCGCAACATGCGCCGAGACCGCGAGCCGGTTGGGCGCATCGGCCGTACCGGCAAGCCGTTCGACGTCCACGCCGACCACGGCAGCATTCCCGCGCTGTTTCGCGCCGACATCGATGGCACGGAGCTGCACCGTGGGCGGCAGCGTCAACCCCACCATGCCCGACGTGCCGCCCTGTTGCAGGTCGGTCACCATTGCGATCTCGCCGCCCTGCACGTCGGCTTCCTGGAGCAGCAGCTCCCTGGCTGCGCGGATCCCCGCGCCAAACCGGGTCCCCCGACTGCCCGGGCGAATGCGGCTCACCGCCGCGAGCGCCGCCGCGTGATCGAGAGTCAGCGGCTGTTCGATCGTGGCGTCCTCGTCGAAGGCGATGACGGCGACGCGGTCGCCAGGCGCCAAGGTGCTCATCACGCTCCGGGCCGAGTCGATCGCCGCGGACCAGACCGCGGTGTGGCCCATGCTCATCGATCGATCCACCAGCAGCACCACGCGTCGCGTGCCGCGTGCCGGCGCCGCACCCGGATGGGGCCGTATCACCGGACGGGCGAATGCCAGCACCGCCAACGCAACGATCAGCGCGCGGAGCATCAACAGCGGCCAGTCCGTGATGCGCCGACGGCGGGCGGTACTGATGGTCACCCGCTGCAGGAACATGAGCGACGGGAAGCGCATGGGGCGTTCGCGCTCCCGTCTTCTCAGGTGCAGCAGCAACGGCACGCCGAGCGCCAGCATGCCGCCGAGAATCGCGGGCACGAGAAAGACGACCGGCATCAGCGCACCCGACTTCCCATCAGTCGCAAATCGAGGAACGTCCGAAGCGCGGCGTCCAGTGGCTGATCCGTGGCCACCGGGACGTAGTCGATTCCTTCGCGGCTCAGCTCCCGCGCCAGTTCGGACCGGTGGGCATCGAAGATCTCCTGGTACTGCTTTCGAAGCTCATCCGGCCGCAGCGGCATGCGGACGCCGGTTTCCGAATCCTCGAAGTTTCCGGGCGCCGTCCACGGCAGATCACGTTCCGCCGCATCGATCACGTGGAAGACGATCGCGTCATCGCCGCGCGCGTGGAGCCCGGCCAATGATTGCCGAAGCACCGCAGGCTCCTCGTAGCAGTCGGAAACCAGCACGACGATCCCATGCCGACCCCGAAGCTGGGCGACCCGCTCCAGCATGGCGGGAATCTGTCCAGCGCCCCGGGCGTTGACCCGCCCCAGGGTGTGCAGCAGGAGTTGCAGGTGGCGCGTCGATGGCGGCACGATGTCGAGGAGATCTCCCGCGAGAGTCACCAGACCGACGCGGTCGCCCTGGCGCTGCGCCAGCCACGCCAGCGAAGCGACCAGGAACCGGGCGTAGTCGAACTTGCCAATCGCTCCGCTGCCGAAGTCCATCGACGCCGACGCGTCGAGCGCGAAGATCACGTCGGCGTTGGTGTCGGCCTCGTACGTCTTGAGGTAGAACCGATCGGTCCGGCCGTACACTCGCCAGTCAACGCGCCGGAGGTCGTCGCCGGGCTGGTAGGGGCGATGCTCCGCGAAGTCCACCGAGACGCCGGCGCGCATCGAACGATGCAGCCCGTGCACGAATCCGTTGACCACGCTGCGCGCCAGGAGCGCGAGATCGCCGATCCGCCCCAGGACCACGGGATCGATGAACGACTGCGGTGCGTCCGGCACGGCGGCCTCAGAGCCCCGATCTCGGCAGCGGAACCGCCTGCATCACGCGATCCACCAGCATGTCCGTCGTGACCCGCTCGGACTGTGCCTGAAAGTTGCGAAGCAGGCGATGACGCAACACCGGCTTGGCCAGCGCGCGGATGTCGTCAAAGGTGACGTGCGCGCGGCCCTGGAGCAGCGAGCGCGCCTTGGCGCCGAGGATGAGGGCCTGCGCCGCGCGGACGCTCGCGCCGTAGGAAAGCCACTGGCGGACGAACTCGGGGGAGGCGTCGCCGGGACGCGTGGCGCGCACCAGCTGCACGGCATACCGCACCACCGCATCGGCGACCGGCACGCGCCGCACCACCTGCTGAAGTGCGATGATTTCGTCCCGGCTGATCACCGGCACGATCGCCTCGGGTGGCACGGTGGTGGTCGATCGCACGATCGCCATCTCGTCCTCCTCCGGCGAATACTCCATGACGACCTCGAACATGAACCGGTCCAGCTGCGCCTCGGGGAGCGGATAGGTGCCTTCCAGCTCGATCGGATTCTGGGTGGCGAACACGAAGAATGGCGGCTCGAGCTGGTACGTCTTTCCCTGTACCGTGACCCGCTTCTCCTGCATCGCCTCGAGCAGCGCCGCCTGCGTCTTGGGCGGCGTGCGGTTGATCTCGTCGGCGAGGACCACGTTCGCGAAGATCGGCCCGGCGAGAAACGAGAGACGACGATGTCCCGTCACCGGATCGTCCTGGATCATGTCAGTCCCGGTGACGTCGGACGGCATCAGGTCGGGGGTGAACTGGATCCGTGAAAACGAGAGATCGAGAGCGCGCGCGAGCGAATGGATCAGCAGCGTCTTGGCGAGGCCTGGAACCCCGACGACGAGGCAGTTGCCGCCGGCGAAGAGGGCGATCAACGCCTGCTCGACCACCGCCTCCTGCCCGACGATGACCTTCCGGAGTTCGGCCGCGATCCGGCTCCCTCCGGCGTGCAACCGTTCGGCGAGATCGGCGTCGTCGAGCCGGTCGAGCTGGGAGGGCGAAGACGTCAGTGTCACACGAAACCCTTTCCGATCAAGGAGAACTGCCCTGGAGTTCGAGGAGGAGCGCCTGCGCCTTCTCGAACGCCGGCGCCTGTTCGAGCACCTGCAGGATTTCCCGTCGCGCGCCGGCGCGATCCCCCGCGCGGGCCAGCGTGCGCGCGAGCTGATACCGCGCTTCCAGCGGATCGGGCGGCCCGAGCGCCACAATCGCGCGCCGCTCCCGCACGGCTCTCGGCAGGTCGCCCATCGTTTCGCTCAAGCCGGCCATCCGCAGGTGCAGGCCGGCATCGTACGGCTGGATCCATTGCTCACGTTCCAGTGCGTCACGCGCGCCGGCCGAATCGCCCACTTCCAGGCGCAGCGTCGCTTCGACGTCGTTAGCATCGGCGGCGGTCTCGCTGTGCATGGTGACCGCGCTGATCTGCGAGATCGCCGCCTGAATCTGGCCCTGATCGCGGTCGAGGTGAGCCAACTGCCAGGCCGGACCGTCGACCGTGCCGTCGTCGGGAAAGAGCTGCTGCGCCCGCCGAAGTACTGCTCGAGCCGAATCGAGCTGTCCCGCCGTGATCAAGGCCGCGCCATGCTGCACCATCGTGACATACGCACCAGCGGTGTTCCGGGTGCCATCCGACGAATCGATAATGGCGAGGGCGCTGG
>JANWLS010000095.1 GCA_025450765.1 Vicinamibacterales bacterium | reverse complement strand
GGGCGAGGCGGATGAGCGCCTCGGCAAGCTGACCGAGCTTGATCGTCGGATCCTGGCGGCCGAAGCCCGCCTCGATCATCATCTGCTCGCAGTAGTGCGCCCAGCCTTCGACGAACGACATCGGCGCGAACATGATCGACTTGCGCACCTTCGACTCGACGCGCCGCAGGTGCTGGTAGTGCAGGAAGTGTCCCGGAAACACCTCGTGCACGGAGATCGTCCAGAGCGTCGCGTCGTTGAAATCGCGCAGGTGCTCCTCCTGGCGCTCGGCCGGCCAGGACCGATCGACGTCGGTGAGGTAGTAGTACGCCTGCATCGCGCGCGTCTCGAACGGCCCCGGCGTCCACATGCTGGCCGATGACCAGCGGAAGAACTCCGGCGTCGGCGCGACGACCACCTGCGGCCCTTCGGGGATTGTGATCAGGCTGCGGCGCTCGAGGAACTGCACGAGCTCGGCGAGCTGCGTGCGCGCCGTCTCGACGAGGGTGCCGGCGGCGGGATGCTGCGCCTTGCTCTGCTGCCACACCTCGAGCGGATCGCCGCTCCGGATGTGACCGGCGACGCGCCGGAACTGCTCCTGCGTTTCGTGCAGCTCGCGCGTCGCGATCGCCAGCAGGCGGTCGACGTCGAGGCTGACGCCCTCATCGAGCTTCAGCTTCTGCTCGAACTTCTCGCGCCCGAGCCGGAACGACGCCCGCGCGCGCGGCCCCTGCTCGCGTTCGAGGTAGTCGGCGTACTCGGCGATCGTCTGCACGGCTTCGGTCTGCGCATCGGCCAGGTCGCCGAGCAGGTGAAGGTCGTCGACGTCCGCGAAGGCGCGCGGCAGATCGCGCTCGATGAACTTCAGCGCCCCGCGGAACGACTCGAGGCCCACCTTCACGAAGATCCCGGGCGGCTCCTTGATGTTGTCGCGCGCCGCCTGCACGAGCCGCGGCACCTGGCGCAGCTTGGAGAGCGTGCGCCGCGCCCGCTCGGCCGGCGGCGCGTAGGTGAAGAGCGCCTGGGCTGCGAGGCTCGTCGCCAGCGTGTCGGCGTAGAACTGCGGGTTCCGCTCCCACGCGCGGACCTCTTCGAGCTCGAAGGCGCGCGCACGCACGTGGCTGAGCAGAATCGGGTGCTCGATCTTTTCCACCTTCGTCAGCTCGCGCGCGTCGATCTCATCGAGGCGGCGGCGGAAGCCGGCGAGGGCACGGACCTGCCCGTCGAGCGCCGGCCGGCTCAAGTCCTCGAGCAGGTCGTCGTGCCCGTGGACGCCGTCGAGCGCGGCGTGGGTCGGCGAGGTCTCGTGCAGGTAGCCGAGATAGTCCTCGACAAAATGAGAGAGCGGCTCTGATGGATGCATGACCGAACGAAACGAGGCCGGAACGTCGCGGGGGCAGCGTGCGCCGCCGGGCTCCGTGGGCTGTCACTGCCCCCAGGGAACCTCAATGGTACAATAAATGGGTTGCCAATGGCCGGCACCCTCTACCTGGTCGCGACTCCAATCGGCAATCTCGAGGATGTCACCATCCGGGCGCTCCGGATCCTGAAGGAAGTGGCGGTCATTGCCGCCGAGGATACCCGGCGCACCTCTCATCTCCTGGCTCGGTACGGCATCTCGACGCCGATGACCAGCCTCCACGAGCACAACGAACATCACAAGGCGCCCCGGCTGCTCGAACGGCTCCAGGCCGGCGAGAGCCTCGCGCTCGTCTCGGATGCCGGGACGCCGGCAGTTTCGGACCCTGGACAGGAGCTGGTCAGGCATGCGCTGGCCGCCGGTATCCGTGTGGACGTGATTCCCGGTCCGAGCGCCGTGCTCGCCGCCCTGCTCGGCTCCGGATTCTCCTTTGAAAGCTTTGCGTTTGTTGGATTTCCTCCGACGCGGTCAAAAGCCAGAAAAGAGTGGCTCACCTCCGTCGCCGCAGAGCGCAGACCGGTCGTCCTGTTCGAAGCGCCGCACCGGATCGCCGCCACGCTCGCGGACGCGGCCGATCTTTTTGGCAATAGACCTATTGCTATCGGGCGAGAGCTCACGAAGGCACACGAAGAATGGGTCAGGGGACCAATTTTAGAGGTGCTCGAGCGTCTCGGCGAGCCTCGCGGGGAGTTCACGATCGTGGTCGGGCCGGCTGCCGAGGCCGACCGAGCCGAGGCTCCCGTGGTTGATGCCCGGGAAGTCTACCGAGAATTTGGTGAAATGACAGAAAACTCGGGGATGCCCCGCCGCGCCATCATCCAGGCGCTCGCCCGCCGGTTCTCACTCCCCTCCCGGGAGGTTTACCGGATGGTCGAAGCGCAGCACAGGGCTGACCTTGACCGCTGATGTACCCCTTTGTTACTGTGGCGGGTCCGGACCAGCGCCGACTCCCTCACATGCCAGAAAGCGGCCGGCTGCCAGGAGCGTCATAGAGTGGATATCCATGTCGTGATCCTCGCCGCCGGCAAGGGCACCCGGATGCGGTCGACGCAGCCGAAGGTGCTGCACCGGCTGGGCGGCGCCTCCCTCATCGAGCACGTCCTGCGCACAGCCGCGAGCCTCGGCCCGAAATCGGCCACCATCGTAGTTGGTCATATGGCCGAACACGTCCGGAGCGCGCTCCAGACCTGGCCCGGGCTGCAGTTCGCCATCCAGGAGCCGCAGCTGGGAACGGCGCACGCACTGCTCCAGGCCGAGCGCTTCCTGGCGGACAAGCCCGGCACGCTGCTCCTTCTGTCGGGCGACGTGCCGCTCCTCGCGCCGCGCACGCTCACCCGTCTGGTCCACCAACACGAGCAGAGCCACGCCGCGCTGACGGTGCTGACAGCCAACGTCGAGGATCCGCACGGCTACGGCCGCATCGTTCGCCTCGAAGGCCGCATCGCGCGCATCGTCGAAGAAAAGGACGCGTCGCCGGCCGAGCGCCGCATCCGCGAGATCAACAGCGGCATCTACGCCTTCGCGCTCGAGGGGCTCTTCGACACCGTGCGCGCCATCGATGCGCGCAACGCGCAGGGCGAGCACTATCTGCCGGACATGGTGGCCGTGCTGCGCCGGCGCGGGCGGCACGTCGATACGCTGGTCGTGGAGGATCCGCGGGAGATCCGCGGCATCAACAGCCGGGAGGAGCTCGCCGACGCCGGGCGGTTCCTGCGGCAGCAGAAGAACGACGAGCTGATGGCGGCGGGCGTGACGATCGAGGATCCCGCCAGCACCTTCATCGATCCGGGCGTGATCGTCGGCACCGACACGGTGCTCCATCCCTTCGTGATGCTCGAGGGGCGGACGCGGATCGGCGCCGGCTGCGAGATCCACTCCGGCACGCGCATCGTGAATTCGATGATTGGCGACGGCGTTGCGATCAACAATCATTGCGTGATCACCGACTCGCGCGTGGGCCCTGGCGCGGTGGTCGGGCCGTTCGCCCACCTGCGCGCGGACGCCGACGTCCGCGAGGATGCGCGCGTCGGGAACTTCGTCGAGCTGAAGAAGACCTCGCTCGGCAGCGGCTCGAAGGCGATGCACCTGGCGTATCTCGGCGACGCGACGATCGGGTCGCACGTGAACATCGGCGCGGGGACCATCACCTGCAATTACGACGGAAGCCGGAAGCAGCCGACGATGATCGAGGATGGGGCGTTCATCGGGAGCGATTCGCAGCTGATCGCGCCGGTGACCGTCGGCAAGGGCGCCTACGTCGGCAGCGGCACCACCGTCCGCGAGAATGTCCCGCCCGGCGCGCTCGCCGTGAGCGCGGGCAAGCAGCGGAATATCGAGGACTGGGTGGAGGGGCGGAAGAAAAAGATCCCGTAGGCCACGGGCTACGGGCGGACTGTTGCCGCAATTCTGGCGTCACGTGTCGGAAATCCGAGCCGCTCACGGCTCGACGGCGGCGAGGACAGGCGGTGGGGGTGGGGCCCCACCGCACACTTAAATAATGTGCGGCATCATCGGTTACATCGGCGACGCGGCCGTCACCCCCATCCTGCTCGACGGGCTGCGGCGGCTCGAGTATCGCGGCTACGACTCGGCGGGTGTGGCCCTCGTCCGTGATGGCCAGGTGACGATCCGCCGGAGCGCGGGGAAGCTGGCGAACCTCGAAGCGGCGATCGCCGCGAGCCCGATCGACGGCGTGTACGGCATCGGCCACACGCGCTGGGCGACGCACGGCCGGCCCACCGAAGAGAACGCGCATCCCCACCGCGACTGCACCGGCCGCATCGTCGTCATCCACAACGGCATCATCGAGAACTATCTCGAGCTGAAGCGCGAGCTGCAGGCGCAGAACCACAGGTTCGTCACCGAAACCGACACCGAAGTGGTGGCGCACCTGGTGGAGCGCGAAAGCCGCGGCGACGGGCTCGAGCAGGCGGTGCGGCGGGCGCTCACCCGTCTGCGCGGCCAGTTCGCGCTCGTGCTCCTCTCGGCCGACGACCCGGAGAAAATCGTGGCCGTCCGCAACGGTCCCCCGCTCGTCGTCGGGATCGGCAACGGCGAGTACTTCGTCGCCTCCGACACGCCGGCGATCCTGGCGCACACGCGCGACATGGTCTTCCTCGGCGACGGCGAGATGGCGGTGCTCACGCGGGCTGGCGTGACGTTCACCGATTTCACGGGGCATCCGCTCGAGCGGAAGCCGCAGCGCGTCACCTGGGATCCGGTGATGGCCGAGAAGGCCGGCTACAAGCACTTCATGCTCAAGGAGATCTTCGAGCAGCCGGCCGCGGTGCGCGACACGATCCTCGGGCGCGTGTCGCCCGAATCCGGACGCGTGTTCCTCGAAGAGATCGGCATTGCCTCGGACACGTTCCGGCATCTCGACCGGGTCTCAATCCTCGCGTGCGGCACCTCGTGGCACGCCGGGCTGGTTGGCAAGTACCTGATCGAGACGCTCGCGCGCCTGCCGGTTGAAGTGGACTACGGCTCGGAGTATCGCTACCGCGATCCGATCGCCGGTGCCGACGTGCTCGCGATTGCCATCACCCAGTCTGGCGAGACGGCCGACACGCTCGCGGCGATGCGCGAGGCGCGCCACAAGCACGCCATCACGCTCGCCATCTGCAACGTCGTCGGCAGCATGGCGACGCGCGAAAGCGACGGGACGCTCTACACGCACGCCGGGCCGGAGATCGGCGTCGCCTCGACGAAGGCGTTCACCTCGCAGCTCGTCGCGCTCTACCTCCTGGCGCTCGCGATCGCGCAGGCGCGCGGCACGCTCACCGACGGCGAGCTCCGGCCGCACGTCGACGCGCTGCTGCGCCTGCCGGCGCTCATCGAGCAGGCGCTCAAGCAGGCAGCGGCCATCGAGGAGGTCGCCGGCCGCTTCCACACGCGCAAGGACTTCCTCTATCTCGGGCGCGGCATCAACTACCCGATCGCGCTCGAAGGGGCGCTCAAGCTCAAGGAGATCTCGTACATCCACGCCGAGGGCTACCCCGCCGGCGAGATGAAGCACGGGCCGATCGCGCTCATCGACGAGCAGATGCCGGTGGTGGCGCTCGCGCCGCGCGACGCGGTCTTCGAGAAGATGCTCGGCAACATCCAGGAAGCGAAGGCGCGCGGCGGGACGGTGATCGCCCTCACGACGGAGAGCGGCGAGGAGGACGTGCGCTCGCTGCTCGATCCGAACGCCGACGTGCTGCTCACCGTGCCGGATGTGCCGGCGCTGCTGCTGCCGATCGTCCTGTCCATCCCGATGCAGCTCCTCGCCTACGACATCGCCGTCCGCCGCGGCTGCGACGTCGACCAGCCGCGCAATCTCGCCAAAAGCGTCACGGTGGAGTAAGTGGACCTCCTGGAATCGCTCAATCCCGAGCAGCGCGAGGCTGTGCTGCAAACCACCGGGCCGGTGCTCATCCTGGCGGGAGCCGGCTCGGGCAAGACGCGTGTCATCGCGCACCGCATCGCGTATCTCGTGGCGGGCGGCCACGCGGATCCCGATGAGGTCCTCGCCGTCACCTTCACCAACAAGGCCGCCGGCGAGATGCGCACGCGCGTGGAGGGGCTGCTCGAGCGGGACTGCGGCCAGATGTGGATCTCCACGTTCCACTCGCTCTGCGCCCGCCTGCTCCGCCGTGAAGCGCCCGCAATCGGCCTCTCGCGCAGCTTCGTCATCTACGATTCCACCGACCAGCTCTCCGTCGTCAAGCAGGCGCTCAAGCAGCTGAACATCGACGACTCCTTCATCCAGCCGCGCGCGGCGCTCTCGCGCATCAGCCACGCGAAGAACAAGATGGAGGATCCCGACGCAATGGCCTCCACCGGCTGGAACCATCGCGACGAGCAGATGGCGAAGATCTACGCCTTCTACCGCCAGGCACTGCGCGACAGCAACGCGCTCGACTTCGACGACCTGCTGCTCGAAACGGTGCGCCTGTTCGAGGAGTCCGAGAGCGTCCGCTCGCGCTACGCGGGCCAGTTCCGCTTCGTGATGGTGGACGAATACCAGGACACGAACCGCCCGCAGTACATCCTGGTACGCCGACTCGCCGAAATCCACCGCAACATCTGCGTCGTCGGCGACCCCGATCAGTCGATCTACAAGTGGCGCGGCGCCGACCTCCGCAACATCCTCGATTTCGAGCAGGACTTCCCGGAAACGACCGTCGTCCGACTCGAGCGCAACTACCGCTCGACGCAGATCATCCTCGACGCGGCCTCCGCCGTGATTTCGCGCAACCGCAATCGCAAGGAGAAGCGGTTGTGGACCGACCGCCAGGGCGGCGCGAAGGTCACTTACTATCGCGGGACCGACGAGCTCGCCGAAGCGGACTACATCACGCGCACCACGCGGAAGTCGCTGGCCGAAAAGCCGACGACGACGATCGCGGTTCTCTACCGGACGAACGCCCAGTCGCGCACGATTGAAGACGCGTTGATGCGCGAGGGTCTTCCCTACCGGATCGTCGGCGGCGTCCGGTTCTACGAGCGGAAGGAGATCAAGGACGCGCTCGCGTACCTCAAGTTGATTATCAATCCCCACGATGATGTGAGCTTGCGGCGCGTGATCAACGTGCCGGCACGCGGGATTGGCAAGGGCGTGATGGATGCGCTCGAGGCATCTGATCCGGCCGACCCCGCTCACGATCTCCCGCCGCTGCTCGCGGCCGGCCTGCAGCCGAGCCCGAACGCGAGCTCCCTCTGGTCGCGCCTCGTCTCCGGCCTGGATCGCCGCGCCTTCTCACCGCGTGCGCACGCCTCGCTCGGCGTGTTTCGCGACCTGATGCTCACGCTCACCGACGTGGCGCGCCGCGAGCCCGTGTCGACCGCGCTGGAGCTGATGCTCGACCGCAGCGGCTACATCCAGGATCTGCGCGACGATCGCAGCGAGGACGCCGATGAGCGGATCGGCAACCTGATGGAGCTCGTCTCAGCGGGGCGGGAGTACGAGGCGCGCGAACCGGAGGCCTCGATCGGCGGCTTCGTCGATCGGCTCTCGCTCCTCTCGGAGGTCGACGAGGAATCGGGCTCCGAGAACGCGCACGTGTGGCTGATGACGATGCACAGCGCGAAGGGTCTCGAGTTTCCGGTGGTGTTCATCGCCGGGATGGAGGAGCGGCTGTTCCCCCACTCGCGCGCGCAGGACGATGAGGCGGAGCTCGAGGAGGAGCGGCGGCTCTGCTACGTCGGGATGACCCGCGCGCGTACGCGCCTGATTCTCACCGGCGCGGCGCGGCGGCGGATCTTCGGCGAGTACCAGGCGAGCGAGCCGTCGCGATTCATCAGCGAGGTGCCGGCGGACCTGCTCGACTACGTCGAGTCCTCCTACGCGAGCCCGTACCAGAGCAGCCTCACGCCGTACGCCGTGCGCCAGGCGGATCGCACCGCGTCGCCGTACCGCCAGCGCCCTCAGCCGCGTACCGAAGAATCGCACGCGAAACCGTTCGCGTACGAAGACGAGGATCAGTCGACCACGAGCCTCCGCCCGGGCGCGATGGTGCGCCACGCGCAGTTCGGCGTCGGGACGGTGATCAGCGCGGAATCGCTGGACGACGACGTGAAGGTCGTCGTGCGGTTCAACAGCGTGGGGAAGAAGACGCTGCGGGCGAACTACGCGAAGCAGCAGCCGGCGTAAGGCAGTGCGCGGGCACAAACAGAAAGGGCGGCCACGAAGGGCCGCCCCTGCACTAATCGGGTGTTGAGTTGGCTACGCGCCCTTGACGCCCGTCACCACCCAGCGGCCCTCGAGCGGCTGGCCATTGTTGGCGCCATCCAGCGTCACCTGCTCCATCGTGATGATCAGGTTCTTCTGCTGCGACGAGCCGTTCGGCAGACGGACGTCCGCCGACACGGTGACGTCCTTCGACGACAGCGTCCCGTTGTAGTTCGTCACGGCGAGCGGCGAGTTCGGGCGCGACGCGTTGATGCTGATCTGCGCGATCCCGCTCGCATCCGAGAGCGCCTGCTGGGCGTCGGACACCTTCTTGGCCGACGTCTCGGTGTCCTGCCGCCACTTGTCCCAGGCGGCCTGCACGGTCGAGTCCTTCTTGTCGACCTTGCCGTTGCCCTGCTCCGCCTTCAGCACGCGCTGGATAGCGTCGAGGTTGGCGTTCTGGTAATCGAGCTTCTTCTTGGTGAACGCATCGTCCTCGGCCTTCGCCTGGTTCCGGACGTCGGCCATGTTCTTCAGATCGAGCGGCCTGGTCTGCACGGGCGATACGTTCGTGATCGAGAACGACGTGACGCTGCCGTCGGACTGCGGATTGAAGGTGACGGTCGCGAAGTTGGCCAGCGTCTGGTTGTCGCGCAGGCGCGAGGCCGTGAAGAACTGCTGCAGGATCGGCTGTTCCGGATGGCTCGAGCAGGCGGCGAGCAGCAGCGCGCCCGCCATGACGGAGATGGGGACGAGTAGAGCAAGTACCGTGATCCTCGGCCGAGGCATACCAGCCCTCCTTCTAGGACTCTTCTTCATCTTTTTCGACCAACCGCGCGATCGAGACGACACGGTCATCGCCTTCCATGTCGATCAGCCGGACACCTTGCGTGTTCCGTCCAATCGCCCGGATATCGCGCGTGACCATCCGGAGAATCTTGCCCTGCTGCGTGATGAGCAGCAGTTCATCCTGGTCCTGCACGAAGGCCATTCCGACCACGTGACCGTTCCGGTCCGTCGTGGCGATGTTAATAATACCCACACCGCCCCGCGACTGCACGCGGTATTCCTCGAGCTCGGTCCGCTTGCCGTAGCCGTGTTCGGTGACCGTCAATATCGTGCCAGGCGGCTGGACGACCTCCATGGCCACGACGGCGTCGCCCTCCCGGAGCGAAATGCCGCGGACGCCGCGGGCGTTGCGCCCCATCGCGCGGACATCGCCCTCGCGGAAGCGGATCGCCATGCCGTTCCGGGTGCCCAGGAAGATTTCCTGGCTGCCGTCGGTCAGGCTGACTGCCATGACGGCGTCGCCGGGCTCGACGTCGGCCGCAATAATGCCACCAGCGCGCGGATTGGCAAAGGCCGAGAGGCTGGTCTTCTTGATGACCCCCTGCTCGGTCCCCATCACGATGAACTTATCGGCTTCCCATTCCTTGATCGCCAGCAGCGCCGCGATCCGTTCGCCGGGGGCCATCGAGACCAGGTTCGCTATCGCTTTGCCCTTGCCGCCGGGCCCGACGTCCGGGATTTCGTGGACCCGCAGCCAGTAGGCGCGGCCGCGGTCCGAGAAAATCATGATGTAGGCGTGCGTCGAGGC
>JANWLS010000094.1 GCA_025450765.1 Vicinamibacterales bacterium | reverse complement strand
GTCGGCCGGCGTCCCGATGTCCTGGAAGCGCGCCTCCGACCGGAACGCCCGCACGCGGCCCGGCTCTGCCGCGATCAGCGCCGGATAGAGCGCCCGCACGGTCTCGGCCGGCTCGCCCGGCGTGAGCGACGCGAACGCGCGCGCGCTCGCGATCTGCACGCCGATGAAATGCCACAGATCCGCGCCCGGATCCGGTCCGGAAAAGCCGACCACCGCATCGTCGGGCGCGAGCCGCAGGCCGCCGTAGCGGCCTGGCGCCGGATGGGGGACGACGGCCATCGTGACCGTTGCGCCCGATGCCGCATGGGTCGCGGCGAGCGCGCCGAACTCGATATCGCTCAGCGTGTCGCAATTGATGATGAAGAACGTGTCTTCCTCGAAGAGCGGCACGGCGAGGCGAGGTCCGCCGGCGCTTCCCAGCACGACCGGCTGCTCCCAGGAGTAACGGACGCGCACGCCGAGATCGCTCCCGTCGCCCACGAGGGCGGCAATCGTTTCGGGGCGATGGTGAAGATTGATGATGATGCGGTCGATCGACGCGGCGGCCAGCTGGCGGAGCGTGCGGCGAACAATCGGCTCATCGTCGAGCGGCATCGCCGGCTTGGCCCGGAGCTCCGTCAGGGGACGGAGCCGCGTGCCGAGGCCGGCGGCCAGGATCAGGGCACTCCGCGGACGCATCAGGAACGGGGCAGGGGCATCACACGTCGTCGAACAGCATGTCGGTCGGCTCGACGCCGCGCGCACGGCAGGTTTCCGCGAACAGCCGCCGATAGGAATCGGCCACGTAGTCGGCCGACGACCGGCCGAGGAGCGTGGCGGCTTCCGTGATCGCCTGCTCGCTCCCTTCGAGCTCCACGAAGATGCCGATCGGCGTCTCGTCGATGGCGACGATGACGCCCTCGCGTGCGAACTCCTCGCGGTACTGTTCGTAGCGGAACCAGACCTGGAAGCCGAGCTCTTCGAAGATGCGCAGGATCAGGGTGCCATCGCCGACGACCGTCTCGAGCTCCTCGCGCAGCTTCATCGCCGACGGCTGCACCGGTCCCTTGAAGGTGAGCAGGCTCCGGCCCGACTCCATCCGGATCCGCAGCGCGGTACGGCGCGCGCGCAGGCTGCCGTCGGGGGAGTCGAGCAGGCAATCCTCCTGCAGGCGCCGCCCCCTGAGCGGTGTCGCCCCGAGCATGCGCACCGCCTCGCGCGCCTCGTCAACGCTCTCGAACCGCAGCTTGATCTCGCGCTCGAGCATAAGGGCCTGTGGCCCGTGGCCTGCAGCCAGCCGCCTGCGGCCAGTCGCCGGCTAGTCCTTTTTCACCGTGAGAAACACCTGCTGGCCGCCGCGCCAGACGAGCATCAGGGCCACACCGCCCGACGGCACGGTGCGCAGCAGGCGGCTCGCTTCGGCGGCGCTCGTCACCGGCTGGTGGTTGATCTCGAGAATGACGTCACCCTGGTTGAGGAACGCGCCCGACGGTCCGTTCGGATCGACGTCGGTCACGAGCGCGCCGGTGACGTTCTGCGGCACCTTCAGGCGGCGCCCGATTTCCGGCGTCAGGTTGTTCAGCGTGATGCCGAACCCACCGCTCGTCTCGCCCTTGCTCTCGGGCTCCTCCTGCTCCTTCTGCGCCCCCTCTTCCGCCTCGAGGTTGAGCTCGTCGACGGTGACGTTGAGCGTCTGCTCCTGGCCGTTGCGCACGATGCGCACCGGCACCGTGGTGCCCGGCTTGGTCGCGATCACCATCGCGACGAGCGCATCGCGGTCCGTCACCTGACGTCCGTTGAACTCGATGACGACGTCGCCCGGCTTGATGCCGCCCTTGGCGGCCGCGCCGCCCGGCGTCACCGTCGAGACGAGCGCCCCCTGACGCTTCTTCAACCCGAGCGCCTGCACGGCGTCGCGCGTGACGGCCATCACCTGCACGCCGATGCGGCCGCGCACCACCTTGCCGGTCTCGAGCTGCGGCAGGAGATCGCGAACCGTGTTGATCGGGATGGCGAAGCCGATGCCGAGATTGCCCGAGGTCCGATCGTTGCTGATGATGGCGGTGTTGATGCCGATCACCTCACCGCGGAGGTTGAGCAGCGGGCCGCCGGAGTTGCCGGGGTTGATCGCCGCGTCGGTCTGCAGGACGTCCTGGTAGCGCTGCTGCGCGGTCTCGAACGGCCGCTTGGTGCCGCTGATGACGCCCACGCTCACCGAGTCGGTGTAGTTGAACGGGTTGCCGATCGCCATCACCCAGTCGCCCGGCTGCATGAGACCCGAGTCGCCGAACTTGGCGATGGGCAGCTCGTGGTCCGGTTTTTCGGTGAGCGCGATGAGCGCGCTGTCGGTCAGCGAGTCGTGGCCGATGATCTTCGCGTCGTACACCTGGTCCTCGTCGTTGTAGAGGCCCACCTCGATCTTCGTCGCGCCATCCACCACGTGATTGTTCGTGAGGATGTAGCCGTCCTTGCTGATGATGAACCCGGTCCCGGTGGCCACGGTGAGGCGGTCGCGCGGGCGGCCCTGGTTCGGGCCGTTGAAGAAACGGTGGAACAGATCATCGCCGCCGCCGCTCCCGCCGCCGAACAGATCGCTCAGGTCCTGGCCGGTCGCCTTCGACTCGGTGCGGATGTTGACGACGATCGGCGTGACCGACGCGGCGATGTTCCGGAAGGTGGACGCCGTGAGCGGACCGGTGATCGGATCCGTGTTGACGGAGGGCGCCGGCAGCGTGGCGGCCGCCGAAGCCGGGGCGAGATCGAGTCGCGAGGCGATCACCATCCCGACCGCCAGCGACGCCACAGCAATGAGCAGCGCGTAGAAGAGCGTGATCCTGCGGGTCGACATCCCTGACTCCTTCTTCAAGAGGCCTCCGGCGCCACGCGGCGCCGTCTCAGCCCAGCGCGATAATCGCCATCTGTCTCGGCCCGGTCACGGTCGCGTCGCGTCCGCCCATGACCACGTTGATCTCCGTGCGCACGCCGAAGTCGTCGAAGTAGAGGCCCGGCTCGATCGTGAAGCCGGTGCCCACGATGATCCGCCGGTCGTCGTGCGTCTCGTAATCGTCCAGGTTGGCGCCGTTGCCGTGGACCTCGGTCCCGAGGCTGTGACCGGTGCGATGCAGAATCCGGTCGGCATAGCCCGCCTCCTGCAGCACCGCGCGGGCCGCGCGATCGGCTTCCCACCCGTGCACCGTCTGCCCCGCGCGCGCCGCCTCCTGCACGACGGCCAGCGCCGCGTCGCGTGCCGCGGCCGCCGCGCCGAAGGCCCGCTCCTGTGCGGCGGGCGGGTGCGCGCCGGTAAAGCCCACCCAGGTGATGTCCGCGTACACGGCGCCCGGCTCGGCGAGCTTGCCCCAGAGGTCGAGCAGCACGAGCGCGTCGCGATCGATCGGCCGCGAGCCCTCCGGGCCCGGCAGGTAATGGGGATTGCCGGCGTTGGCGCCCACCGAGACGTTGGGCGGCGAATCGCTCACCAGCCCCTCCTCGGCGAACCAGGCGACCATCCGCTGCTGGATTTCGTACTCCGTGGGACGATGGCCCTGCGCCAGGCGATCGGCGATCGTCTCGAACGTCCGGTCCTTGATCCGGTACAGCCGCTCGGACGCGGCTCGATGCGAGGCGATCGCGCGATCGTCCCAGACCGCTTCGAAGCGCTGCACGAGATCGCCCGAGGAGGCGACCTCCACGCCGAATCCGCGGACCAGCTCGATCGTGCCGGCATCGACACGCGACACGTAGGGGATCGCCGCGCACGGCGAGTATTCCATCGCCACGCGCCGCGCGCCCGTGAGCAGGCCACGGAGGCCGTCGGCCATCTGGTCGCGGCCGGCGTAGACCGTCTTCGGGCCGGGGAGCGCATCGAGCTGGAAGCGCTCGATCGCGTGCACGAGGCCGCGGGCCTCACCGTGGGCGGGAATGAAGTAGAACCACCGGCGGGTCGCCATGTGGCGGGGGGCGCCGTTCGAGGACGGGACGGCCAGCCGCGCGGCGATCGGATTCGACCCGTGAAAGTCGTACAACAGCCAGCCATCGAGGCCTTCGGCCAGCAGTGCGGCCTGCACGGCGGCGACATCGAGCGCCATTCCGTCTCAGTATACGTGAAACCGCTATAATCACCTCAGCGCCTGCCTCGATAATCGCGTGCGGAGTTTCAAATGGTGAAGAGTGTGTGCCGGGCGGCCTGCCTGACGGCCGTGTTGGCTATCCCCGTGCTGCTTTACGGCCAGCAGCCCGCGTCTCCGGCCGGCGCCGATGCCCCAACCTTCAAGCTGGAAGTCAATTACGTCGAAGTGGACGCGGTCGTCACCGACGCGCAGGGCCATTTCGTCCGGGACCTGACGCGCAACGATTTCACCGTCTTCGAAGACGGCAAGCCACAGCCCATTTCGACCTTCTCGCACGTCGACATCCCGGTCGAAACCGCCACTCAACCGCTCTTCGCCACCAGTCCCATCGAGCCGGACGTCGCCTCGAACGCGCAGCCGTTCAGCGGCCGCATCTACGTGCTCGTGCTCGACGATCTGCACACCAGCCCCCAGCACTCGATCCTGGTCCAGCGGGTCGCACGCCAGTTCATCGAGCGCGACCTCGGCGCCAACGACGTGATGGCGATTCTCGAGATCGGCGGTGACTCGCGGAGCAGCCAGACGTTCACGAGCAACAAGCGGCTGCTGCTCGCCGCGGTGGACCGCTTCATGGGACAGTCCGCCACCTCGCGCACCACCAGCCAGATCAATGATGCGTTCAATCTCTCCGGCCTGCGGGAGCCGACGGACCCGACCACGCCGACCGGCGAGGACGTCCGGAGCTACAACGCACGCGTCACGGTCGAGACCCTGCGCAACCTGGTGAAGTGGATGGAGCAGATCCACGGCCGGCGGAAGGCGCTCCTGTTCGTCAGCGAGGGGCTCGATTACGACCTGAACAACGTCTTCGGCGACGAGTTCGCCTCGAGCGTCATCGACGATGACCGGCAGCTCGTGTCGGCGGCGAACCGCTCGGACGTGAACGTCTACGCGATCGATCCGCAGGGGCTCTCGAACGGGGGCGATTCCGACATCGAGATCGGCAGCCTCCCGACCAGCCAGGATCCGACGCTCGGCCACGGCACCGCGATGCAGGAAGCCCAGACCAAGCTCGATAGCCTGCGGATCCTCTCGGACGAGACCGGCGGCTTTCCGATCATCAACCAAAACGATTTTTCCAAGGGCTTCGATCGCCTGGTCGCCGACAACAGCTCGTACTACGTGCTCGGCTACTATCCGACCAACGAGAAGCGGGATGGCAAGTTCCGCAAGATCGAGGTGCGGCTGGATCGGCCGGGGCTGACGGTGCGCGCGCGCAAGGGCTACCTGGCGCCGAAGGGCAAAGCCGAAGCCACCGAGATCGCCGGGCCGAAGTCGGTGTCCGCGCCGGTTCGCGAGGCGCTGGCCAGCCCGCTGCCGGTGCCGGGTCTCACGCTGCACGTCTTCGCCGCTCCCTTCAAGGGAACGCCCAGCAAGGCCTCCGTCCTGCTCGGCGTCGAGGCCAGCGGCAGCGCCCTGAAGTTCGGGCAGAAGGACGGGCGGTACGCCGATGAAATCGAGGTCGCCTACCAGGCGATCGACACCAAGGGCGCGGTGGCGGGGGGCGATCGCGATCTGATCAATCTCGCGCTCAAGCCGGAGACCTATCAGCGCATCAGCCAGTCGGGCATCCGGCTGCTCAATCGGATGAACCTGGCGCCGGGCCGCTACCAGATTCGCGTGGCGGCGCGCGACAGCGTGGGACAGACGGTCGGCTCGGTCCGCTACGACCTCGAGGTGCCGGATTTCTACAAGGCGCCTCTTTCGATGAGCGGGCTGGCGATGACCTCGGCCAGTGCGGCGGAAATCGCGACGGCGAAACCCGACGCGTTTCTCAAGCCTCCCGTCCTCCCGGCGCCGCCGGCTGCGGAACGGACGTTTCCGGCCGATGATACGGTGGCGGTCTTCGCCGAGGTGTACGACAACGACACCGCGGCGCCGCACAAGGTCGACCTGACGACGACGCTGACGAACAATACGGGCAGCGTGGTGTTCAAGAGCGCGGAGACGCGTTCGACGTCGGAGTTCGGCGGCAAGCGCGGCGGCTTCGGCTACGCCGTCAAGGTTCCGCTCAAGGGCGTCGCACCCGGGCGCTACGTGCTCGACGTCGGGGCGAAGTCGGAATTGGGTAAGATGCCGGCGGTCAACAGGCAGGTCGAGATCACCGTGGAATAGCCCGAGGAGACGCCCATGTTCTTCCTCTTGTTCGTCCTCGCACTCGTCGCTCCGCCCGTGGCGGCGCCGCCGGACGCGCCCGCGCACACGCTGCCGATCACGGTGATCGCGCAGGGGCCGCTCAGCGACATCGTGATGTCACGCCAGGTGGTCGTGCGGGACGCGCAGGCGTGGCAGACACTCTGGCAGGAGCATGGCGTCACCCGGCTGCCGCCGCCGGTCGACTTCTCGAACGCGATGGTCGTGGGGGTGTTCCTGGGATCGCGGCCGGAGGCGGGCTACCGGGTGGGCATCGCACGAGCCTACCTCGATGCGGGCAGTCTCGTCGTGGAATACGTGGTGCACAAGCCGGAGCCGGGCGCGATGACGGCGCAAATCGTCACCGCGCCCTACATTCTCGTGCAGGTGCCTGAGCATCCGGGGCCGGTCCGCTTCGTGCAGACCGACGCCGCGCACGCCCAGCGTCGCCGCTAGTTCGAGCCCTTCGCCTTCGAATCCGTCTCGTCGAACGACTTCACTTCCTTCGGATTGACCGCGCCGTTGGCGTGGCTGAACATCAGATGGTTGTGATCCATCTTGGTGTTGAAGGGGGCCGTCAGCGTGAGAGTGGCGGTTTCGCCGGGCATCAGCAGCTTGCGCAGCCGATCCTCGCTGCCGCTCAGCGGGTTGCCGGCCTTGTCCAGCCAGTCCTCGCGAACCTTCAGGCCGGCGATGGCGCCCTTGTCGGTGTTCTTCACTTCAATCTTGGTGACCACCAGGTCCTTGTCGCGCTTGGTGTCGGGCTTGGTGAACTCCAGCGCGACGTCGCCCTGCAGCGGCGCCACCAGCTTGGGATGATCGGAAAGGTCGGCCGGCAGATCGGCCGTGGGTGTCGCGGCCGGCGCCGCGGTCTGCTGAGCGGGTTGAGACTGGCTGCAGCCGATGAGCAGGCCGGCCGACAGCAGGCCCACGCCAGCCAGCATCGTCGCGGACCGAGTAGACAGACGGGTCATGTTCATCCTCCCTTGCGGGCTATTTGAGTGCGAGCGGATTATACTCACATCTCACCATTCCAATCCTCGGGTTCGGGGTTCACCGAGCGGAAAATTTCCAGGTGCCATTTCCCGCCGCCCCAGGGCTCGATGACCTCGGTCGCGATCACGTCCACCAGGATTTCGGCGAACAGGCGTCCTTCCGGATCCCCTTCGAGGTGATAGGCGGCCTCGTCCCACCCGAACGTCGGGTACAGGATCAACGTCAGGAACAGGTCGTAGCCATCGTCGACGACCGTGAGCTGCCCGCAGGGACGCTTGAGGGTCGAGTGGTAGACCAGGTATTTTTCGGCGCTGTGCGCGCGGATGTATCGCTTGAGCGCGAACTCGCGGGCGACGATCTCCTCGATCGCGATCTTCTTGTCCCAGCAGTCGCGGCAGTAGCGCTCCTCCCCACGGGGTTCGGAGACGTCCTTGGCCCCGCACAGGGCACACCGCGACTTGGCGACCGACTTCCGGGGCATCAGGAAATTCTAGCGCACATCGCCCGAACGGCAAGTCAGCCCTGGGTGGTCTCGGTCCGCGCGGCCTCGTAGATCGGCCCGTACATCGCGGAGACGTACTCTTTGAGCATCCGCCGCGTGCAGAAGCGCGGCGTCACGGTGCGGATGGACTCGCGCACGACGGCCAGCCAGCGGCGCGGGATTTCCTGGTCGTCCCGATCGTAGAACGCCGGCACGACCTGCTCCTCGAGCAGCCGGTAGAGCGACTCGGCATCGGCCGCATCGGCGGCCGCCTGGTCGCCGCTGGTGACGCCTCCGTCGATCAGCCAGCCGTTCGATCCGTTGTACGCCTCCGCCCACCAGCCGTCGCCGATGCTGAGATGCGGGACGCCGTTGATGGCGGCCTTCATGCCGCTCGTGCCGCTCGCCTCGAGCGGCTTGCGCGGGTTGTTCAGCCACACGTCGCATCCCTGCACGAGGAAATGGGCGACGTGCAGGTCGTAGTCGTCGATGAACGCGACGCGCCCGCCGAACGCCGGGTCGACCGCGCGCCGGTAGATCTGCTGCAGCCGGTACTTGCCCTGGTCGTCGGCGGGATGTGCCTTGCCCGCAAAGACGATCTGCACCGGGCGCCCCGGCGCCGACAGGATCGCCGCGAGGCGATCCGGATCGTGGAAGATCAGGTCGGGGCGCTTGTAGGCCGTGAAGCGGCGCGCGAAGCCGATCGTCAGCGTTCCCGGATCGAGGAGGAGCCCCGCGGCGACGACGCTCGACACGCCGGCTTTCTCGTCGGTCCAGCGCTGCCGCGTGCGATCGCGCGTGAAGGCGAACAGGTAGGCCCGCAGCGCCTGGCGCACGCGCCACAGCTCCTCGTCCGGCACGTCGGCGATGCGATCCCAGATGGCAGGATCGTCCGGCCGATCGCGCCAGGCCTCGCCGAGGAAGCGATCGAAGAGCGTGGTCATCTCGCCTGCGATCCAGGTCGGCAGATGGACGCCGTTCGTAATCGTGCCCACGGGCCGCTCGGCGGATGGCACGCCGGGCCACATGGGCGCCCACATCTCGCGCGTCACCTCGCCATGCAGCTGGCTCACCGCGTTGACCTTGTCCGCGGAGCGGATGGCCAGGGCCGTCATGTTGAACTGCGGCCCGGCATCGCCCGAGTAGTTGCCGAGCGCGAGGAACTGCTCCCGGTACGCGCCAAGCGTTCCCCAGCACCCCGCGAGGTGGCGCTCGACGAGCTGGAACGGAAAGGCATCGTGGCCGGCCGGTACGGGCGTGTGCGTGGTGAAGATCGTCGTCCGTCGCACCTCCTGCAGTGCATCATCGAACGTCGCACCCGCTTCGATGTCATCGCGGATGCGCTGCAGGACGACGAACGCGGCGTGTCCCTCGTTGAGGTGGTACACGGCGGGCGTGGCGCCGAGCGCCCGCAGCGCGCGGACGCCGCCGATGCCGAGGATGATTTCCTGCTGGATGCGCGTCTCGCGATCGCCGCCGTAGAGGCGGGCGGAGAGCTCGCGATCCCACGGCGCGTTCTCCTCGAGGTCGGTGTCGAGGAGGAACAGGTTGACGCGGCCCATCCGCACGCGCCACACCGCCACGAGCACCGTGCGCTCGCCGAGCGGCACGGCCGTGACACAGGGCTTGCCCTCGGGTGTGAGCGCCGGTTCGATCGGGGCGTCAGCCCAGTCGAGCCGCTCGTAGCGTTCCTCCTGCCATCCTTCGGACGAGACCTGCTGATGGAAGTAGCCCTGCGGATACATGAAGCCGACGCCGATGAGCGGCACGCCCAGGTCCGCGGCTTCCTTGCAATGGTCGCCCGCGAGGACGCCCAGGCCGCCGGCATAGATCGGCAGCGACTGGTGCAGCGCGAACTCCGCCGAGAAGTACGCGATCGAGCGCCCCTGCGACGGACCGAATCCGTCGCGCCACCACGTATTGAGCGCACGGCGCGCGGCGTCGAGGCTCGTCAGCGCCTCGTCGTAGAGCGCGAGGAACTGCGGATCCCGGCTGGCGACATCGAGCCGTCGTCGCGGCAGCACGCGCAGCATGCGCACGGGATTGTGCTCGGTCCGCCGCCAGAGCGGGTAATCGAGCCAGCGGAAGACCTCGCGCGCCCGCGGGTGCCACACCCACCAGAGATCCACGGCAAGCTCTTCGAGGCGATCGATGCGGTCGGGCAGCGGGGGGAGCTCGGCGTATCGTTTCGAGGTCATCAGATGAATTCAGGAGGCCTGACAGGCGCCGACGAGCGACGCGAATCGGGAAAGATCAATGTTGCCGCCCGACACCACGGCAACCACTTTGCCGGTGCCGGCGCGGCCGGTGAGCGCCGCCGCGACGGCGCAGCTGGCGGCGCCTTCGGCGATCACGTGCGCGCGGTCGGCGACCAGGCGCATCGCCGCGGCGGCTTCGTCGAGCGACACGACAATCGAACCGGCGAGGTCCTTGAGCAGCGGCCACATCGTCGGCAGCACCGACTTGCCGCCGGCACCGTCGACGAAGGATGCCTGCCAGCTCGGAAAATACTGCGGGCTGCCGGCTTCGAGCGAGGTGGCGAGTGGCGAGGCCGTCGCCGGCTCGGCCCCGAAGATTCGGACGGACGGCCGCCCGCTCGTCACGCCGGCGGCGAGACCCGCCAGCAGGCCGCCACCGCCGATCGGTGCGATGACGGCATCGACGTCGGGCAGGTCCTCGAGGATTTCGAGGACGGCGGTCGCGTTGCCGGCAATGAACCGGTCGTCGTCGAAGGGATGGACGAAGCAGCCCGTCATCCGATCCGAGTGATGGCTCTCGACCGTCTTCCAGCATTCATCGTACGACGCCCGGACGATCGCCGCCCCGAGCCGCTCGATCGCGTCAATCTTCGCCGCCGGCGCCGTGTCCATCACCATGACGCGGCAGCGCGCGCCGGCATGCCGCGCCGCCAGGGCGACGCCCTGCGCGGCATTACCCGCGCTCACCGTCCAGACGCCCTGCGCGAGCTGCGAGGGCGAGAGTTGCCGTACGGCATTCCACGCACCCCGAATCTTGAACGAGCCGATCGGCTGCAGCAGTTCCAGCTTCAGGTAGAGCTCGTCGATCGGAAAACGGGTCGGCCCGTGTGCGAGGTCGATGCGGACGAGCGGCGTCCGCACCGCGACCTCATACACGCGGGTGCGTGCGTCTCGAATGGCGTCGAGAGAAATGTGTCGCATCAGGATGTGAGTGGCGCAGGCTGCCTCGGATCCTAGTCGCCAGCACGCGATAGGTCAATGCCGATACGGATGAGTATCATGGTGGGCCATGCCCAAGCCCGTCGTGATCGCCTCCGCCAATGGCCATCGCTTCCGCAACGGCGGCGACGCCACCTGTGTCGAGCGCGCCTGGCAGATGCTGGCGAGCGGTGCCGATCCGCTCGAGGCCGTGATCGCCGGCGTCAACATTGTCGAGCTCGATCCCGGGGACTCGAGCGTGGGCTACGGCGGGCTGCCGAACGCCGACGGCGTCGTGCAGCTCGACGCCTGCTGCATGCACGGGCCGCGGAAGCGCGCGGCCGGCGTGGCGGCGCTCGAAGGCGTGCGGAGGCCGTCGCTCGTCGCGCGTGCGCTGCTCGAAGAGACCAACCATCGCCTGCTGGCCGGCGCGGGCGCCCAGGCGTTCGCGCGCGCCGCCGGCTTTGCGATCGAGCCCGATCTCAATTCCGATCGGTCGCGCGCGCTCTGGCAGGAATGGACGCGCCGGCTGGATGCGCTGGGTGTTTCCGATCCGATCGCGCGTACGCACGCCGGCTACCGCATCGGGCAGCAGATGCTCGCCGAGGGGCTCATCGACATCAATCACTACTACGGGACGATCAACTGCAACGCCGTCAACGCGCGCGGGGAGGTGTGCGGCGTGACGACGACGAGCGGGCTCTCGTGGAAGTTGCCGGGGCGGGTGGGTGATTCGCCAATCCTTGGCGCCGGGTTGTATGTCGATGGGGACATCGGCGCCGCGGGCTCGACCGGCCACGGCGAATCGAACCTGTACAACCTGAGCGCGTTCCTGATCGTCGAAGAGATGCGGCGGGGTGCGCACCCGAAGGACGCCGGCCTGACGGCGCTCGCGCGCATCCGCGCCAACACCGTTGATCCCGCGCTCCTCGACGCACGCGGCCTGCCCGCGTTCAACGTCAACTTCTATATCGTGAACACGCGCGGCGAGCTCGCCGGGGTGTCGCTGTACCGAGGATCCAACGTCAATTACGCCGTCTGCACGGAGCACGGGGGCGAAATCCGCCCGTGCGAGTCGCTGCTCGACGACCCTGCGCCGTTGGCCTAAGGGGCGGCAGGCCGTGGCCAGATCCTACTTCCGCCGGATGCCGTACTTTTCGAGAATCGCCTGCACCTTGTCCACCGGAATCGCCTCCGCCGTCCCGAACGTCGACGAGACGGTCGTCGCCTGGAGCAGCGAGTTGTAGACGGCCTCCTCGGTGGCTTCGAGCGCGGCCTCGAAGAGGGGTGACATCGCATCGGGTGGGAGCATGGTGCGCGCGCGCGGCCTGGTGTCGTTGTAGCGGCTGCGCATCTCGGGCGACGTGCTGAAGGCGATCGCGAAGTCGCCGCTGCCATTGCTGTAGGACGATCCAGTGCGCGCCAGGCCGAAGATGGCGCGGGCCGCGAGCCGCCGCAGGTCGCGTGCATCGATCGGCGCGTCGGTCGCCACGATGATCATGCATGATCCGTTTCCGGTGTTGCCCTGATGCATGAACGCGTACTTGCCCAGCTCCTTGCCGACCGGGGCGCCGCCCATCGTCAGCACGCCGCCGAAGTTCGTCTGCACCAGCACGCCAAGCGTGTAGCCGCCCAGTTGCGCGGGCAATTTCCGTGACGAGGTGCCGATCCCGCCCTTCCAGCCGAAGCAGATCGTGCCGGTGCCGGCGCCGACGCTTCCCTCGGTGACGGGGCCCGCCTTCGCGTCCCTGATGGCGCGGATGACGTCGGCTTCCGTGACGTGCAGCCCGCGAATATCGTTGAGGCCGCCGTCATTGGTCTCGCCGACCACCGCATTCACCGACCGCACATCCTCATTACCGGGTTCGGCCAGGGTGTCGCGGACCACCGCCTGCACGGCCGTGCCGACGCTGAGGGTATTGGTGAGGACGATCGGCGTTTCGATCGTGCCAAGCTCGGCCACCTGCGTCGAGCCGGCGATCTTGCCGAAGGCGTTCCCCACGAAGACCGCGCCCGCCACCTTGTCCTGAAAGATGTTGCCCGCGTGCGGGAGCACGGCCGTCACGCCCGTCCGGACGCTGTCGCCTTCGATGAGCGTGACCTGCCCCACGCGCACGCCGTCGACATCGGTGATCGCATTGAGCGGGCCGGGCGAAAACACCCCGGGCGCCAGCCCCAGATCCCGTGCCCGCGGACGCGGCGCCGGGGCGGCAGAGAAGGCGGTGGACGCGCAGAACAGCGCGAAGACGAGGGAAATAATTCGGAGCATCGAATCCTCTTGCCGGGCGATGTTAGCTCAACACGCGGCCCTCCCAGTAAACACCCTGCTCCCCCGCGCGTATCTGCAGAGTAGGAGCGGCATCGGTCCTCACTGGTGCCGGGCACGGTCGGACGGTCTGCGCGTGTGGGCGATTGACCTAAAGGAACGATTCAATGACGGTCGAACAGTTCAAGGCGGGCGTCATCGCCCGGAAGCGGTGGGTGCTGGCGGCGCTCGTCGTGCTGGTGGCGGCGGTCGGCCTGTCGGTCGCGCTGCGCGGGCAGCGCGGCGACTCGGGCAACTACGTCCTCGCGCCGGTGAGCAAGGGGGCGATTCGCAACGTGGTCGCCGCAACGGGCAACGTTGAAGCCGTCGTGACGGTGCAGGTCGGCAGCCAGGTTTCAGGCCAGATCAAGGCGCTGTACGCGGACTACAATTCGGTCGTCAAGCGCGGACAGTTGCTGACGCAGATCGACCCGCGCAACTTCCAGGCCCAGGTGCAGAACGCGCAGGCCAGCCTCGCCTCGGCGGAAGCCCACGTCCAGACGGCCCAGGCCGACATCCTCACGCAGCAGGCGAATCTCGACAGCGCCAAGGCGAACGTCGACGCCGCAACCGCCGCGTCGGCCAACTCCACGCTCATCGTGAAGCGCGACGCCGCGCTCGTGCAGAAGGGCATTCTCGACCAGAACACCTATGACACCGCGAAGACGACGGCCGACAGCGACGCCGCGAAAGTGGAGCAGGCGAAGGCGGCCGTGAAGCAGGCCGCGGCGCAGATCACCGCGGACCAGGCGACCCTCGAGCAGGCGAAGGCGCAGGTGCTCCAGGCCAAGGCGCAGCTCGACCAGGCCAAGGTCAGTCTCGAGTACTGCGACATCTACTCGCCGGTCGACGGGGTGGTGATCTCCCGGAGCGTCGACGTGGGACAGACTGTCGCCGCCAGCTTCTCGGCGCCGCTCCTCTTCACGATTGCCAACGATCTCACCAAGATGCAGGTCGACGCGAGCGTGGACGAAGCGGACATCGGCCAGATTTCGACGAGCGACCCGGTCACCTTCACCGTCGATGCTTATCCCAACCAGGTCTTCAACGGCCGCATCCAGGAAGTCCGGCTCAACTCGCAGGCCGTGCAGAACGTCGTCACCTACAGCGTGATCATCGGTGTCGACAACACGGATCTGCGGCTCAAGCCGGGGATGACCGCCAACATCAGCATGACCGCCGAACATCGCGAGGACGTGCTCAAGGTGGCGAACGCGGCCCTGCGGTTCCGGCCGAGCGACGTCACGCCGGCCGAAGAGGCGCGTTTGCTTCGAGGCGGAGCCGGCGGTCCGGGTGGTGCGGCCGAGGGCGGCCGTGGCGCGGGTCGCCGCGGCGGTTCGCGGGCGACCGAGGGTCAGATCGCGGAGAATGGGGGCGCTCCGGCGGCTTCACCGCAGGGGGCGGGGCCATCGGGCGAGCGCGGCCAGCGAGGCTTCGGCAATCGCGCGGGGACGCAGTCGGCTGGCGCGGCTGGCCACAACGCGCCGGCGGCGGCCAACACGACGACGCTGGCGCCCGGGCAGCTGTGGGATCCCAACGACAAGATTCACTTCCCGCAAGCGGCGCCGCCCCGAGGGCGTCCGGCGCTCGTCTGGGTGGTCGGCGATGACGGCAAGCCCAAGTCGGTGCGCGTGATGATCGGGATTACCGACGGTGCCAACACCCAGATCATGTCCGGCGACCTGCACGAGGGCGAGCAGGTGATCATCGGCGACATGTCGGGTGGCGGCCGTGGCCAGCAGCGCGGCGGCCGTGGCGGGTTCGGCGGCGGGTTCCGGTTCTAAGGTGACGCACACATCAACGGAGTGATCGCCATGGCGAACTTCTGGCCGGTGCTGAAGGCGGCGTTCCGGGCGCTCAACCGGAACAAGATGCGCTCGATGCTGACGATGCTCGGCATCATCATCGGCGTGAGCGCGGTAATTGCGATGGTGTCGGTCGGCCAGGGCGCGACGGCCATGGTGCAGGACCAGATCAGCAGCATCGGCACCAACATGATGTTCATCTGGCCCGGCAGCATCAATCAGGGCGGCGTGCGCCTTGGCGCCGGTGCCCAGATCACCTTGACCGCCGAGGATTCGGACGCGATCGGCCGGGAATGTCCGGCCGTCGCCGCCGCCTCTCCGGTCGTCAATGCGAGCGCCCAGATGGTGGCGGGCGATCAGAACTGGTTCACCCGGGTGCAGGGGACGAGCGAGGGGTTTCCGCGGATCCGCGACTGGGGCGTCCAGGAGGGCGATTTCTTCACCGCCGCCGACGTGCAATCCGCCGCGCGCGTGGTCGTCATCGGCCAGACGGTCGCGCAGAATCTGCTCCCGGGGATCGACCCGGTCGGGCAGATCATTCGCGTGAAGAACATGCCGTTCAAGGTCGTCGGGGTTCTGACGGCGAAGGGGCAGTCGATGGTCGGGCAGGACCAGGACGACACGGCGATCATGCCCTACACGACGGTGATGAAGAAGCTGCTCGGTGACAAGATCCCGCACATCCACCAGATCATGGTGTCGGCGGCGAGCGCGCAGCTGGCGGGCGTCGCGGAGAGCCAGATCTCGGCGCTGCTCCGGCAGCGGCACAACCTGCGCGGCGGGCAGCCGGACGATTTTCAGATCCGCAACATGACCGACGTGGCGCAGGCAGCAGAGCAGACCAACTTCATCATGACGCTGCTCCTCGGGAGCATCGCGGCCGTCTCACTGCTGGTCGGCGGCATCGGCATCATGAACATCATGCTGGTGTCGGTGACGGAGCGGACGCGCGAGATCGGGATCTGCATGGCGGTCGGCGCGCGGCCGCGGCGGATCCGCGAACAGTTCCTGACCGAGTCGGTGGTGCTCTGCCTGATTGGCGGGCTGATCGGCGTGGTGCTCGGCGGCGGGCTGGCGATGATCATCTCGCACCTGCTCAGCTGGCCGACGCTGCTGTCGCCGGTGCCGGCGGTCATCTCGTTCGGCTTCGCCGCGCTGGTCGGGATCTTCTTCGGCTACTACCCGGCGCACAAAGCGGCGTCGCTCGATCCGATCGAGGCGCTGCGGTACGAGTGAAGTTGGGGTCAGATCTTGTTTCTTTGAAACACGATCAAGGGTTCAAGAAAAAACATATGAACCCACGAGGTTACGCGGTGGGAGGAGGAACTGCCGAGGGTTCTTCCGGTTTGGCTTCCGCGGCAGGCGTGCTCGTCACCGCGTCCTTGAGGCCGGTGGAATCGAAGGCGCGCTGGCCGAGGGTGGTCATCAACCCTTTCGGGTTGGTCACCTGGCGCGCGGTCTGGACCCCCTGCGTAATCTTCTTCGCCTGATCGGGCGAGACCCCCACGTCCTGCATGATCTGCTCGCCGGCGTTCTTGATCGAGCCGGTCGTCTCCTTCATCGAATCCTTGAACTCGCGGATCGACTTGCCGAGACCCTTGCCCAGTTCGGGCAGTTTCTTCGGTCCGAAGACGATCAGGGCGATAAGAAAAATGATGAGGAGATGCTCCGGCTGGAGCAGGCCTTCAAACATGGATCACTTCCCGAGCGGGATCCCAACACGCGGTCCGCGCGCGTTGGGGCTCCCTAGGAGCGACGATCGGCCTTCTGATCGGCCGTGTCCTTGCCATCGTTCATGGCATCCTTGAAGCCACGAATCGACTCGCCCAGCCCTTTGCCAAGCTGCGGAAGGTTCTTCGGACCGAAGACCAGCAGCGCGATAGCCAGGATGATCAGCAGATGCGTCGGCTGCAGTAGACCTTCGAACATGTGATTACTCCTCCAGGAGGGGCCTGCCGGGACCCGATCCCTAGTATAGCGCGTCTGGGCCAAGCCGGCGTGACGGGTTTGTCAAAGCTTGTCTTCCGCGAGAATGCCGTTTTCTCGGCGTCTTTCAGGCCCATGGCCGGCGGCGGCCTCAATGTCCCACCGTGACCGGCACATCGTCCGACGGGACGAACTCGCGGCCGCGCGTTTCAGGGCCCATCAGCATCAGGGCCGCCACCAGCAGGCAGGAGATGACGACGCAGATCGTCATGGCGTGGGTGAGTGCCACCCCGCGATCCTGCATCGCGCCGATGACAAAGGGCGTGAACGAGCCCAGGCCGGCGCCCACGTGATAGGCGAAGCCGGCGCCGACGCCGCGCACGGCGGTCGGGTAACGCTCGGTGAGGTACGCGGGGACGACGCCCCAGGCGCCGGACGCGGTCAGCCCCATGAGGAGTGCGCCCACGAGCAGCAGCGTCGACGAAGTGCCAAGGTACAGCGGAATCGTGACCACGCCGCCGAGCATCGCCAGGATGGCGGCGCCGCGCCGTCCCAACCGGCTTTCGGACAAGTGGCCCCACAGGAAGGCGCCGATGATGCTCCCCGCATTGAAGAGGACGAGGAAATTCAGCGGCGCGAGGTGTTCGGATTTCAGGAACGTCGGGTACCAGAACGTCAGCGAGTGATAAGAGAAGATGAACGCCCCCATCACCAGCGAGGTCTGGATCGTGATGCCGATCATGTCGCGGTGGAAGATCCGCACCAGCGACACCGTGTCCTTCTTCTGCACCGTGGCGAGCTGCTGCTGTCGTGCGAGCCAGACCGGGCTCTCCTTGACCTTCTTCATCATCCAGAAGAGGCTCAGCGCCGGCAGGATGCCGATCCAGAACATCACGCGCCATCCGAAGTCGGGACGCGTGTTCACGAGCGGATAGATGTAGGTGTACACCAGCGTCGAGAGCATGAAGCCCCACGACCAGCCGCTCTGCAGCATGCCCGACGCCAGGCCGCGGAGCCGCGGCGGCCAGTGCTCGATCGTGAGCGGCATCGCCGCCGCCCAGACGCCGCCCATGCCGATCCCGAAGATCGCACGGAAGGTGAAGAGCATCGTGTACGACGTGGAGAAGCCGCTCAGGAAGGCGAGCAGCGAATACCACAGGATGGAGAACATCAGCGGGCCTTTGCGGCCCCACCGATCGGCGGCCGTCCCCGCGCCAATGCCGCCGACCACGCGGAAGAGCAGCGTGACCGTGCCGAGCGCGCCGGCGAGCGCCGCACCCACGGTGAAATTCCGTTCGATGTCGACGAGGATGAACGTGAGAATCGTGAAATCGAAGCCGTCGAGCACCCAACCCAGGAAACACGCCGTGAACGCGCGCCACTGATCCGCGGTGACTTCGCGGTACCATGGGAGAGGTCGGCCGTCAGGTCGGAGCGCCGGCGCCGCGGGGTTCTGCACGTATCCTCCTGAATGGACGTCTGGGCCGCCATTCTATCCCATGCTTCGGATCGCCATTTCGGCCTGTCTCTTCGGCGAGCGTGTCCGCTACAACGGCGGGCACAGGCGCGACGACGCGCTCCTCGACGCGTGGCGCGGCATCGTCGAGTGGGTGCCCGTCTGCCCCGAGGCGGAATGCGGCATGGGGACGCCTCGCGAGCCGGTGCGGCTCGTACGCACCGGGAGCCGCATCCGGATGCTCGGTGTCGACAGCCGGAACGAGGTCACGCAGCAGATGGAGTCGTTCGCGCGTGGGCGGATCGACGCGCTCGTCGAGGCGGGTATCTGCGCCTACGTCCTGAAGGCGCGATCGCCAAGCTGCGGGGTGGGGAGTACGCCGCTGTTCGACGCGGAGGGGAACACGGAGCGGACCGGATCCGGATTGTTCGCCGCGGCGCTCGTCGCGCGGCTGCCGGACCTGCCGGTCGCAGAGGAGGAAGGGCTCGCTGACCCGCACCAGCGCGAGGCGTTCCTCGAGCGGGCGCGGGCCTTCGAGCGCGCGAGGACGACTACTTCGCCGCCTTCACCGCCGTCACGGTAATCGTGTCGCCGCTCTCCTCGCCGGTGACGGTGGCCTTCGCGCCGGCCAGCTTGTCGAGCGAGGCCTTCAGCTTGGTGTCCTTCACCTTGAGCGTGTACACCTTCTGATCGACCACCAGCGCGTAATCCGATCCGCCCTTCACGCAGTCGCGCGTGCAGCTCGCGGCGTCGCCGCCCATGTCGTGGTGAGCGCCGCACATGGCATCGCTCACCTCGCCGGTGAAGGTCTTGGCCGCCGCGAAGGCCGGCGCCACGGCCAGGCTCACGGTCATCATCGCGCCTGCCAGGAGCAGGCTCAGGTTCTTTGAACGCATCGTTTTGTCTCCGTCTCTTCTGTGTGCCCGAATACGAGCTTCCCTAGAATGTCGGCGCAATTGCCTTCGACCTTGAGGGCCAGCAGGTCGTCGGCGCGCGTGCGCCCGCGATTGAGGGCCGCCACCGGGATGCCGCGCTCGTGCGCGGCCAGCGCAAAACGATACCCCGAACGGACCATCAGCGACGAGCCCACCACCAGCAGGGCGTCGGCCATCCCCAGGCGATCCAGGCAGACCGCCACACGATCGGGCGGCACCGACTCCCCAAAGAACACGACGGCCGGCTTCAGGATTCCCGCGCACGTGGGACAGTCGGGGACGATGAAGCTCGCGTAGTCGGCCCCTTCGAGATCCGCGTCACCATCCGGAGCCGCCATCGCCCGCGGCGCGGGCCACGCCGGGTTGGCGGCCGCAAGCGCCTCTTGAAAATCATCGCGCGGCTGGCTGGCGTGGCACGTGAGACATTGGACGGTGTCGAGCCGTCCGTGCAGATCGATGACATCCCGGCTGCCGGCCCGCTGGTGCAACCCATCGACGTTCTGGGTGACCAGGCAGTGGAGACGTCCGGCCGCCTGCAACCCGGCCAGCGCGAGATGGGCCCCGTTGGGCCGCGCCTCGGCAAAGCGCGGCCAGCCGGCGAAGCTGCGCGCCCAGTAGCGCTGGCGCACCTCGGGGCGGCGCACGAAGTCGAAGTACTGCACCGGCTGGCGCCGTTTCCACGCGCCGTCCTCATCCCGATAATCCGGAATCCCCGACTCGGTGCTGCACCCGGCGCCCGTGAGGACGAACAGGCGCGGGTGAGCGTCGAGGAAATCGTGCAGTGCGTCGAGATCTGTCAACATTCTTCAATGGCGCCGGGGCCCCACCCCCAGCGCGTTTCTTCGCTGATGCTCGCCCTCGGACTTGCATGTCCTCGGGCTCGCATGGCCGCGGGCGCTCCCACCCTTGCTCTCCTGTATCGACATACTCAGGCGGACACTCCTACCATCCCCTCATCCTGGGCGTCCATCTTCCCTATCTCACCACGCCGCGCCAGCGCCCACTTGAAGAGCACCGGGCCGATGAGCTCGTGGATCGAAATCAGCGCCACCAGCAGCACTTCGATCCGCGCGCCCCAGGTGGGATACTCACTCGCAATAATAATGGTCAAGCCCAGTGTCACGCCGGCCTGTGACACGAGGCCCATCCAGACCAGCCGGCCGTACTCGGCTGCCACGCGGGCCCACCGCGCGCCGAGATGCGTTCCGCCGAGGATGAGCGCCAGCCGCAGCCCCGAGACGGCGAGCGCGATCCCCCCGATTGCCGCCAGCGCGTCCAGGTGGAGCGACGCGCCTGCCGCCGCGAAGAAGACCACGAGCACCGGTCTCGCACCCCGCTCCACGGCGTCGCTCAGGGCCTCGCCACCCGCGCCGGCGATGTTCTCCACCACGAGCCCGGCCGCCAGCGCCGCGAGGAGCGGCTCGAAATCGAGCCGGGGCCCCAGCCCGCTCAGGATGACGCAGAGCCCGAGGAGCACGAGCGTGAGCTCGCGTCCGACATGGCGGAGGTACAGCGCGAAGCAGGCGCCGATCGCCGCGCCAAAGGCGAGCGACCCGACGATTTCCCACATCACGCGCGGAACGAGCCCCACCTCGCCGGCCGCGGCCCCGCCGAGCGACCAGTGCACCAGCTGCATCACGAAGGTGAACGACAGGATGAGCGCGAGATCCGCGAGCACCACGACGGCCAGCGTGAGCTCGCTGAGCGGCCCGCGCGAGCGGGTGTCGCTCAGCACGGCGATGGTCACGGTGGGCGAGAAGCTCGCGACGACGATGGTCAGCACGCTCGCGAGTGCCAGGCGCGCCAGGCCGGTCGCCTCGGGCGCAATCGGCAGCCAGGGCCAGGCGCTCCAGAAGACGGCCAGCAGGCCGACGTACAGCACGAGCAGCGTGGCGCCGCCAAGCTGCGCGATTGCGACCAGGCGCGGCTTGAGCCGGCTGAAGTTGATCTCGAGGCCGGCCATGAACGCAATCAGTGCGATCGCGAGGCCGTTGACCACCTGCAGCTCGCGCGCCATCGATCGCGAGATGATGTCGGCGAGATACGGCCCGCACACCATCCCGAAGATCAGGTAGCCGCTCACGCGCGGCAGCCGGAGGTGCTCGAAGAGATCGCCGACGAGGGCTGCCGCGATCAGCGCGAAGCCGATAGCCAGCGCCGCGGTCCGCAGGCCGGCGCCCTGATCGCGCACGAGCAGCACGGCGCCCACGATGATGACGAGCGCGATCGCCCGCCTCACGCCGTTTCCTCCGCGCGCGGCAGCTCCACGAGCGCCAGCAGCTCGCAGGCGAGCGTTCCCACGGTCACGGCCGTCAGCAGGGCCGAACCGGTGATGGGTGATGCGACCTGCTGCACGTTGAGCGCGAACGCAATCCCGATGACGCCCGGCGGCAGCAGGTACACCCCCAGGTCCGCCGCTTCGAGCGGCGCCGCCAGGCGTCGCGCCACGCGCGCCCCGAGCAGCTTTCCCGTGATCCGGAACAGCACGAAGGGGGCGAAGAGCCAGATCGCGAGCCGGCTCCACTCCAGGCTTGCACCCGAGGCGAGCAGCAGCAGCACGATGAGCGGATGCTGAATCGTGCGCAGCGTGTCGCCCAGGATCTGGCCCGCGCGCCCGGGCGCATTCCGCCACACCATGCCGGCGACCATGCCGGCGAGCAGCGGCGACAACGACAGGTAGGCCGTCGTCCCGCCAAGCAGCACGACCGCGCCGACGACGAAGACGCCTTGTTCGGCGACGTCGTGCGCCTGCTCGAACAGGAGCCAGCCGGCGACGCCGATGAGAATCCCCAGCAGCACCGTGAACGCCGCGAACCGGATGATGTCCGTGACGGTCGAGCCCTGGATCGCCACGATCACGAACCCCGTCGCCGCAATCGGCACCACATCGTCGAGCTCAGCGATGTGGGAGGCCAGGCGATGAAAGACGTTGCCGTCGGCCGCGGCGGCGCCGCCTGACGAGGCCGATGCGGCGATGCCGAGGGCGAGCGCGACCGACACGAGCGGCCCGTCGATCGGGGCCTGCCACATCGCCAGCAGCACCAGCATGGCGCCGGCGACCGTCCCGATCGTGACGAGGCTTTCGACGTCGGCCGCCCAGAACAGCCGCCGCTCGCGGGGCGACCGCAGATCGAGCGCGAGGCCCACGAAGATGCCGAGCGTGGCGAGTGCCACCGAGACCACCGCGTCGAGGTGGGCGAGCGTGTTGAGGCTGAGGACGTCGAGCACGTGCGGCCCGAGCACGATGCCGAGCGGAACGAAGAAGAGCGCGGGCACGGCCGTGGCGGTGAGGCCGAGCGCGCCGCGTGTCCGCAGCAGGAAATCGAGGCGGCCGAGGCCGGCCGGACCGCGCCGGCGTGGAACGGCGCGGTCGAGCGGATCGCCGCGGCCCAATTCGCCCGGGGTCATGGCTTGGCCAGCACCATGACGAGCGGGCGACCCTCTCGTTCGATGCCAACGAGCAGATGCGCGCCTGACGCGGCCGTCGCGAACGCGTGCTGAACCTGTGCGGCGGTTGGGGCCTCGACGTCGGCCATCCGCGTGATCAGATCGCCGGTATCGAGTCCTGCCGCAGCCGCGACCGAATCGGGCAGCACCCGGATGATCTGCGCGCCGATCTGCGGCAGGGAGCGCAGCGTGAGCCCGAGCGCGCTCGCGGGCGTCGCGGCCGGTAGCGCAGGCGGCGGCTGTGGTTGCGCCGTCACCTGCACGGTGCTCGGCTGCCCCTGCCGGATGATGGCGAGCTTGACGGCATCGCCGGCGGCGACGAGCGACAGACTGTGCTCGTAGGCTTCCACCGAATACGTCGGCTCTCCGTTGATCGACTGAACCACGTCGCCGAACTGCAGGACCGATCCGGCCGGACCGTCCGGGTCGACCTTCGCCACGACCAGGCCCTGGTGCGCGCCGGTCGCCTGCGCAAGGGCCGGCGTGAGCGGCTGCACGCTGATCCCGAGCTCGCCCGGCACCGGGAGCGGGCCCTCGGTGAGGCGCTTGACCGACTGCTCCAGCGACTGGAGCGGCACGACGAGCCGCAGCCCTTCGTCATCAATCACCATGCCGACGAGCGATCCCTCCAGCGTGAAGATGAAGCTGCCGGCCGGCGCGTCGGCTAAGCCGCCCCTCGCCAGGAGCGGACGGGCCCTCCGTGGATCGTTCTCCGGATCCATCCGGCTGACGATGAGCGGCCGGAGCG
>JANWLS010000093.1 GCA_025450765.1 Vicinamibacterales bacterium | reverse complement strand
CTGACGGACAGTGGTCCGTGCTCGATCGCCGGCAATCGGATCACCCTGCAACTGCCGGCCATCGGCAGGTCGGTGTCCGGCGCGCCGTTCACGCTCGCAGGAGACACGCTCACGCTGCCCTTCAAAGTGTTTTCGAGCGGATCCGGTACCTCGACCTGGGCGCGGCGTCCGTCGGCCAGCGGCAACAATAGTTCGAATGGCGGATCCGGCGGCAGCGGCGGCTCCGGCAGCGGCTCAGGGTCTGGTCGCGGCACGGGTTCCGGCGGCAATCCCGGAACCGGTGGTGCGCCGGCCGCGAATGGATCGAGCGAGACGCCGTCGCCGTCACCCAAACCGCAGCCCAACGGCGGGAGCCCCCAGCCGGACAATCCAACGAAGACGAATCCCTACGCGGCGTACGTGGGCGACTGGGTCGGCAACGGGTGGAGCGATGAGACGCGCTTCCGGCAGTCGCGCGCGCAGTTCGTCTCACAGATGACGCATGGCGCCACCGATCCGCTCGCCTCACGCGAAGGGATCGACGGAACGGTGATGGAGCTCATCGTCCAGCACGTGACGCACTTCGCCTTCACCATTGACACCGCCGGCCACGTCACCGGGCGGGGCGGCATTGTGTACAACCTGGTGCCCAACCTGTGCGGTCTCTCGGCGCTCACGAAGCAGGCGAACGAGTCGATCAACCTGATGGCGCAGCTTCCGGCGATTTATCGCTTTGCCAACGAGCTGGGGACCGCGGCGATCAGCTCCTTCAACCGGGAGGCGACGGAAACGGAGAGCCACCTGGCGGACGACATGGAGTCGCTCGCCGAGGACGTCAGCTCCGTGGAGACGCCGGTCACGGGCACCCCGGAGTACTCGGCGGCCGAGGGGCGCATCATCACACCCGAAGCGCAAAGCGAGATCGACCGTCAGCTCGTGAGCACCTTCGACGAGATGGGCGAGTCGAAGGACAGCCGTGCGCTGGCGCTGAAGACCATCATGGATCGGTGCACCGGGCGCCAAAGCGTGACCGCGCCTGGCGCCTTGTTCGGCCTCACCGCGGTAGCGGGCGTCCCCTGCTCGATTATCTGGAGTCCCCCGGTCGAGCGCGAGGTGGAGAGCGCCGCGAAAGCGATCGGGCAGAAGACCGAAGAACAGTTGCTCGACGCCCTGAATGATGCGGTCAAGGAATCGCTGGAAAAACTGAACGAAACCGAGAAGCGCGAGGAACAGTCCTGCAGCCAGGTGGGTCCCGCCACGCTGGACCAGTTCGTCAATCAGATGAAGGAGCGCTTCACGGACGCCGGTATCGCCGCGATCGCCCCGGCCATCGTGGACGGCCCGGCCGCTGCCGCACTCGGCGCGGCGCCCGGCCTCATGCTCAGCATTCCCGGGGTGACGCAGGTCACCTACTGGTACCGCGGTCTCGTGGATGGGCCGAACAAGTCGCCCCAGGCCGAGCGGCAGTTCACGATCGACGGTCACCTCGACGTGAGCGGCGGGACGCCGAAACTGTATCTCACGATGGGCGACCTCTCAGGAGGGCCCAGTCAGTTGACGATTGAATACATGGTGAATTTCCAGTCCGACCAGGGACACTTCCCGGCGTTCTCGCCCTTTCTCGACGAGGCGGGGGACGTGCAGGCTTCCGGCGCCGCGCCGGGCGCGCCCGGGAAGGCGCCGGCCAATGTGCCCATCGTGAAATTCCATGCAGCCGGGACGCACCGCAACGGCGTCGCCGCCTGGCAGGAATATGAGTACAACTGGGTCGCCCATCGGGTGACCGGACCGGTGACGGAGCAGCGGCGATGACCGATCAGAAAACGTCGTTCGCGCGAGGAGCCATGGGAGCGGCGGTACTCGCCGTGGTCATGTTCGGCGGAGGCGCGGCCGCACGGCAGCAGGCCTCGCCGCTATCGAGCTTCAAATATCAATACAAGATCGGCGTGCTGCCGTTCGTCGACGACACGGGATCGGGCGGCGAGGACCTGGCCGCGGCGCTTTCGCGGGCCGTGCAGGCGGAGCTGGCCCATGCCACCGACCTGCAGGGGCGGGTGCTGCGGCTCGAGCCGGGCACCGACCCATCGAGCGTCGACGCCGACCACGCAGTGACCATCGGTCGCGCGCAGAACGTCGACGTGGTGGTGCTCGGCACGGTCCTCAGCGCCTCGTCGGATGAATCCGACCACACCGTGAGCGGCCCGACGTTTGGCGGCATCCACCTCGGAGGGAGCTCGCATTCGGTGAAGGCTGAGGTGCTGCTGCAGGGGGATCTGTACGACACGACCAGCGGCAAGCAGATGGACAGCCTCCGCGTGACGGGCCACGCGTCGGACACGCACGTCGGCGCCGACGTGAGCACGAGCCTGGGCGATCTCTCGACGGGCGGCGTCGCCTTCGACAATTCGCCGATCGGCAAGGCGCTGCACGCGGCCGTGGCCGATCTCGTGAAGAAGGTCGCGGCGGACGAATCCCGGATGACCCGCTATCAGCGGACCCCGCAATAAGAGCTGCGCGCGGGAGGCGCGTCGGCATCGCGAAGACCCCTTCGCGTCCTCCGCGCCTCCGCGTGATCTACCGGTGGAAGCGCCCCACCAGCACCGCCTTCCCGAGAATGTGGCCGTCGATCGCCTGCATCACCTGGTCGCGCGTCGCGTCCGCCCCGAGATCGAGCTTCGTATCGAGTGCGAAGAGCTCCAGCGTGTAGTGATGGTACGGGCCAGCGGCCGGCGCGCCCGGACCGCGATAGCCGGGGACGCCGCCCTGGTTCTTGATCTGGATGGCACCATCGGACAGCGTCGGCTCGTTCGGGACGCCCTCGGGCAGGCCCGTCGCACTCGCCGGGATGTTGAAGATGAACCAGTGCAGGACGTCCTGGTACTTCTTGTCCCGCGCCACGTCGGGATCGTGCATCAGCAGGGCAAAGCTCTGCGTCCCCTCGGGCGCGTGCGACCACTCGAGCTTCGGCGACGCCGGGTTCTTCACCGACTGTGTGTACTTCGCCGGAATGACGCCACCGTCCTGAAAGGCCGTGGTCGTGAGGGTGAAACCCGGGCGCTGACCCTGGGCCGCCGGCACGGAGCCCGCCGCGGCGACCAGCAACGCCAATCCAGCTACGCTCGACAATGTCTTCATGGGCTCGCACTCCTGGAAAAATTGGACCACAAGTATAATCTGCCAGCCCTGTCGAGGAGGTGTCGGATGCACGAAGCCAGTCGTCGGGAATTCCTGTGGACCACCCTCGGTGGAATCGCGGCCGCCGGCATGGCTCCGCGCGTCTTCGCCCAGGCGGCGCCCACCCCGCCGATCGTCGCCACGCGCCTCACCGATCGCGTCACGGTGTTCGGCGGTGACGGAGGAAACGTCGCGATCGTCGCCGGGCCGGACGGGCTCCTGATGATCGATGGCGGCTACGCGAATCGAGCGGCCGATCTGGCACGCTCCGTCGCAGGCGTCGATCCTCGCCGCGTGCAGGTCCTCTACAACACGCACTACCACTTCGATCACACCGGCAGCAACGAATCCCTCGGCGCCGCCCACATCCGCATCGTCGCGCACGAGAACGCGGCGAAGCGTCTCCGCATCCGCTTCGACGATCCGGCGATGGGCCGGACGATGGATCCGTTGAAGAAGGAGGGCTGGCCGAGCGAGACGTTCACCCAGGGCGGCAAGGCGACGTTCGGGCGCGACAGCCTCGAGTACACGCACACGCCGCTGGCGCACACGGACGGCGATGCGTACTTCATGCTGCCGGACTCGAACGTGCTCCACGCCGGCGATCTCTTGTGGGCCGGACGATACCCGGTGATCGACTACACCGTCGGCGGATCGCTCGCGCGCATGGCGGAGTCGCTCGGGGAGATGGACCAGCGGATCGAGGATGGCACGAAGATCATCCCGGGACACGGCCCGGCCTCGGTGACGCGCGTCGACATGCGCGGCATCCGGGAGATGTGGACCACGATCAACGATCGCCTCGAGCGCCATGCGAAGCAGGGCGATCCGATCGAGGCGGTGATCGCGGCGGCGCCGACGCGCGAGTTCGACGCGACACTGAACGTCAAGAATCCTGAGTCGTTCCTGAAGCAGGCCTACGGCGGCGTGCTGGCGCGCCGGAAGTAGCGGCACGGTGACCACCGTCGCCCCGTTCGGCGCCTGGACGTCTCCTCTCTCCGCGCAGACCGTCGCCGCGCAGGGGCTTCGGCTCGGCTTTCCCGCGCTGGACGGGAATGACATCTACTGGCTCGAAGGCCGCCCGCACGAGGGCGGCCGCAATGTGCTGGTGAAGCGCAGCGCCGACGGCACGGTGACCGACGTCACGCCGCGCGATCACAACGTCCGCACACGTGTCCACGAGTACGGCGGCGGCGCCTTCATCGTCTCGAAGGGGGCCGTCTACTACTCCAACTTCAGCGATCAGCGGATTTACAGGGACGGGTCGGCGATCACGCCGGAAGGACGCTGGTTCTACGCGGACGCCACGATCGACGAGCGGCGGCGACGCCTCGTCTGCGTCCGCGAGGATCATTCGAACGGAGGGCAGGAGCCGCTCACGACGCTCGTCTCGATCCGGCTCGACGGGAGCCCGAACGCGGGCGACGTGATCGCCTCCGGAGACGACTTCTACTCGACACCGCGGTTGAGCCCGGACGGATCGCGGCTCGCCTGGCTGTCGTGGCGCCATCCGCGGATGCCGTGGGACGGCACTGAACTGTGGATCGCGACGGTGACGGATGCGGGCACGCTCAGCGAGCCCGAGCGCGTCGCCGGCGGACCGCACGAATCGATCTTTCAGCCCGGGTGGTCGCCCGACGGCGCGCTCTACTTCGCCAGCGACCGCACGGGATGGTGGGCGATCTACCGCAGCGATGTTCAGGGCGTGAACACCGAGCCGACACCGGCCCTCCGCCATCCGCTCGACCAGGCGGAATTCGGCAGGCCGCAGTGGCTCTTCGGCTGGGCGACGTGGGCCTTCGCGGATCCCCGCCGCCTCGTCGTCAGCTACGCCCGGCGCGGCCGCTGGTCGCTCGCGACGATCGATCTCGATGCCGGGCGCCTGGCCGATCTCCAGACGGACCTCGCGCCGCTCGAGTGGCTCACGGCCACACCGACGCACGCCGTCTACATCGCGGCATCGCCCGAGACGGCGCCGAGCCTCGTGCGCACCAACCTGGAGACGAGTCGCACCGAGGTTCTGCGCTCGGCCGCCACGATGACGCTCGATCGCCGGCACATCTCCGTTCCCGAGGCGATCGAATTTCCAACCGACGGCGGCCTCACGGCGCACGCGTTTCACTATCCGCCCGCCAACGGCGACTTCAGCGCCCCCGCCTCCGACCGTCCGCCGCTCATCGTCATCAGCCACGGGGGCCCGACCACCCAGGCCAGGGCGGCATTCGATCTCCAGGTGCAGTACTGGACGACGCGAGGATTCGCCGTGGTCGACGTGAACTACGGCGGCAGCTCCGGCTACGGGCGTGGGTATCGGGAGCGGCTCAACTCGCGCTGGGGAATTGTCGATATTGACGACAGCATCAACGCGGCGACGTATCTCGTCGAGCAGGGCAAGGCCGACCCCGATCGACTGATCATCCGGGGTGGCAGCGCTGGCGGCTACACCACGCTGGCCGCGCTGACGTTTCATCCGGGCGTGTTCGGCGCCGGCGCCAGCTACTACGGCGTGAGCGACCTCGAGGCGCTGACGAATGACACGCACAAGTTCGAGTCGCATTATCTCGACACGCTCATCGGCCCGTACCCGGCGATGAAGGCGCTGTATCGGGAGCGGTCGCCGATCCACTTCATCGATCGCCTCTCGTGCGCGCTCATCCTGTTCCAGGGCCTCGAAGACAAGGTGGTGCCGCCCGCGCAGTCCGAGCGGATGGCCGATGCCGTTCGCCGGAAGGGACGACCAGTCGCCTACCTCGCGTTCGAAGGCGAACAGCACGGGTTCCGCAAGGCGGACACCATCATTCGTTGTCTCGAGGGGGAGTGTTACTTCTACGGCAAGGTCTTCGGGTTCGAACCTGCCGGGCCGCTGCCGCCGATCGAGATCGACCATATAAAGAGGCGAGGAGGCTAGCGGCGGACGGTGGAAACGAGAAGAAAGGTCGGACGGTGCCGTTCGTCCAGCAGCGATGAGTCCTCGGCCGACTGCGCCTCGGTCGGTCCCCACTCCTCCAGATGCGTCAGCGTGAACGCGTGGCGTAACAGCATGTTGAGGTAGGTGGCCATGCTGCGGTGCTGCTTGACGACGCGAGGTGCGAGCCAGTTCGTCGTGCGCGGGCCGTCTTCCAGATAATGATTGACCGGCCACGCCTTCGCACCTTCGCTGTCTTCGGACCAGCCCTGGTGAAGCGGCGCCGTGACCATTGGATGCTCGACCGAGAAGACGAGTTGCCCGCCTCGCGGCAGCGCGCCGGCGATCTGCACCACGAGTGCCTCGAGATTCGTCACATAGTGAAACGCGAGCGAGGAATAGATCAGATCGGCCGACGCGTGGGCGATCGTCAGAGAATCGAGATCGGCTTCGATGTACCGGATCGCGGGATCGCTTTCCTGCTGCGCCCGCGCCAGCATCTTTTTCGAGACGTCGATGCCCGTGACGGATCGCGCGCCCCGATCCAGCGCCCACCGACAGAACCAGCCGAATCCACATCCGAGGTCGAGCACGCGCAGTCCAGCCATCTCCTCGGGCAGCATCGCGCGGAGCGATTGCCATTCCGGCGCCCCTTCCAGCCCGCGCCGTGAACGTGGCAGCTGGCTGTAGCCGGCGAAAAACCCATCCTCGTCATAGATGTTCTGTGTCACGCCCCACATTGTGACATCCGCGCGTCAATTGGCGAGACGCGGTGCGGCGCCGCGAGGGGTATACTCCTCAGGCGGAAACCACCGGCACCTCAATCCAATTCAGGGAGTCTGCCATGCAGAGTCGCATCGTCGGCACGACCATGCCCGTTCTCGAATTCGCGCTGGAGGCCAACGAATCCATCATTTCCGAGGCGGGAGAGCTCTCCTGGATGAGCAGCGCGATCCAGCTCACGACGCACACGCAACTCGGTGGAGGCGGCGGACTTCTGGGCGCCATCAAGCGGGTGGCCGGCGGGAGCACGCTCTTCATGACGGAGTACCGCTCCACCGGCGCAGCGGGCGAACTGGCATTCGCCACGAAGCTGCCCGGGCACATCGTGCCGGTCGACGTCGGCGCGGGTCGTGAGTACATGATTCATCGACACGGATTCCTCTGCGGCACGCCGAAGATCCAGCTCGGTGTCGGCTTTCAACAGTCGCTGGGCGCCGGCATCTTTGGCGGCGACGGCTTCCTGCTGCAGCATCTGAGCGGTGAAGGCACGGCGTGGCTCGAGCTGTCCGGTGAGTTGGTGATCAAAGATCTGCAGCCGGGAGAGACCCTTCGCGTCCATCCCGGCCACGTCGGCGCCTTCGAATCGAACGTGTCGTTTCAGATCACGACCGTTCCGGGCATCAAGAACAAGATTTTCGGTGGGGACGGCATCTTCCTCGCCGCGCTGACCGGACCGGGCCGGGTGTGGCTGCAGACGCTGCCGATCTCGAAGCTCGCTCACGCGATTGCGGAGTACCTGCCACAGGTGCAAAACGTCGAGAGCGGCGCCGCTGGCGGAGTGGTCGGCGGCATCGTCAGCTCGCTGCTGCGCGGGCAGTAGCGACAGGGCATTGGACCCGAGTCGTGAGTCCTCTGGCAGCCGCGTGGTCTTTCAGTGATGAGGTGTGGCGGCGCAGGTGTTGCGGCTCGTATCGGCCACGCTCGCGATCTGCCAGCCGTCCTCCTGGTGCGCGAGCACGAAGAGATCGGTTCCGCAGTGATCGACCTTGCCATCGACGTAGAAGTCGAATGGCGCCCAGACGATGGCGAGGTCGTGGTCGATGCGAATGAGCGGATCGTGGATCCGCTCTTCGATCTTCGTCGTCCCCGGCTTTCCGATCCGGTCGGCAAAATCGGTGAACGTCATCTGGACCGGCTTGCCGTCCCGCATGAGGACCATTGTCCCGCCGGGGACGGTCGTCTGCTTGATGGCGGCGGCGTCGCGCGCCGACATGCCGGCGAAGAATGCGTGAACCGGCTTCAGGACCGCCTGCTCAGCGGGTCGCTGCGCCATCACGACGGACGCGCCGGCGAACGGGCTGAGCGCGATGACGAATCCGGCCAGAAGCTTCTTCACTTTCCACTCCCTTTGCCAGCGAGCGCCGGCGGCTGCGGCACGGCCTCACCATCCTTGCGCGGGTCGCTGGCCCCATAGTTCACGCCGGTCGCCGAGTTGTGCATCACGGCCTGGCCGCCGCCCATGTGGTCGGAATAAGCGTTCACCAGCCGCAGCTTGTCGCCCTTCGTCTCGAGCGCGTCCCTCACCGTCTGCGGAATCCGGTTCTCCACCTGGAACGTGCAGCCGCCGAAACTGGGGTTGGTGAACCGCGGGGCTTCCATCGCCGCCTGAATATCCATCCCATCGTCGGCGATGTCGCTCACATACTGCGCGTGTGCCTGCGCCTGGTTCAGGCCGCCCATGATGCCGAAGCCGATGTGCTCGTCGCCCTTCTGCATGAAGGCGGGAATGAGCGTGTGGAACGGCCGCTTGTGCGGCGCCAACACGTCGGGATGCCCTGGTGTCAGCACGAAGAGGGCGCCGCGATTCTGCAGCGTGATTCCGTATTCGGGTACGACCACGCCTGAGCCAAATTCGGAATAGAGGCTCTGAATCAGCGAGACGATGTTGCCGTCCGCGTCCACGGCGCTCAGATAGATGGTGTCGCTGTTGAAGCGTGCCGCATCACCCGGAGGCGTGGCGCAACTCGCCTGATCCATGTTGATGCTGGCCGCGCGCTGCTCGCCGTACGCTTTCGAGATGATGCCCGTCACCGGAATTTTCGCCTGCCGCGGGTCGCCATCGTAGGCGCGCAGGTCGGCGTAGGCGAGCTTCTGGGCCTCGGTTTTCACGTAGAAGCTCCGCGGATCCGCAAAGCCCCACTGCGCCAGCGGGAAATGCGCGAAGATGTTGAGCATCTCCAGCGCGCCCATGCCCTGCGTGTTCGGCGGCAGCTCGTACACCTGCCAGCCGTTGTAGGTGGTCGAGATCGGCGTCACCCATTCGGGCCGGTAGTCGGCCAGGTCCTCCGCGGTCATCACGCCGCCGAGCCGCTTCTCCGTTGCGAGGATCGCCTGCGCGATTTCGCCGCTGTACACGGCCGCGGGACCCTTCTCCGCGACCAGTTCGAGCGCTTTTGCGTAGCTCGGGTTGCGGAACACCTCACCCACCCGCGGCGTGTGGCCCTCCGGCATGAATTCCGCCTTCGCCGCCGGGTCGCGTTCGAGCTTGCGCTGGGAGGCCTGCCACTCTTCCGCGATCCACTCGGTGACCGGATAGCCGTGCGTGGCGTAGTAAATCGCCGGCTGAAAGAGCGCCTTCCACGGCAGCTTGCCGAACTTGGCGTGCAGCGCTTCCCAGCCGCGCACTGCGCCCGGGACGGTCACCGAATAGATGCCGCCGCCAGGCATGTCCTTGTAGCCCTTGGATTTCAGAAAGGCCGGCGTCATCTGCTCCGGCGCCCACCCGCTCGAGTTCAGTCCGGTGATCGCGCCCGTCTTCGCGTTCCAGTCGATGGCGAACAGGTCGCCGCCCATCCCGTTCATCATCGGTTCGACAACACCGAGGGCGATGTTCGCCGCGATCGCCGCGTCGGCCGCCGAGCCCCCTTCCGCCAGGATCTGGGCGCCCGCCTGCGCCGCGAGCGTCTGGCTCGCCGCGACAATCCCCAGATTGGAGATCACCATCGAACGGGCTTGCGTGCGCCCCGCCAGTGCCCGGGGCTGGGTGGCTTCCGTGGGAGCCGGCGCCTGTGCGCGTCCGACGGTTGCCTGCAGTCCGGCCGCCGCCACAACCGCCAACAGTCCTGCCGCAAGTCGCGTGTGCATGGCGGCACTATACACTGGCGCGGCCGGGCGGGCCGCTGAAAACGGCACGTCCCCGATCGAGCGCCAGCACGTGGTCGGCGAGCGCTTCGACGAGTGCCGGCTCATGACTGACACAGATCATCGGAATGCCGAGATCGTCGCGAACGCGGCGGAGATAAGGCAGGATCCGCTCGCGAAGGGACGGATCGAGGCCGGCGAACGGTTCGTCGAGCAGGAGCAGCGACGGCGACGCCATCAAGGCGCGGGCGATCGCCACACGCTGCCGCTCGCCGCCCGACAGGCGGTCGATCCGCCGATCGACGAGCGCGCCGATCTCGAGCATGGCCAGGACCCGATCGAGCGCCAGCCCCTCACCTTTTCGCACGCCGTACAGGATGTTGTGCCGCACATCGAGATGCGGAAAGAGCAGGGCGTCCTGCGGCACGTAGCCGATCCGGCGCTCGCGCGCACGAAGGTCAATCGCACGCGCCGAGGAAAAGAGCACGCGATCGCCGACGCGAATCTCGCCGGCGTCCGGCGTCCGGAGACCCGCGATCGCCTCGATCACCGACGTCTTGCCGGCGCCCGAATGACCGACGAGCGCGAGCACGTCGGTCTCGAGGTGCTCGTGCACATCGAGGACGAAGCTCCCCTGGCGCAGCGTGACGTCGAGCGTGATGGCGATGGGCACGGCGCCCGGCTCAGGTCCGCGCCTCGGTGGCCGGACGATGAATGAGGCGGTTGGAGAGGGAGATGAGGACGAAGGCGATGGCGACCGAGACGAACAGCAGGAGCATCGCCTCGCGATCGTGGCCGACCTCGATGGCGTTGAAGATGCCGAGCGCGAGCGTGCGCGTGCGGCCCGGAATGTTGCCGGCGATGACAATCGTGGCGCCGAACTCGCCGATGCCACGCGACAGCGCGAGCAGCGTCCCTGCGAGGACCGTCCGGCCGGCCAGCGGCAGCGTCACGGTGAAGAAGATCCGCCACGGACCGGCGCCGAGCGTCGCCGCCAGCTGTTCGTAGCGCGGCCGCACCTCCTCGAAGCCACTCCGCGCCGTCCGCACGAGCAATGGAAATCCCATCGAGGCCATCGCGAGAACCACGGCCACCCGCGTGAAGACGACGTTCACGCCGAGCGGGGCCAGCAGACCGCCAATGGGTCCGTATCGGCCGAAGAGATACAGCAGAATCAGACCGGTCGCCGTCGCGGGCATCACCAGCGGGAGCGACGCCACGGTGTCGAGCAGGCTCTTACCGGGAAACTGTTTGCGGGCGAGCAGCCAGGCGAGGGCGATGCCGGGCGGAAGCATCACGAGGGTCGCGCCGATCGCGGCCAGCACGGTGAACCAGGTGATCTGCCAGATCTCACCGCCCATCGCCGGGCACCACGAATCCGAATTGTTCGAAGCGGGCGCGAGCCTCGGCGCCGCGGAGATAGGCCAGAAACCGCCGCGCGGCCTCGGGATGCGGGGCATCCTTGACGACGGCGGCCGGATACACGATCTTCGGCCCGCGATCGCGCGGCACCGCGAACACGATCGTCGATCGCGACGAGAGCGCCGCGTCGGTCCGGTAGACGAACGCCGCGTCGACGTTCCCGCTGTCGACCGCCGCGAGCGCCGCCCGCACGTCGAGCGTCGGCACCACCTTCGGCTGGATCGCAGACCAGAGCCCCTGCGATTCCAGATATGCTTTCGCATAGACGCCGGCGGGCACGGCGCCCGGATCGGCCATGGCGAGGCGATGGATCGCCGGGGCCGCCAGATCCCGGGCCGATCCGAGTGGATGGGCCTCCGATTTCGGCATGACGACGACGAGCTGGTTGGAGAGCAGGTCGACGCGGGTTCCGGGCTGCACCAACCCGGCTCGCGCGACCAGGTTCATCTGCGCCTCGTCTGCGCTCACGAAGACATCGACGGGCGCGCCGTTCGTGATTTGCCGCGCGAGCGCGCTCGAGGCGCCGACGTTCAGCGTCACGTGAACACCGGTCGCCTGCTCGTAGCCTTTCGCAATCGCGGTCATGGCGTCGGTCAGGCTCGCAGCGGCCGACACCAGCACCGCCGAAGGAGCTGGCGACGGAGCCGCAGCGGCGAGGACGGCGAGCAGGAGGACGGCGAGGCGCATGGCTTGCTCAGTCTACGACGATTTACGGTTATTCGTCGAGGCGATTTGATACGATTCCTGTACACGACATGACGACACGACTCACATCGACCCTGCTGGCCGGCGTCCTGGCCCTGGCCGTCCCACAGATCACGACGGCGCAGACAACCGCCCCGGCCCCAAAAGCCTTCACCCCCACGATCGCCGTCGGCGGCTATCTTCAGCCGGAGTTGGACGCCGGCGCACAGGGGGATACCCGGTTTCCCTCCTCGGATCGCATCTTTCTTCGGCGCGCCCGCGTCACCGTGGGCGGGAAGGCGCTGCCGTCGATCACCTACAAGCTGCAGGGTGACTTTGCGGGCGGCCTCGGCTCGGCCACCAGCATCAAGGCCAGCTTGACCGATGGCTACGTCGAGTGGACCCGGTTCGCTCCCGCGCACGTCCGCGTCGGACAGTTCAAGGCCGGCTTCGGCGAAGAGTGGCTCACGCCGAGCACGAACCTGATCACGGTCGAGCGGACGCTCGCCACCGATCGCCTCACGCTCAATCGCCAGATCGGCGCGCAGGTCGCCGGCGAGGTGGCCGGCAGGCGCCTGAGTTATTCGGCCGGCCTCTTCAACGGGAACGGCCGCAACGTCACGATCAGCGACAACGGCAAGTTCCTGTACACGCTGCACGGATCCGCGCTCGCCTGGCGAGGCGCTCGATCCGGCTCGGTGCGCGTGAGCGCAGCCGGCTACTGGGCCACGGATCGGCAGTTGGGCGAATCGGCCGACTTCGGGCTCGACTCGACACCGGCCACGTCCGCGGCCGACAACCTGTTCACGGGCCGGAGCCGCGGCCTGAGCCTGGACGCGCAGTGGCTCGCCGGTCCGTGGCGGCTCGACGCGGAGCTCCTGCGCGACACCTTCCAGCAGGACAACGGGGTGCCACAGGCGGAGGTGATCGGACGCGGCTGGTACGTGATGCCGGCGGCCTTCGTGCACGCGCGGTCGGTTCAGGTGGTGGGCCGCTACGAATGCTTCACGCCGAATACGTCACGCGATGACGACCGGACGCGCGAATGGCTGGCGGGCGTCACCTACTACATCCGCGGCCTGAACAAGGTCATGATCGACTACCTGTGGGTCGATGCGCCCTCGAGCCCGGACGAACACCAGAAGCTGCTGGCGCAGTGGCAGGTCGTGTTTTGATCACGCGGAGACGCGGAGACCGCGGAGAACAGGACCGCAGCTTGTGCGCTTAACCGTCACCGACGCGGCCGATCGTCTCGGGATCAGCTACTCGACGCTCAAGCAGTGGATCTACAAGGGCACGGTCCGGACGACGAGGACGGCGGGCGGGCACCATCGGATCGAGGAGTCCGAGATCGAGCGGCTGCTCGCCGGCGGATCGGACGCGGCCGCGCCGGAAAAGAAGGCCGCGACCCGGCGCCGCTCGCCCGCCGTCGTCCCGGTCATCGCGTCGCTCAGCGGCCGCAACCAGCTTCGCGCCATCGTCGAGGAAATCCGCGTGAGCGGGTTGCTGGCGCAGGTGCGGCTCCGGATCGGCGATCAGCACCTGACGTCGATCATCACGCGCGACGCCGTCGACGAGCTCAGGCTGAAGCGTGGCGACGAGGCGCTGGCGGTGGTGAAGTCGACCGAGGTGATGATCGCACGGGAGCAGCCGCACGGGGCCCACGCGGAGGCGCGGAGGACAAGGCGGGACACGCACGCGGAGACGCGGAGCGCGCGGAGACGTTAAGATAATCCCATGAGCGTGAATCCCCTGCGTCCCGCGGAGCTGTTCGACGGCCTTCGCCTGCACCAGAACGAGAACACGGGCGGCTGCTCGCCGCGCGTGCTCGATGCCATCAGCCGGATGGCGCGCGAGCGGGTGGGGTTCTATCCGGCCTATGCCGAGATGGAGCGGGTGGGCGCCGCGTACCTCGGCGTGCCGACCGAGCGCGTCGCGTTCACGAACGGGCTCGACGAGGGCATCATGGCGCTCTGCGTGGCGAGCCTTCGGAGCACGCCGGGCGGCGTGGCGCCGGAAGTCATCATTCCCGAGCCGACCTTCGAGATCTACCGGCTCGATACGGACGTCGCTGGCGGCAAGGTGGTGCGGGTCGCGCCGCGCCCGGACTACTCGTTTCCGCTGCCGGCGATCCTGGCGGCGATGACGCCGGCGACGCGGCTGGTGCTCCTCACGAACCCGAACAATCCGACGGGTCAGCTCGTTCCGAAAGAGGATATCCGCACGATCGCGCGGCAGGCGCCGGCCGGTGCGACCGTGTTCCTCGACGAGGCCTACGCCGACTTCGCGCGGGAAACGTTCCTCGCGGAGCTCGAGTCGTTCCCGAACGTCATCATCGGGCGCACCTTCTCGAAGGCGTTCGGGCTCGCGGGCCTGCGCATCGGCTGCCTGATCGGCGCCCCGGACCGGCTGGCGCCGGTGATCCGCGCGCTGCCCGTGTTCAGCGTGAACGTCTGCGCCACGGTTGCACTTCCTGCCGCACTCGCCGACAGAGCGTACCTCGAGGACTACCTCCGGCAGGTCGACGAATCGAAGCAGCTGATCTACTCGGCCTGCGACCGGCTCGGTTTCAAGTACTGGAAGAGCGGCGGCAACTTCGTCTTCGTCAAGCTCGGCGACCGCGCCGCGGAGCTCGTTGGCGCTCTCGCCGCACGCCACATCTACGTGAAGGACCGGTCGCGCGAGGCCGACTGCGCCGGGTGCGTCCGGATCAGCGCCGGATGGGTCGCTGACACACAGGCGCTCGTCACCGCGCTCGACGAGGTGCTCTGCCAGGTCCCGCGGTAGCCCCGGCCTGCCACTACCCCAGCGAAAACGGCGGGTATTCGTCGACGAGCAGGAACATGTACGCCTCGACGCGAAGCTCCCATCTGAGCACGCCGACGCCGAACGCGTAGAGCCCGTCCGGGTAGCTGCCCGTGATCAGAATCAGGAACCAGGCGACGATGGTGACCAGCGTCCACGCGATTTGCAGAAAGACGAGCACGATGAAGTGCGGGATCCCGAGGATCAGGCGGAAGGCGACCGTCAGCCGATCGCGCGGGCCAACCGGATCGACGAACTCGATCGCGGCCGGATAGGGTGCATCGCCGAACGGCGGATACGGGTCTTCGAGGAGCATCAGGTACGCGAGCTGCCGGTTGCGGCCGGTCAGCTGCGGTTCGACACACACCGAGACGGGATACGGCACGGTCGAACTATAGGGCGGAACACCGGCAGAGGCAACTTTTCGGCGCGGCTTCTCGTCTACACCGCCGTAGAAAGGAGAGCCCGTCATGCCCCGCGCAAGCCGCCTCTCGGTCGTCTCGGCCCTGGCCGCCGCCCTGCTGCTCGCCGTGCCGGCCGCCGCCCGCGCCGACAACACGGAGCGGGTGGATCGGACCATTCCGTTCCAGAACGGCGGCACCCTGCAGCTCAAGACCTTCTCGGGCCGAGTCACCATTTCAGCGACCGACCAGCCACAGGTCGTCATCCACGCGGTGCGCCACGGCACGCAGGCGCAGCTCGATG
>JANWLS010000092.1 GCA_025450765.1 Vicinamibacterales bacterium | reverse complement strand
GACAAGGCGTGGGCGATGCTCACCATCTCCGGCACGCGCTATGTCGTCCTGCACGAAGCCTATTACCGCGACGGCCGCGGCGCCGCCGTCGAAGCCTGGCTCCTTGCGCACGATGCCCGCCAGCTCGCCACCTTCGGCACCGACGCGGTCTACGCGTTGCCGGCGCCGCAGGAACCCAGAGCGGCCCGCGTGATATCGTTTCCGGCATGTCGCTGGATAAGCTGAACCCCTCGCTTCAACAGGAAGTCGCGGCGCTCGACAAAGAAGGACGGGCGAAGGCCCCCGAACGCGTGATCGCCGGCTACGTTCCGCCGGCGAAGGGGCGCGGACCGCGCTACCGGCTGCACGGCAGCACACAGGAATTCCTGCGGATGAATTCGAACAGCTACCTCTCGCTGTCGAATCATCCCGCCCTGCTCGAGGCGGCGGACGAATCGTCGCGTCGCGTCGGTGCCGGCCCGGGCGCGGTGCGGTTCATCGACGGCACGTCGGTCGAGCACACGGCGCTCGAGACACGCATCGCGACGTTCACCGGACGTCCGGCGGCCCGCATCTTCAACTCGGCCTACACCTCGGTGCTCGGCCTGTCGATGACGCTGAGCGGCCCCGACACGTACTGGATCGGCGACGAGCTGAATCACAACTGCATCATCCGCGCGATGCGGATCGCGAACGTGCCGAAGGAGCAGCGCGCCATCTACCGGCACAACGACGTGAAGGATCTCGAGCACCAGCTCGAACACGTGCCGGCGAACGTCGGCCGCGTGCTCGTGATCTTCGATGGGATTTTCAGCATGCGCGGCGACAACGCGCCGCTTCGTGAGATCGCCGACCTGGTGCGCCGCTACGACGGCCGCTTCCGCGACGGCGCGACGACGATCATGGATGACTCGCACGGCATTGGGGCGTACGGGGCCACGGGCCGCGGCACCGAGGACCACTGCGGAGCAACGGTCGATATCCTCGTCGGCACCTTCGGCAAGGCGTTCGGGGTGAACGGCGGATTCATCGCCGGCAGCCCGGCGCTCATCGAAGCCGTGCGACAGAAGGCCGACACGTACATTTATACGAACCCGCTCGGCGCCGCCGACTGTGCCGCCGCCGTGAAGGCGGTGGACATCGCCGATGGGATGGAAGGCCGCGACCGGCTGAAGAATCTCGGCGAGCGGACGCGGCAGCTGCGCGATGGCCTGAAGCAGCTCGGCCTCGAATCGATCCCGGGGCCTCATCCCGTGGTGCCGCTCCTCGTCCGCGACACCGATCGCACGCGGAAGCTGGTCCGCGGCCTGTTCGATCGCGGCATCCTCGTCGTCGGCCTGACATTCCCTGTCGTCCCAAAAGGCGACGAAACGATCCGCTTTCAGGTCAACGCCGCCCACACCGAGGCGGACATTCAACAAGTGCTGGATAGCCTGCAATCAATTATTCAAGACGGATCTCGCCCCGGCGAACCATATACGCCCTCCCGGTGTCTAAGGTAATGTAGCGGTATCCACCTTTTGCACCGGGGCGCCATGCGACGCGTTGCCTCCCTCGCCGTGCTGCTCGCGCTCGTCGTCGGCATCGCGCCCGCCCTGGCGCAAGCACAGGCGGTCCCCGCGCCAGCCGATCCTCTCCGGCCGTTGCTCGACCGGCTCGAGCAGGCGGTGCTCACCGGCACGCCGGCGGCCTACCTCGCGCTCGTCTCCGATGCCGCCGATCGTGCGGCCGCCCAGCAATTCGCCGCGCAGCATCTTGGCCCCGGCGTCACCCACGTCACCATTCGCGAACGCGACCGCTCGCCTCTCGCGGGCACGCTCCCCGGCAACGGCTATCGGGTGACGGCAGACGTGTTCATCCAGCGCGGCAGCGAAGCGCGGCTGGTCACATGGCGCCTGGACCTGCGTCGGCGTTCACCCGATACGAGTGAGACATCGTCGAGCGGCCCAACCCCTCAGCCCGAGTGGGGGATCGTCGGCCAGGACGTGCTCGGCATCGTCGAAGGTCTTCGCCATCTCGCGCTCGACGTCACGAAGGAGCTCGACGCGCACGACCTGGTGATCCACGCCGAGGACTTCGATCTGAAGCTGCCGTCGGGACAGGTGTTCACCGCCGCCACGCGTGAAGGAACAACGGCGCTGCTGTTGATGGGACGGGGCCAGATGGTGTTCCGCCCCGCACCTGCCACCGAGCGCGGCCAGGTGAAGATCTTCTGCGGCGGCGAGACGCTCGACACGTCGTTCGACATGGCGTTCGTGCGCGTCAACCCGGCCGATCTGGAGGCGCACCTGCAGACGAGCGCGCTCGTGCCGCGTGCGGCCGTGGATGCCTCCGACGCGAAGCGTGCGAACGATTTTTTCGAAGCCGAGCTGGTGCAGTCGTTCACGCTCGATCTCTCCGAGTTCAGCCCGGAGAGCTGGTCGCTGCTTCCGCCGGCGGGCGACTTCCTGACCGAAGTGCACACCGATCGGTTCGGCACGCTCACCTACGCGCGATCGAACGCGGATCCCGAAGATATCACCCTGTTCGATCGAAAGCACGAGCACAACATCGCGTTGTACGCCTCGAAGGAAAAGCTGGCGACGCGCGGACGCTTCTACAACGAAGACGATCTCGCGGAGTTCGAGGTCGAGCATTACGACGTCGATGCCTCGCTCGACCCGGCGCGTCTCTGGATTGCGGGCCGGACGCAGCTCACCATCCGCGTGCGCGCCGACTCGATCAATCACCTCACGCTCAAGCTCGCCGATCTGCTCACAATCCGCTCGGTCTTCAGCCAGCAGTACGGCCGGCTGCTCGCCCTCCGCGTGCGCAACCAGAACAGCATCGTCGTCAATCTCCCGTCGTTCGTGACGAAGGACACGCAGTTCAGCGTCACCATCGTCTATGCGGGCCGCGTGCCGCCCCAGGAAACGACCCGGGAGACGATTACTGTCGGCCAGTTCCCGCGGCAATCCCCGGTGGTTCCGAACGACGTCCCGCGGATCGATCCGGAACCAAGCTTCCTCTACAGCAATCAGAGCTTCTGGTATCCGCAGGCGCCGATCGACGGCTACGCCACCGCCACGCTGCGCCTCACGGTGCCACCCGATTATCAGTGCGTGGCGAGCGGTGCGATGGCCAGCGGCTCCCCGGTGGCGCTGCCAGCCACCGACACGGTGCCCGCGCGCAAGCTGTACGTCTTCACCGCGACGCAGCCGCTCCGGTATCTCGCGTGCGTCTTGAGCCACTTCGTCAGTCTCGCCACCGATCCGGTGACGGTGAGCGTGCCCCCGGCGCCGGCCCCCAAGGTCATTGGCGACGACCCGCCGCCGGTACGCCAGCCCGGCGTGTACTACGACAGCCTGAAGCTCTCGGTCGAGGCGCCCAAGCGCCAGCTCTCGCAGGAACAGGCGCTCCAGGGCAAGGCTGCCGATATCGCGGCGTTCTACGCGTCGCTGCTGCACGATGTCCCGTACCCGACCTTTACGGTGGCGCTCGTCGAGAGTAATCTTCCCGGCGGCCACAGCCCGGGCTATTTCGCCGTGCTCAATCAGCCGCTGCCGACCACGCCTTTCACGTGGCGGCACGATCCGGCGTCGTTTGAAGACTTCCCCGAGTTCTTCCTCGCGCACGAGCTCGCGCACCAGTGGTGGGGTCAGGCGATCGGGCCGGCCAACTATCACGAACAGTGGTTGAGCGAGGGCTTCGCGCAGTACTTCGCGGTGCTGTACGCGGAACACCGGCGCGGCGAGGACGTGTTCGACAATATCCTCCACAAGCTCCGACAGTGGTCGATCGAGGACTCCGACCAGGGCCCGATTTATCTCGGCTATCGGCTCGGGCACATCAAGAACGACGGCCGCGTCTACCGCGCGCTCGTGTACGACAAGGGCGCGATGGTGCTGCACATGCTGCGGCGCCTGCTCGGCGACCAGACCTTCTTCGAGGGGCTCCGGCACTTCTATCTGAGCTCGCGCTTCCACAAGGTCGGGACCGACGACCTGCGGAAGTCGATGGAAGCGGTTGCGCACCGGCCGCTCGAGCGCTTCTTCGATCGCTGGATTTACGACGCGGGCATCCCGCACGTCACCTGGTCCTCGCGCGTCGACGCCGGCCCGCACGGCCCCGAACTGGTCATCCACGCCGAGGAGCAGGGGAGCCTGGTGTACGACCTCCCGGTCACCGTCACGGTGTCCTACAGCGACAAGCCCGCCCAGCAGGTCGTGATGCCGATCACCGATCGCGTCACCGACTTCCGGATCCCGCTCACCGGCCAGTTCAGGGGCGTCGACCTGAATCGGGACGATGGGTCGCTAGGAATCTTCGACAAGAAGTAGCGCGCAGAGCCCAGCATCTTCTGCGATAGTGATAGAATGAAGGGCTGGGATTCACGGGTCGTGATCCGGCGCTGAACGCCCTGTTTTCATCAAGTTACGCGAGCTATCAAGCCTTATGGATACCGTCACGCTGACCATTGACGGCCACCCGGTCACGGTCGAAAAAGGGAAGACCGTGCTGCAGGCCGCCATCGAGCACGGGATTACCGTTCCCTATTACTGCTTCCACCCCGGCATCAGCGTCGACGGCTCCTGCCGCGTCTGCATCGTCAAGATCGAGAAGATGGGCAAGCTGCAGACGTCGTGTTCGACCGCCTGCACCGACGGCATGGTCGTGCACACGCGGACGCCTGACGTCGTGGAAGCGCGCGCCGGCGTCCTCGAGTTCCTGCTGATCAATCACCCGCTCGACTGCCCGGTCTGCGACAAGGGCGGCGAGTGCCCGCTCCAGGATTTCTCCTACACGTTCGGGCCGGACCAGAGCCGGATGGAGTTCCCGCGGCGGACGTTCGACGGCGAGGGCGTGAAGGCGGACGTCGACTTCGGGCCGACGCTGATGCTGAATCGCAACCGGTGCATCCTGTGCACCCGCTGCGTCCGCTTCATGCGCGAGATCGACGGCGACGCACAGATCGGGATCATCCAGCGCGGCTACCACAGCGAGATCGCGACCTATCGCGAGGAAGGCGTCCACTCGCTCCTCTCGGGTAACCTGATGGATGTCTGTCCCGTCGGCGCCATCACGACGAAGGACTATCGCTTCAAGTCGCGGCCCTGGGACAACCCGGAAGCGGTGGACACGATCTGCACGATGTGCGCGAAGGGCTGCAACACCACCGCCTGGCTGAAGGCGAAGCCCGAGTGGGCCAAGGGTGCGCGCCTCGTCCGGTTCACGCCGCGCTTCGAGCCGGCAGTGAACGGGTTCTGGATGTGCGACATCGGCCGCTTCGGGTATCACTGGATCGAGAGCGACGACCGGCTGCGCAAGCCGCTCGCGCGTGGCGGCGATGGCGTGCAGAACGCGGTCACCTGGCACGACCTCATCGTGCGGATGCGCCACGAGCTCGACATTGTCGAAAACCGCGAGGGCTTCCGCTTCCTCGTGTCGGCGCACGCCTCGAACGAGGAGCTCTTCCTCGTCGGCTCGATCGCGCAGTCACTCGCGGGCGACGCCGCCCCGAACGCCGTGACGATGAGCTGGCGATACCAGGCCAAGTCGCAGCCCGAGACGACGAAGTTCACCGTGCCGGCGGTCGACGCGCCGAACGTGCAGGGGGCGAAGGACCTCGGGTTCCGGGTAGGCGCGGGGAACAGCGGCCCGGCCGACGTGTCGGCCCTGCGCGCCGAGGTCGACGCGGGCAAGGTCGCGGTCCTTTACGTGATCGATCCGGGCCCAGACGGCTCCATTGGCGACGTGAGCTGGATCATCGACGCCCGCCGCAGCGGCCGGCTGCCGATGCTGGTCGTGCAGGGCGTGCTCCTGACGGAACTGGTGAAGGCCGCCGACTTCGTCCTGCCCGCCGCATCCTTCGTCGAGCAGGACGCGTCCTATACGAATGAGCAGGGTCGCGTGCAGGCGGCTGCCCGCGCGATTCCGCTGCCGGGTGACGCCCAGGAAGGCTGGCGCGTGCTGCTGCAGCTGGCGAGCGCGCTCGGTCTCAGCATCGGGCTCACGACGGATGCCCACATTCGTGCCGAGATCGCGCGCGGCCTCGCCGGCAATCCGGCGTACGCCGAGCTGGGGACGATCGCCTTCGCGCGGCCGGTCATCCGCAGGAACTGGCTGGAAGGATCGAACCCCTCGGAGCGCTGGAAGTGGGATGTGCTGTTCCAGGACCTGCCGCCGGTCAAGGGCGCGGTGGATCCTTCGTCGCTCCCGCCGCCGCCGGGCGTGATTCCGCTCACTCCTGTTCGAGATAAATGACACGCACGCGGCTTCTTCTCGTCACGCTGATCGCCGGCCTCCTGGCCACAATCGGCGTGCATGCGCAGCTCCACGGCGTGCCGGCCGACATCGCGCCGCTCGTGGCCACCGACGGCGTGCACGCCGGCACGACGGTGCGCGCCGCGCTGCAGGTGAAGCTGCCCGACGGCTTCCACGTTCAGTCGAACAAGCCGCGCGACCCGTCGCTCATCCCGACGGTCCTCACCTTCGATCCGCCCCCGGGCGTCACCGTCCGCGAAATCGTCTTTCCGCCGGCGACCGACCTGAAGCAGCAAGGCATTCCCGAGCCGCTCGCGGTCTTCGAGCAGAACTTCGTCATCGGTGTCGAGCTGCAGCTCGCCAGGACGCTGCAGCCCGGAACGTTCACCATCCCGGCGCACCTTCGCTACCAGGCGTGCGACGCGAAGATGTGCTACATCCCAACGACCGCCCAGGCGGCGCTGTCGATCAAGGTCGTGCCGGCGAGTGTCGCGCTCGCGCCGCAGCACGCCGACATCTTCAGCGGGATTGCCTTCGGTCACGGCGAGAAGCCGGGCGCCTCATCACAGGCCGCCGCGGCGACTCCGAGCGCTTCGGCGCCCGCAGGCCCCACGGGCGCTGAGGATGGCCTGAAGCGTCTCGACGACTTCACCGTGCTCGGCACCACCGGCGGGTATCTCGGCAGCGGCGATTTCCTGCAGTTCGTCCACAATGCGGAAACCGGGGTGAAGAGCCGCGGGCTGTTCGAAGGTCACGGCCCACTCGTCATCCTGCTCCTCGTCCTGGTGGGCGGCCTCGCGCTGAACCTCACGCCGTGCGTCCTGCCGATGGTGCCGATCAACCTCGCGATCATCGGCGCCGGCGCGAAGGGCGGCTCGCGTTTCCGAGGCTTCCTGCTCGGCTCGGCCTACGGCGGCGCGATGGCGATCGTCTACGGCGCGCTCGGCCTCATCGTGATTCTCACGGCCGGCACGTTCGGCACGATCAACGCCTCGCCCTGGTTCAATCTCATCATCGCCATCGTCTTCGTGATCCTCGGCCTCGCGATGTTCGATCTGTTCACGATCGACTTCTCACGCTTTTCAGCCGGATTCAACCCATCCGCGAGCCGCGGCACCTTCATCCTGGCGTTCAGCATGGGCGCGGTGGCGGCGCTGCTCGCCGGCGCGTGCGTGGCGCCGGTCGTCATCCAGGTGGTGCTCTTCTCGAGCACGCTCTACGCGGCCGGCACGACGATCGCGCTCGCGCTGCCGTTCGTGCTCGGGATCGGCATGGCGCTGCCGTGGCCGATTGCCGGGGCCGGCATCGCCGCGATGCCCAAGCCGGGCGTCTGGATGGTGCGCGTGAAGCAGGCCTTCGGCGTGATCATCCTCGCTCTCGCCGCCTACTATGGCTACGAGGCATATGGCCTCTTCGCGAACCGCTTCGTCGATCCGACGCTCGTCGCCGCCACGGTGCAGCAGCAGATCGAGGAGGGCTGGACGCCGTCGCTCGCCAGCGGCCTCGAAACGGCGGCACGTGAGCAGAAGCCGGTGCTCATCGACTTCTGGGCGACCTGGTGCAAGAACTGCCTCACGATGGACAAGACCACGCTGGAGGACCCGGCGGTCTCCTCGGCGCTCTCCGGCTACGTGAAGATCAAGTTCCAGGCCGAGCAGCCGGACCAGGAGCCGGCCAAATCGGTGATGCAGCGCTTCAAGGCCGTGGGGCTCCCCACCTACGTCATCCTGAAGCCCAAAGGTGCTATAACTTCCAGTCGATGAAGCACCGGACCGTCCGGGTCGTGCTGGCCGTGGTCGTCGTGCTGGCCTCGCTCGGCGCCGCCTATCACGTCTACCGGACCGCGCAGCAAATCGGCCGCATCCATGCGGCCGCGCAGGCCTTCGATCAAGCCACGCAGAAAATCCTGGAAGAAACGGCCACGCTCAAGGCCGCGCTGCGCGCCTACGTGGCGCCCGGCCAGGGGCTCTCCTTCTGGAGCGAGCGCGTCGGCCAGACGCTCGCCGCGCTCGACGCCGATCTCACGGATCTGCGTACTGCCGCGACGCTTCCCGAAACGCGCACGGCGGCCGAATCGGCCCGCGCGGCGGCCAGGCAGCTCGCCGATATGGACGTCCGCATTCGCAAGGGGCTGCGCATCGGCGACACCATGCTCGCCGCCGACAGCATCTTCAGTGAGGGCGAACAGGGAACGGCGAATCTCGTCCGGCAGGTCGAGGACGCCCGCGCGCGGCAGCTCGCCGAGTACAACAACGAGGCCTCGGCCCTCGAACGCCGCGAGGCGCTGCTGGCCAGCAGCGCCGTGCTGCTGCTCATGCTGTCGGTGATCGCGCTCGTCCCCATCGAGCATGCGGCGAGGGCAGATGCCGCGCCACAGCCGCCAGCCCCGGCGTCTCCGGACGATTCAGCCGCCCCCAGAGACACGATGAGTGAACTGAGGATCGCCGACGGATCGCCGGCGCCGGCTCCCGACATCGACGTCGAGGCAGCCGCCCGGCTGTGCGGCGAAATCGCGCGGCTCGACTCGCCCGCCGGCCTGCCGATGGTGCTCGAACGGGCCGCCATGCTGCTCGACGCCTCGGGCGTCGTCCTCTGGGCCGCCTCGGGCGGCGTGGAGCTGACGGCGGCCCTCACGCACGGCTATTCGCAGCAGGCCATCGCGCGCATGCCGACCATCGCCTGTGACGCCAACAACGTCACCGCCGTCGCCTTCCTCACCGGCCAGGTGCAGTTCGCGTCGGGCGACATGGTGACGCACGGCGCACTGGCGGCACCGCTCGGCGCCTCCGGCGGGACCGTCGGCGTGCTGACCGCCGAGATGCGCAACAACGGCGAGCTGCAG
>JANWLS010000091.1 GCA_025450765.1 Vicinamibacterales bacterium | reverse complement strand
GGAATGGGTGCCGTCGGCCGGGCGCCGCTTCGCAGGCACCGATGCCAGCTCGGCCTTGGCCATCCGGGCGGCACCCGGCGCGGCGGCCAGGGACGCGAGGCGCGAATCCGGCAGCACCGCGGCGCGCTCGTAGTGGCCGCTCGTCGCACGCCGCTGGACGCCGGCGGCGACGAGCGACGCCAGCAGCACTTCCATCTCGAGCCGGCCCCTGTGCCAGAGCCGCTGCGCCTGCTCGATCGTGAGGCGCAGGCAGGGCAAATCGACGAATTCTTCGCGGATCCGGTCCAACGCCACGGGCTCGGCGGCGATGCGGCGGCTGCTCACCGGTGTCCGTTCGCGACCGGCGCTCTCGTGCCGGTGCCGCTCCTCCCGCATCCCCACCAGGTAGCGCACCTCTGCGATGAGGCGCTCGGGTGGGCAGGGCTTCGTCAACCGCGACAACATGTCGTCGTCCGCCTCGCGCTCGAGCGGCGGTCCGCCGAAGGTGCGCGTGGCGAGGACGACGAGCGGGACACGCGCACGCGGTTCGCTGCGAAGACGCCGGCAGAACGCCAGGCCATCGATGCTCGGGATGTCGAGATCGATCACGAGCACGTCGGGCGGCCGCACGGCCACGGCCTCGAGCGCCTGCAGCCCGTTCTCCGCTTCGATGACGTCGAAGCCTGCCTGGTGAAGATGATGCGCGTACTGTGCGCGCGCGCCGCGCTCCGCGTGCAGGAGCAGCACGAGCGGCAGCGATGCGGAGGTCGGCACGGTGGTGAAGGTGGTCACGGCGAGCGAGACTCAAGTATACATCAACGCCGGCGGGCTCCGGTCGACGCCGGAGGCACGTCGATCACGCCGACACCGTGATCGATCGTGATGTGCGTCCCGTACGGTTCGGACAACTGCTGCAGTCGCTGGAGAATCGCCGTCGCGGCAGCGGCCGACGCCGGATGCGGAATCCCGCGGTCGGCATCACGCGCGTCGACGCCGAGCTCGATCGGATACAGCTTCAGCCGGGCCAGGCGATTGCCGGAAAATTCGCTCACCGCGATCACGCTCTGATACCAGATCGCATCCTTGAACGAACGATCGCGGAAATGTTCGTTCAGCTCGACATCGGTGGTCGTGCGCGGATCGAGCTTCAACGAGTCGTACATGTCCTCGGCGACCGGTTCCTGCTGGTCGGCCTCGAAGAAGAAGTTGCCCAGGCTGTAGAAGATCGGCTTTCCTTTGTAAATCTCGATCGCCCGCAGCCGATGCGGGCCGTGCGTCACGAACGCGTCGGCGCCGGCGGCGATCGCGTCGTGTGCCAGCTTCGGCAGGAAATCGGGCGGCGTGTCGCTCCAGTTCCCGGGTTCGTGCGCATGGATCGTGGCGACGAGGAAATCGGCGTTCTCTTTTCCTTCGCGAATGCTCTTGAGGATGCCCGCCTCGTCGGCCTCGTTCATCGTGTAGGTGTCGCCACCCGCTTTCGGGGCCACCGTGTAGGTGACACCGAAGAGCGTGAGCGTCTGCGGCGCTCCCGCCGGTGTCGCCGCGGCCCCAGGCTCCGGTCCGGGCCGCGACGCGGCGGGTTGCGCGTCGCGAAGCGCGACGAGCGTCTTCATCATCTCGCTCGTCACGTAGAAGGCTCGGCGCGTCCTCAGCGCGTCCACGCCAGGCCGCGCCGGCGCTTCGCCGAGTGCGTCCATCGCGCGGGAGAGTGGCGTGAAGCTCGACGCCATCGCGACGAGCGCGATTCGGCCGTTCGGCGTATCGAGGTAGCGCGGCGCGCGTGCCGCCGACAGGCTGGCGCCCGTCCCCGCGTGCACGATCCCGGCCTCGTCCAGCAGATGATCGGTCGCCCGCATCCCGTCCACGCCCCAGTCGGTCGTGTGATTGTTGGCGCGCGACATGAGTTGAAAGCCGAACGCTTTCAGGCTCGAGACGACATCGGGGCTGCCAAGCAGCCACTGCCCCCCGAACTCCGCCTGCGGCGAGCCGTGGAACGTCCGCAGGTCGAAGGCCGACCCTTCGAAGTTCCCGAACACCACGTCGTTGCCGCGCAGCAGGCGTCCGAGCGAGGCGAGCGGCGCGTCGTTGGCGACGTGGACCGGCCGCGCCACGATGCAGTCGCCGACCGTCGCGAGCGTGAACCCGTCGGGCACATGAGCCGTCAGATTCCTGGCCGCGACCGCCTGCGCGGAGCCCGGCGACGCCTGCTGCTGCGCGCCATCGTGAGCCGCGAGCGGCAGGCCGAGCGCCACCGCGATGGCGAGAAATGCCGCAAGAAACCGGAGCCGGATCGCCAGAGCCATGTCACACCTCGTGAAAGAGTGGATCAAGTCGCCTGCCGACGACGGCGCTGTGTCTTGGAGTGGACAACACCGCCGATGCGGCGACGCGGGCGAGTCGTGGCCGACGTGCACGCGCGCATTTCCGCGGCGTCGTCGCCGCCCGCGACTGGCAGCATCCTTGCGCAGTGAGGATGGTTGGAGGCCAGAATCATGGGACACGCGCAGACGGCCGCGGCACACCATGTGTGGCGGGACCTCGTTCATGAGCTTCGGACGGGCGACTACGAAGCGTCGGCGGTCTGGGACCTGGTCGATGCCGTGTGCATGGGAACCCTGCTGCTGATGGCCGCCGGCTCGGTGCTCTCCGTGATCGCCCTCGTCGTCATCGACATCATGTGATCCGTCGGATCGCCGGGATAGTAGGCGCGCACGGGCCTGAAGTCAAACGGACGAGTGTGAGAGACTTCTGGGCATGCGAGAGGCCCGTGAGGAATACGCCACCAGGCTCGCGCAGCACCGATCGGCCGCCGCGGCCTTCGATCGCACCGATCGAGTCGTCGCGACGACCCGGCTGCTGGTCGCCGCCATGGTCGTGCTGGTGGCGTGGTGGGCGTTTGGCGCGGACACGATCTCCCCGTGGTGGCTCCTGGTGCCGATCGGCGCCTTCGTAGGCCTTGTCTTCCATCACGACCGCGTGCTCGCCCGGCGCGACGCGGGCGCCCGCGTCATCGCGTTCCACGAACGCGGGCTGGCCAGGCTCGCCGACGAGTGGGCCGGCACTGGCGCGAGCGGCGAGCGGTTTCTCGACGATCAACACCTCTACGCCCGCGACCTGGACCTGTTCGGACGCGGGTCCCTCTTCGAGTTGCTGTCCGCGGCGCGGACGTCCATCGGTGAGCGGACGCTCGCTTCGTGGCTCCTGGCCCCGGCCAGGCCCGATGAGGTAGGTCGCCGTCAGGCGTGTGTCGAAGAGCTTCGGCCGTTCGTCCAGTTGCGGGAGGACCTCGCCGCGCTCGGCGACGGGACGGCGGACCGGATCGATGCCGATCACCTCGGGCGCTGGGCTGGAAGCCCGCCGCATCTCACCTCGCGCGGGGCCCGCCTGGTGGCGCTCCTGCTCGCGCTCGCGGCGATCGCCACGGCGGTCGGCTGGTGGAAACTCGGCTGGGGTTACTGGCCCTTCTTCATCACCCTGGTGATCGAGTCGGTCTTCGCCCGCGCGTGCCGCGAAGCCGTCGAGCGCGTCACGGCGGAGCTGCACGACGCGTCAAAAGATTTGTCGCGGCTCGCTGGCATCCTCGCCCGCCTGGAGCGCGAACCATTCACCACGCCGCCGGTCGTCGAGCTTCAACGGCAGCTTCACGCCAGCGGAGAACCGGCCTCACACGCGATTGCCCGCCTGGGCCGCCTCGTCACGATGCTCGATTCGAAGGACAACGAGATGTTCATGCCCTTTGCGAGCGCGCTGCTCTGGACCACACAGATAGCGTTCGCGGTGGAAGCGTGGCGGGCGCGGACCGGTCCGGCCGTGCCGCGATGGCTGACGGTGGTGGGAGAATTCGAGGCGCTGCTGTCGCTCGCCGGCTACAGCTTCGAGCATCCGGACGATCCGTTTCCGGCGGTCGAACCCGAAGGCTCGCGGTTCGAAGGCGACGAGATCGGCCATCCGCTGTTGCCGGCGCGCGAGGTCGTCCGCAATACGGTTCGGCTCGGCGGTGCGGATCCGCAGGCCATTCTCGTGAGCGGGTCGAACATGTCGGGCAAGAGCACCTTGCTCCGGACGGTCGGCATCAACGCCGTCCTCGCGCTCGCCGGGGCGCCGGTCCGCGCGCGGGCGCTCACGATCTCGCCGCTCGCCATCGGCGCCACGCTTCGCATCGAGGACTCACTCCAGGCCGGCCGCTCCCGCTTCTTCGCCGAGATCAGCCGGCTCCGCGAGATCGTGGATCTCACCGCGGGCCCACGCCCCGTGCTGTTCCTGCTCGACGAGATCTTCCACGGCACCAACTCCCACGATCGGCGCATCGGCGCCGAGGCCGTCATCCGCTCCCTGATCGATCGCCGGGCGATCGGGCTCGTGACGACGCACGATCTGGCGCTGACGGAGTCGACGCGGGCCGCCGGCGCCGCCGTGGCCAACATGCACTTCGAGGATCAGTTCGTGGGCGAGACGATGACGTTCGATTATCGGCTGCGGCCCGGGGTGGTCGAGAAGAGCAACGCGCTGGCGCTCATGCGGGCCGTCGGCCTGGATGTCTGAGCGTCAGCGCCCGACCGGTGTGGCCACGTCGCGCGAGGGTTCGCTGAACGGGCGATAGATGTACGCAAACACCGCCGCCAGGACCAGGATGAGCGCGGCTGATTCGTAGGCGGTCGCTTCGCTGAACCGCTCCAGCGCGCCATTGCCCCACACCGGTCCGATCGTCCGCCCAAGACTGGAGAGCGCGCTGGAGGCGCCCTGCACGCGTCCCTGCTCGTCGGCGCTCGCGGCACGGCTCAGCATGCTGAGCAGCGCCGGGTTGCACAACCCGACGCCGAGCGCCGCCGGGATCAGCGTCACCGCGAACCACCAGACCGAGTAGGTCCACGTCGCCGCCGCCATGCCGAGCGCGCCGCAGAAAAGCCCGATGATCAAGACCCACCGTTCGCTGAAGCGCTTCACGATCGGGCCGATCATCGTCACCTGCACGATCACGCCGATGAGACCGAAGCCGGCGAGGAAGTACCCGGTCTCCGTCAGGTCGAAGTGGAAGCGCATCTCGCCGAACAGCGCAAACGTGGTCTGGTAGATCGCGAACGCCGTCCAGTAGAGCAGGTTGGCGCCGAGCAGCACGCGCAGGCCCGGACGCATGAGGAGCTCCGGCAGCACGCGGAGCGCCGAGCGGCCCGCCGCCTGTCCGCGGTGCACCGTCTCGGGCAGCCACAGCCAGGCAATGACCGTCGCCACCAGCGTGAGCGCCGCGGCGACCCAGATGGGCGCCGTATAGCTGATCAACCCGAAGATTCCGCCGAGCGCCGGACCGAGGATGAACCCGAGCCCGAAGGCGGCGCCGAGCAGGCCGTAGGCCTTCGCCCGATCCTGCGGCTCGGTGATGTCGGCGATGTAGGCGCGTGCGGTCGAGATGTTCCCGCCCGAGAGGCCGTCGATGATCCGCGCGATGAACAGCATCAGCATCGTGTGCGCGAGCGCCAGCATCACGAAGCTGAGGACGCTGCCGAGCAGGCTGTAGACGAGGATCGGCCGCCGGCCCCATCGGTCGGAGAATTCGCCGAGCGCCGGCGAGGCGACCAGCTGACAGAACGAATAGACCGCGAAGAGCAGCCCGATGGCGAACGGCGACGCGCCAAACGTCTCGGCGTAGAACGGCAGCAGCGGAATGATGATGCCGAAGCCAATCAGGTTGACGAAAACGGTCAGGAAGATGATGAAGAGCGGACGCCGCATGATCAACGACTATACTTTACCTCCCCATGCCCAGACGCATGCTGGCGCTGATCGCGCTCTCGCTGTTCCTCGCCATGACGCTCTGGTTCTCGGCCACGGCGGTCGCGCCGGCGCTGGTCACCCGCTTCCACATGACGGGTGGCGAGGCCGCCTGGCTCACGATGGCGGTCCAGGCGGGCTTCGTCGCCGGGACGCTGCTCACGGCCATCCTGAACGTCCCCGACGTGATCAACGCGCGGCACCTCTTCGGGGTCGGTTGTCTCGTGGGGGCAGCGGCCAACGCCGGCGTCGCCGCCGCCGGCAGCGCGGAGAGCGCGATCGCGCTCCGTCTGCTCACCGGCGTGGCGCTCGCGTGCGTGTATCCGCCGGGCATGAAGCTCGTGGCCGGCTGGTTTACGCAGCGACGCGGCACGGCGCTCGGCATTCTCATCGGCGCGCTCACGATCGGCTCGGCCTTTCCGCACCTGGTCGCGGCGGTCCTCCCCGATCTGACCTGGCCCTCGCTCGTGCGGCTCTCGTCGGCGCTCGCGCTCGCCGGCGGCGTGATCATCGTCACGGTCGTGCGTGATGGCCCGTACGTGGCGGCCAGCGCCCCGTTCGACGCGCGCGCGGCGCTCCACGTCTGGACCAATCGTGGGACGAGACAGGCCATCCTCGGCTACCTCGGTCACATGTGGGAGTTGTACGCAGTCTGGACGTGGATGGCCGCCTTTGCCAGCGCCAGCCTCACGGCCTACGCCGCCGGGCACGGCGCGCGGACGACGTCCGCCGGCGGATCGCTCGCCGCCTTCGTCGTCATCGCCAGCGGCGCGGTCGGCGCCGCGCTGGCCGGCGTGGCCGCCGACCGGATCGGCAAGGCGCGCGTGGCCGCCTGGGCGATGCTCCTGAGCGCCGCCTGCGCGCTCCTCTCCTGCGCGGTGTTCGGCGCCTCGCCCACGTGGCTGTACCTGCTGGCGATTGTCTGGGGGGCGTCGGTCGTCGCCGACTCGGCGCAGTTCTCGGCGCTCGTCGCCGAATTCAGCCCGCGGGAGTCGGTCGGCACGGCACTCACGCTCGAAACCTGCGCCGGGTTCCTCCTGACGATGATCTCGATCCGGCTGACGCCGATGGTGGCCGAGGCGATCGGGTGGCGGTGGGCGTTCCTGCTGCTCATCCCCGGGCCGCTGCTCGGGGCGGTCGCGGTCAGGGGACTCGATCGGCGCGCACGGGCAGCGGCGGGCGCGCCGGGACACTCATTCCTCGTTCCCCGTTCCTGACTGAATCTGCTCCCGGAACCCTTTCAGCACCTCCCGCTTGTCGGCGTAGCGCTGGCGGATGCGGACGAAGTCGTCGCGCGGAATCCCGAGCTCGCTCGCCGTCTGCCAGATCTGCGTCTCCTCGGCCGACGAAATCGTGTCGTCGACCGCTGACACCGCAAAGAGGCAATCAATCAACTGACGGCACTGGTCGGGCGTCGCAATCTGCCGGAACTCCCGCGTGACGAGGAAATCCTCGGTGCCGCCGGCGAGCCGGTTCTGCGCCTTCGCGATCTGGATCGCCAGCACGGCCTGCTCCTCAGGCAGATCGCCGACGCGCTGGAGGATCTCCTCCATCTTGCGCGTCTCGGCTTCGGTGATCTGCTGGTCGGCGTTGGCGACGCGACTGAGGACGTAGGCAAAGGCCGCGAGGTAGCGCGCCCGCTCGGGCTCCATCTGCTCGAGCTGACCGACAATCCGCCGCACGGTCTCGGTATCGCCGGGGCGCGTTTCGTGGGGATGAAAGCCGAAGAAATGCAGGAACGACAACGGACCTCCTGACCGTCCCAGTGTACTGCAAGACACGCGTGCGGGCCGTCGCCAGTCGGCCGCGGCCCGGGGTCTGTTGCGCTTCGTCGAAGCTCTCCGGTACAATGCTGCCGATTCCGTGCTGCATCGACTTGTCCGGCATCATCGGGCCCGGATCGCGCTGCTGGCGGCGCTGCTGCCCTACGTGTTCACGGCGGTCTGCGTCGACTTCCTGCACGTCCACCCGCAGGCGGCCGAAGCGGTCATCTGCGCCGACCACTCGGTGCGCTCGGTCGAACCGGTGCCGACGCAGGACGGCCAGCCGTTCGACTCTCAACAGGATCCCTGTCCGGCGTGCGTCTGGCTCCGCATCAGCTACCGCATCGAGCCGGGCATCTCGATTACACCTTCCTTTCAGCTCTTGAGCGAGGCGCTCCCGACGCCGGTGCGCACCGCCCCGACGCTCGCGGCGCGTCAGCCAGCCTCCCTCCGCGGTCCGCCGCCGATCGCGCTCTAGTCGGCTCCATCTTTTTCACGATTGTTGGTCGCTGGTCTCGGCGTGTGCCGGGCGCTGGATTTCGTCTATCCGGGCCCGCTGCCGAGCCGGCCACGGGCGCGCCGCACCCTCGGCTCACGCGTGCGCGCCTCGTCAGGAGAAGCGTTCGATGTCCGCACGCCACGTGCACCTTGGGTGCCTGTTCGTCGGCCTCGCCCTCGCGACCGTGTTGCCGTCGAGGGCGGCTGCCCAGGACGCGGCCTCTCCGCCCGTCCGGACGATCACGCTCGACCAGGCGGTGCAGCTCGCCTTCGCGCACAACCAGACGCTGCGCAGCCAGCGGCTCGGGATCCAGGCCTCGAAAGCCGACGAGATCACGGCGGGTCTCAAGCCCAATCCGACGATCGGCGTGGTGACGGAGGACCTGCCCATCCTGCACCCGCACGGCTTCAGCAGCCTGGATTACATGAACGACCACGCCGTGGTCACCCCGTCGCTCAGTTACCTCTTCGAGCGCGGCGGCAAGCGCGAGAAGCGGCTCACGGTCGCCCAGGACACGACGCTGATGACGTCCCAGAACGTCTTCGACGCCGAGCGGCAGATCCGGTTCAACGTGGACCAGGCGTACGTGAGCGTGCTGCTGGCGAAGTCGAGCCTCGAGTTCGCGCAGCAATCGCTCTCCGACTTCGACCAGGTGGTCACGCTGAACCAGCAGCGGATGCAGGCGGGCGATATCTCACAGGCCGACTACCTCAAGATCACGATCCAGAAGCTGCAATTCGAGCAGGACGTCTCGTCCGCGCAGGTCTCGCTCGAGCAGAGCCGCGCCGCCCTCCGGCAGCTTCTCGGGTATGAGAGCGTCACCGACGACTACCAGGTGTCCGGCGACCTGGCGCACCTGCCGCATCCGCTCTCCCTCGACGCCCTGAAGCAGGAGGCGCTCGCCGATCGCCCGGACTATCTGGCGGCACGAACCAATCTGAAAGTCGCGCAGGATACGCACGCGCTCGAGCTCGCCAATCGCGCCCGCGACGTGACCGGCGAGCTCGAATATCAACACAACCAGGACGTCAGCGGCTTCGGCTTCGGCGTCACGATCGACCTGCCGATTCACGATCGCAACCAGGGCAACATCGCCCACGCGGCGATCGGCATCCAGCAGGCGCAGGCCACCGAGGCGGCGGCCCGCAACGCCGTGCTCACCGACGTGGTGAGCGCGTACGCCGCCCTCCAGACCAACGATCACGTGGCATCGCTGTACGAGTCGGGCTACCTGCAGCAGGCGCGCGACTCGCTCGACATCAGTCGCTACGCGTACAGCCGCGGCGCCACCGACTTGCTGGATCTGCTCGACGCCGAGCGCACCTACCAGCAGACGGAGCTCGCATACCGGCAGGTGCTCGCCGCCTACATGACGAGCGCCGCGCAGATCAACTTCGTCGTCGGAAAGCAGGTGATTCCATGAAGCTGACCATCCCAGCCGCGCTCCTCGCCGCCGCGGCGCTCGCGGCCTGCAGCGGTCCGCCCGCCCCGGTGGCGGCGGCGCAAGGCAGCCCGGCGCCGGCCGGCTACTTCACCGTCCCCGCGGCGCAGATGCCGCAGCTGAAGATCACGACCGTGCACACAGGCTCCCTGCCGGTGGAGGTGAAGGCGACGGGCACGGTCGACTGGGACAACGACCACACCACGCAGGCGATCACGCCGGTCTCCGGGCCGATCACGCGCATCGCGGCCGATCTCGGCACCCGCGTCAGGGCCGGCGCTCCGCTGCTCTACGTCGCGAGTCCCGACATCGCCACGGCGATTTCGGCCTATCGATCGGCGCAGAACCATCTGTCGCTCGCCAAGCGGACGCTCGATCGCAACCACGACCTGATGGAGCACCATGCGATCGCGCAGAAGGACCTCGACCAGTCGCAGGCGGACTACAACGATGCCGCGACGGCCGTGCAGGCCGCGCTCCAGACGCTGCGCATCTACGGTATCCGCCAGGCCGACCTCGCGCAGGCCGAGAAGCAGGACGGTCCAATCACGCCAGACCTCGCCATGCGCGCGCCGATCAGCGGCACCGTCGTGCAGAAGCTCGTGCTGCCCGGGCAGATCGTGCAGGCTGGCTCCACGGCCGCGTTCGTCATCAGCGACACGTCGACCGTCTGGGTGCAGGGACACCTCTACGAGCAGGACCTCCAGCGCGTGCGGATCGGCGGCGCGGTCGATGTCACGACCGCCGCCTTTCCGGGCCGCACCTTCCACGGGACCGTGACGTATATCGGTGCCGCGCTCGATCCCGCCACGCGCACCACACCCGTCCGCATCGTGACCCGCAATCCGGACGGGCTGCTGAAGAAGGACCAGTTCGTCGATATCGTGATCCACTCGAAGGCGCGGCAGGACGCGCTCACGGTGCCGACATCGGCCGTGCTCTACAACGACGACAATTTCCCGTTCGTCTACGTGCGCGTGAGCGGCAATCAATTCGCGCAACGGTTGGTGAAAACGGGCGTCCAGGAAGGCGATGCGATCCAGGTGCTCGACGGCCTGAAGGACGGTGACGCGATCGTCTCGCAGGGCAGCGTGTTCCTGCAGTTCGCGCAGAGCAGCCAGTCATGATCAACCGCCTGGTCTCCTTCGCGCTCTCGCAGCGCTTCCTCGTCATCATCGCGATGTCGGCGCTGATGGTCTGGGGCATCGTCTCGTTCAACCGGCTGCCCATCGACGCCTATCCCGACCTGTCGCCGCCACAGGTGGAGGTGATCACGCAGTGGCCGGGGCACGCCGCCGAGGAAGTCGAGCGGCTGATCACGATCCCGATCGAAGTCGAGATGAACGGCATCCCGCAGCTCCAGGCGCTGCGCTCGATTTCGCTGTACGGCCTCTCGTCGATCACGATGAACTTCGCGTACGGCGCGGACCCGTACTTCGTGCGCGAGCAGGCGTTCGAGCGGCTGCCGAACGCCTCGCTGCCCTCCGGCGTGGCGCCGTCGCTGTCGCCGCTCTCGAGCCCGAGCGGGCTGATCTATCGGTACGTGCTGGAGAGCCCGGACCGGTCGCCGCAGGACCTGAAAGTGCTCGAAGACTGGGTGATCGAGCGCGCGTACCGGAGCGTCCCGGGCGTGGCCGACGACTCGGGCTTCGGCGGGCCGACGATGCAGTACCAGGTGCTCCTGGATCCGCGGCGGCTGTTCTCGTTCGGCGCCACCGTGCCCCAGGTCGTGCAGCAGCTCGCCAACAACAACTCCAACGCGGGCGGCGGCTTCTACTCCCAGGGGGGGCAGTTCTATTACATTCGCGGCCTCGGCCTCGTCCGCAACGTCCAGGACATCGGCAACATCGTCGTCACGACCCACAACGGCGTGCCGGTCCATGTCAGTGACGTCGGGAAGGTGCAGATCGGCAGCGCGCCCCGGCTCGGCCAGTTCGGCTACATGAAGAACGATGACGCCGTCGAAGGCGTCATCATGATGCGGACCGGCGAGCAGGCGCAGGTCGTGCTCAAGCGCGTCGAGGCGATGACGCAGCACCTGAACGAGTCCGTGCTGCCGCAAGACGTCAAGATCTTCCCCTACTACGATCGATCGAGCCTGATCGAAGAGACCACCCGCACCGTGGAGCGCAACCTGGTGCGCGGGATGATCCTGGTCCTGATCATCCTGGGGCTGTTTCTCTTCAGCGTCCGTACGGCGCTGATCGTCGCCGTCACCATCCCCTTCTCGCTGCTGTTCGCGTTCATCTGTCTCGACCAGGCGAACATCCCCGCGAACCTGCTGTCGATCGGCGCGATCGATTTCGGCATCATCGTCGACGGCGCGGTCGTGATGGTGGAGAACATCTTCCGCGAGCTGTCGGCGCGCTACGGCTCGGACTTCAACTTCTTCGACGTGATCCGTGCCGCCGCGCGCGACGTCGAGCGGCCGAACTTCTACGCGATGGCGGTGATCATCGCAGGGTACCTGCCAATCTACGCGCTGACTGGTCCGTCGGGCCGGCTCTTTCACCCGATGGCCGATACGATGGCCTTTGCGCTGATCGGATCGCTGCTCTGTTCGTTGACCCTGCTGCCGGTCCTCTGCTCGTTCTTCCTCAAGCGGGTCAAGGAGCCGGAGGTGAGCTTCTACCACCGCATCTACGGGTGGTACGGGCGCATGCTCGGCTGGTGCCTGTCGCATCGCGCCGCCACGATCGGCGCGGCCGCCGCCATCTGCGGCGCGACGCTGCTGCTGATTCCGACGATCGGCGCCGAGTTCATGCCGCACCTGGACGAGGGGGCGATCTGGGTCCGCGCGACGATGCCGTACACCATCTCGCTCGACCAGGCGCAGCGGCTCGCGCCGGAGATCCGCGACATCCTGCGCAGCTTCCCGCAGGTCACCATCGTGGCGAACGAGCTCGGCCGGCCGGACGACGGGACGGACGCGACCGGGTTCTTCAACAACGAGTTCTACGTCGGCCTGAAGCCGTACAGCGACCCGTCATGGCAGGGTTCGATTTCGAGCAAGCCGGACCTGGTCAATGCCATCCAGGCCAAGCTGTCGAAATTTCCTGGCGTGATCTTCAACTACACGCAGCCCGCTGAAGACGCTGTGGACGAAGCGGAAACCGGGCTGAAGAGCGCGCTCGCCGTGAAGATCTTCGGCACCGACCTGCAGACGCTCGAGGACAAGGCCGATGCGGTGAAGAAGGTGATCTCCACGGTGCCGGGGATCGCGCACATCACGATCGTGAAGGAGCTGGGGCAGCCAAGCCTCACGATCGTGCCCAATCGCGAGAAGATCGCGCGCTACGGCCTGAACGTCGGCGACATCAACACGCTCGTCGAGACGGCGATCGGCGGCACGCCGGCCACGCAGGTCATCCAGGGCGAGCGTGAGTTCGACCTGGTGGTGCGGATGCAGGAGCCCTTCCGGAGCAATATCGACGAAATCAAGAACCTGCTGGTGGCCACGCCCGATGGACAGCACCTGCCGCTCGGGCAGTTCGCCGACATCGAGGTGAGCAAGGGGGCGTCGTTCATCTATCGCGAGAACAACGCGCGCTACATCGGCGTGCAGTTCAGCGTGGAAGGACGGGACCTGGCGAGCGCGGTTGGCGAGGCGCGCGACAAGGTGGCCGCTCAGGTGAAGCTGCCGACCGGCTATTCGTTCGACTGGGGCGGCGAGTACAAGGACTACCTGGCGTCGCGGGCGCAGATGGCGGTCATCATGCCGGCGACGGTGGTCCTGATCCTGCTGATCCTGTTCGCGCTCTACGGCAACATGAAGTTCCCGCTGATCATCCTCTTCAGCGTACTGCTCACCGAGCCGGTGGGCGGACTGATCGCGCTGAAGCTCACGGGGACGAACTTCAGCGTCTCATCCGGCCTCGGCTTCCTGGCCCTGATGGGCGTTGCCGTGCAGACGGACGTGATCCTCTATTCGTTCATCAACAAGCTGCGGCTCGAGCACGACGACATCCTGCACGCCACGCGGGAGGCCGCGCTGCTCCGGCTGCGGCCGATCATGATGACGGCGCTCGTGGCCTGCCTCGGCCTGCTGCCCGCGGCGATGTCGACCGGCATCGGCAGCGACTCGCAGCGGCCGTTCGCCATCGTCATCGTGGGCGGCCTGCTCTCTCGCCTGGCGCTCGACATCTTCATCGCGCCCGTGCTCTATACGCTCGTGGCGCGGAAGAACGATGTGCTGAAGGTGTAGCTGGGCTACAATCCGCGCATGTCGAGAGAGCTCTCCCGCACGCGCTTCGTGAATATCAGCGATCTGCGGCAGGCGGCCAGGCGTCGCCTGCCGCGGATGGTGTTCGACTACATCGACGGCGGCGCCGATCGCGAGCTGACGCTCCGCGAGAACTGCGCCGCCTTCGAGCGCGTCCGCTTCCGGCCGCGCTCGGCCGTGGCGACACCACGCTGCGATCTCCGCGTCACCGTGCTCGGGCGCGAGCTCGCCCTCCCGTTCATCCTGGCTCCCATCGGCAGCAGCCGCATGTTCTTCCCACACGGCGAGGCGGCCGCCGCGCGTGAGGCCGGCCGCGCCGGCACCGGCTACATTCTCTCGACGCTCTCCGGGTGCCGGCTCGAAGAGGTCAAAGCCGCCACCGAGGGCCCCGCCTGGTATCAGCTCTATCTTGTCGGCGGCCGCGACGTGGCGTGCGCCGCAATGGCGCGCGCACGCGCCGCCGGCTTCTCCGCCCTCGTGGTCACGATCGACACGCCGGTCGCCGGCTTGCGTGAGCGCGACGTTCGCAACGGCGTGAAGGAACTGCTCACGCGTCGCCTCGGCACCATGGCGCCGTTCCTGCCGCAGATGCTCGCCAGGCCGCGGTGGCTGGCGTCCTTCCTGCGCGACGGCGGCTTGATGTCGTTTCCGAACATCCTGATCGACGGCGTTCCGATGGGCTACGCCGACGTCGGGGCGGCACTCGAGCAGTCGGCCGTATCGTGGGCGGATTTACGGTGGATTCGCGAGGCCTGGCAGGGGCCGATCGTCATCAAGGGCGTGCACACGGCCGACGATGCGCGGCGCGCGGTGGACACAGGAGCCGAAGCCATCGTCGTGTCCAATCACGGCGGCCGGCAGCTCGATGGCGTGGCGGCGACGCTCCAGGTGCGGCCCGACGTGATCGCCGCGGCGGCTGGACGGCCGGACGTGCTGCTCGACGGCGGCATCCGCCGGGGCGGCGACATCGTGAAGGCGATCTGCCTCGGCGCGCGGGCCGTCCTGGTCGGCCGCGCCTATGCGTTCGGGCTCGGCGCCGCCGGCGGTCCGGGCGTCGCCTGCGCGATCGACATCCTCCGCGCCGATGTGGTCCGCACGCTGAAGCTTCTTGGCTGCGCCTCCATTGCCGCGCTCGATGGATCGTACGTCGCCGCGCCGCCCGAGTGGCCGGTGCCGCGCGCTCCCGAATCTCCCGCCTTCAGGTAAGGATCGACGAGTGGCTGGCACCGTTTTCCGCGGGTTCTGGTCAGGCCGCGTCGACGCGCTCGAACGCCACCTCGACCGTGTCCATCCACCAACCGCGAACACCACGAAAAAGAAGACAAGGAGCCGCCGATGAACGCTCGCGAACAGTACATGCCGAGTGCCGGCACCAGCGCGCACATACAAAAGGATGGCGACACGTGGACGCTCGTGCTCGTCAGGGAATTGCGCCACTCGCCAGAAGCCGTGTGGCAGGCACTCACCGACCCGGCGCAGCTGCACGAGTGGGCGCCGTTCGATGCCGATCGAAATCTGGGCAGGGCCGGCGTGAAGGCGCACCTCACCACCGTCGGAGCGCCTGCGCCGCATGTCACCGAAACCACGGTGACGCGAGCCGATGCGCCCAGACTGCTCGAGTACCGATGGGGTGGCAACGATATGCGATGGGAGCTCGAACCCGCCGAGGGCGGCACGCGGCTGACGCTCTGGGCCAGCATCGACCGCCGATTCATCGCCATGGGTGCAGCCGGCTGGCACCTGTGCCTCGATGTGCTGGACCACCTCTTGAGCCACGATCCGATCGGCCGCATCGCCGGCATGGACGCGATGAAGGTCGAAGGCTGGCAGCGCCTCAACACGGAGTACTCGAAGCAGTTCGGCGTTGAGGCTCCAGCCTGGCCACCCAAGCCGGCATCGTGAAGGTCTACTGCCCCTTCCCCGCGGCTGCCCCCATCGGCAGCAGCCCGCTGAAGCCTTTCCCGGCGCGCGGGCCCTTGTTGTCGCGAACGGGCGCGTGATCCAGGTTCGCCACGCGCCAGCCGGTGTCGTAAATGAGCTGGCCGATCCGCGCCATCTTGTCGAACTGAATCTTCTCGATGCTGTCCGTGTTGGCGTGATAGTCCGGATGCAGCCCGGTCGTGAAGAAAATGATCGGAATGTCCTCCGCCGCGTAGCTGTAGTGGTCGCTCCGGTAGTAGACCTGCTCGAGGTCGGTCGGATCGTTCATCTCGTAGTCGAGCGTGAGCGGCGGCTTCATCGCCTGGTCGGCTCGCACGTTGATGTTGTGCAGCTCCGTGCTGATGCGGTCGGACCCGACGATGTAGAGCGTGTTCGATTCCGAGGCCTTGTTGTCGCGGTTGCGGCCGACCATGTCCATGTTGAGCTGCGCAACGATCTTCGTCAGCGGCACCTCGGGATGATCGACGAAGAAGCGCGATCCCCACAGTCCCTCTTCCTCGCCCGCGTGCCAGACGAAGAGCAGCGATCGCTTCGGCTTCGGCCCGAGGGCGAACGCGCGGGCGATCCCCAGCAGCGTCACGGTCCCGGATCCATCATCGTCCGCGCCATTCCAGATGCGATCGTCCTCGTGCCCCTTGGTAACACGTCCCACGGCACCGAGCCGCTCCGGCCCCTTGTCGCCCTTCACGACGTCGCCCTGCGCGTAGCCGACGTGGTCGTAGTGCGCGCCGAACGCGACATAGGTGTCCTTGAGCGAGGGATCGCTCCCCTCGATGATGCCGACCACGTTGTGCGTATAGCGCGTCCGCACCACCTGGTAGTCATCGTCCAGGGTGAAGGTGAGCGTCACGCCCGTGAGCCGGAACGACGGCAGTGGCTCGCCCTTGTCCGCCTTCGCCTCGAGAGCCGCGTACGAGGTCGGCGCGCCGCTGAACAGGAACGTGAAGAAGTCGTCGTTCGCCGTGACGTTCGGCGCAATCGTGTGATCGAGCCGCTGCACGGTCGTGAAGTCCGCCTCGGGCAGCCCGCGCGGCGTCACGTCGCGGCCGACGTCACCCCGCCGCGGCAGCTCGGCGCCGATCGCCGCGACGGCATCGGCCTGCTCGGTCGCAAAGCGGTTGCGTCCAGAGAGCGCACGGCGATAGAGCTGCTGATCGAGACCGGATGGCCCCTTCGCGCCCAGCCAGACGACCACCTTCCCCTTCACATCGTGACCGGCGTAGTCGTCGTGCTTCGCGAGGGGCGCGTCGAGCCCGTACCCGAGGAACTCGATATCGTCAGCGGTGAGCGTGCGCTTCCTGCCGACGTTTTTCGGGAGCTCGATCCCGTCACCATCCTTGAAGGTGCGTGTGCGACCGTTCACGGTGACGGTGAGCGTGGAGTGGCTCGTGCTCTTCACGCCTTGCACGATCACCCGCTGCAGGTACAGCCCATCGTCGCCCGCCGGCTTCACGTGCCACTCGCGCAGGTGGTCGGCAATGTACGCGGCCGCCAGGCCGAGCCCTTCGGAGAACGTCTCTCGCCCGTTCAGGTCGTCCGACGAAATGTACGAGAGATAATTTCGCAACTCCGCCGGCTGAATCGACGCGACACCGCCCTGCTCGCCGGTGGTTGCCGGCATCTGGCGCGCCGCCGCGGCCGCACCGAGCGCACCAGCCAGCGCGACCGCGATCGTCCACTCACGAAGTCTCATGCATCCCTCCCGAATCGCCCGGACCATATCATGCGCGCCGGCCGCACGCCACCTGCTATCATGCGGGACATGGACTGGGCGCTCGTCCGCGAGAACGTCGCCGGCTTCTTCCGCGGGATGGCCTACGGACAGTACGAGGAGTGTGCACGCGTCCAGGCGATGCAGCTCAACGACCTCTTCCTGGTCCTTTGTTATATGGAGATGTTCGGGCTGCCGAACCCCGCGTCGCTCTACCTGCTCGAGGTCTATCCCTACCTCCTGGAGCAGTTTCATCTCTGGCATCGGCGCATGGGAATGGACCACTCGCCGCTCGGGAATCTTCCCTGCTGCTGAGCGTCATGCCGCTGCTCGATCGAAAGATCCTGTTCTTCGGCGGCAAGGGCGGCGTGGGCAAGACGACGTGCGCCTCGGCGACGGCGGTTGAAGCGAGCCGGCGGGGCCGCCGCGTGCTGCTGGTGTCGACCGACCCGGCGCACTCCACCTCCGATATCTTCGAGCAGCCGCTCGGACCCAAAGAGCGCGAGATCGAGCCCGGCTTGTTCGGGCTCGAAATCGACGCGACGTTCGAAGCGCGCCGCTACGTCGACCAGGTGAAGCAGCAGATCGCGGAGCTCTTCAGCCCGGCGATCCTGAAGGAAGCCTCCAAGCAGATCGAGATGGCCGCCACGATGCCGGGCGTCGAGGAGGTGGCCTTGTTCGAGCGCATGAGCGAGCTCATCGTCGATCGCGACGACCAGTACGACCTCGTCGTGTTCGATACGGCGCCCACGGGACATACGCTCCGCCTGCTGCAGATGCCGGAGATGATGACCGCCTGGGTGCGCGCCCTCTCGAAGACGCGCCGCGCGATGCTCACCGAGGATCCGGGACCGGACCCGGTGCTCACCGCGCTCGAGGCGCGGCGCGAACGGCTGCAAATCGTGCGCGCGCGCCTGATGCAGGCGCGCGTCGCCGCCTTCGTGCTGGTGCTCATCCCCGAGCGGCTGCCGATCGAGGAGACCGCCCGCGCGCTGGACACGCTGGCCTCCTCGGACGTCCACGTGGCGGGCCTCATCGTGAACCGGGTGCTGCCCGACCAGCTGGATGGCGCGTTTCTCGGCGCGCGCCGCCGCCAGGAGCAGGTCTACCTGGACGAAATCGAACGGCGGTTCGCCCGCCTGCCGCGGCTGCGCCTGGCGCAGCGCGAAAGCGACGTTCACGGGATCGGCCAGCTGGAGGCCATCGGGCGGGAGGTCAGCCGTCTGGCCTGAGGCTTGCATTTTCACCCGACGATCGGGTAGGGTTGAGAGTCCATTACCCGCGCCGGCATCGCTTGCGTCAGTGTCGATTCAACACGTTCACTTCCGGATTTTCCAGGTTGCGACCGCTCGATGTTCGTGCGGAGCCGCGGAGGCGCGCTGCTGCGGGTGCGGTGTCTCCGAGGGTCCGTCGCGCGCGCGGCGGTTCGCCACCCTCTGAGAGGTAGCTTCTTGTCAGTTCGGCTGTTCATCGGGAACCTTCCATTCGCCGCGACCGAGGCGGATCTGCGCGCGTATTTCTCGGCGGTCGGCGCGCCGCAGCAGGTGGTCCTGCCGATGGATCGCGCGACCGGACGGCCGCGTGGATTTGCCTTCATCGAATACGAGAACCGCGAGACGGCTGAGGAAGCCATCCGCAAGTTCGACCGCCAGGTGTTCATGGGACGCCCGCTCGCGGTGAGCGAGGCCCGCGGCCGCGACGAGCGCCCGTCGGGTCCGCGCCCCGGCGGCGGGTTCGCGCCGCGCCCCGGCGGCTTTGCGCCGCGGCCCGCTGGCGGCGGCTTCAGTCCACGCCCGATGTCGGCGCCTGGCGGCGATACGGACGCCTCGCCCGCGTCCCGCGACCGCAGCCGCAATTTCGGCCCGGATGCCAAGCCGCGCCGCGCCGGCTCACCCGCCCGCCGGCAGGCCGGCGAGCGCGGGCCGAAGGGCCCGATCCGCGAGAAGCCGGATGGCCGCGTCTACTCGGTGGACGAAGACGAGGTGGAAGAGCCGATCGACTTCGACAATGTCGCCACGCGCGCGGACGCCGACGCTCCGCCCGACGAATCCGACGAGTAAGGCCTACCCAACCGATCTGCGCCGGCCCCTGGGCCGGCGCCCTCGATTCATCCGTTCCCGCCTGGCATCGCATCGGCTCAATGCGGCGGCTGGAGCTCACGCCGATCGGAGTGCTGGTTGCGGAGGCTGTTTCTCGCCTGTGCGGTGCTGGTATCGTGTCTCTGCGGGTTCTCGCCCCCGGTGTTCGCCCAGGCCGTCTTACCCGGCACGCCCACTGAGGAACCCCCACAGCCGACCTGGTCTGGAAAAATCGAGTTCTCCTTCGTCTCGGCCTCGGGCAACAGCAGTGCCCGGACCCTCGGCGCCTCGGGCGAGCTCGATTACCATCCCGATGGCTGGCAGATCACGAGCAGGGAATCCTTCATCCGGAGCACGTCGGACGCACTCGTGACCGCGCAATCGATTTCGTCCGAATCGCGCGTCAGCCATCACATCGCGCCGCGCGTCGATGGATACGGCCAGCTCGATTTTCTCGCCAACCGCTTTGCCGGCATCGACAGCCGCGTCGCCACCGACGGCGGTCTCGCGTGGGACCTGCTGACGAACCCGCACGGTCAGACGCTGCAGGTCACCGCCGGTCTCGGCTACAGCCACGAAAACAATCTCGACGATGGGACCAAGGCGTTTGCGACCGGCAACACCGGGGTGCAGTACGTCTGGCATCTCTCCAAGACGGCCACGATTTCGGAAGACGGCTTGTTCACCGCGAGCCTGGTCTCCCGCCCCGACTGGCGCGCGCGCAACACGCTTGCCGTTTCCGCGGCGCTCAACTCGATCTTCTCGCTGAAGCTGTCGCACCGCATCGACTTCGTGAACGAGCCGGTGCCTGGATTCCGGAAGACCGACCAGCTCACGTCGGCGGCCATCGTCGCCAGCTTCTAGCTCGGCCACGGGCTCGGGCCACAGGCCACGGGCGTGGTAATCTGATCTCGACGAGCGCGCCTGCCAGCTCTGCTGGTGCGATTCGCCCTTGCCGTTCAACCTTCGGGACGTCCGTCCCATTTCTCCGACCAGCCACACCGGGTCGCTTCTTCACACATGACACGATTGATCTCCGCGATCGCCGCGCTGCTGCTCATCACCATTCCGGCATCCGCGCAAACACCTGCCACCGCACCCGCGCCACCGGCACCGCCGCCTGGATGGTCGGGGCAGGCCTCACTGTCGTTCGTCGACGCGTCGGGCAATAGTCACGCGCGGACGCTCGGCCTCGAAGGCAAGGTCGTCTACCATCCCGAGAAGTGGATGGCCACCGAGCAGGCTGCCTATGCGCGAAGCACCACGGACGCCGTGCTCAGCGCCGAGACGTTGACGAGCGATTTCCTCGCCAACCGCCAGATCACGGCCAGGCTGAGCGGCTACGGCCGGCTCGATTACCTGCGCAACCAGTTCGCCGGGATCGACGACCGGGTCGCAACCGATGGGGGCATCGGCTACGAGCTGCTGCCGCTCGACGGCCCTCAGGCGCTGACGGTCACCGTCGGTCTCGGCTACAGCCACGAAGCCGATCTCTCGGGCTTCACGCAGTCGTTCGCGACCGATGATGCCGGCGCGAGCTACGCGTGGAAGCTCTCGAAGACCTCGACGATCTCGGACGAAGCGAAATACACCGGGAGCCTGGCGGATGCGGGCAACTGGCGGCTGCGCAACACAGCGGCGGTGACGGCGGCCATCACGTCCATGTTTGCGCTGAAGGTGTCGCACCGGCTGGATTTCGTGAACCAGCCCGTGCCTGGCTTCGGACGAACCGACCAGCTCACGTCCGCCTCGCTCGTCGTGAGCTTCTGACGCGGCGCGCGGCGTGCATTGACTTGCCCTGCCGCGCGCCTCACAATTGAACCGTGGCCTCACAGCCTGGCGGACGCGCGCAGACGCACCTCGCGTGCGTGGTGAATGGCGATCCGGTCGATATCACGTGCGCCGGATACAAGACGCTGCTCGAAGTGCTCCGCGAGGATCTGGGGCTCACCGGCACGAAGCACGGCTGCGAGCTCGGTGAGTGCGGCGCCTGCGCGGTGCTCGTGGATGGCGAACCGGTGCTCTCCTGCCTGGCGCTCGCCGTCGAATGCAGCGGCCGCGCGATCACGACGGTCGAAGGCCTCACGCGCGACGGGCGGCTGGATCCGCTGCAGGAGGCGTTCGCGGACCTCGGCGCCGCGCAGTGTGGCTACTGCACGCCCGGCATCCTGCTGACGGCCCGCGCACTGCTGGATCGCGTCGAACGCCCCACGCGCGACGACATCCGCGAAGCCCTTTCCGGCAATCTCTGCCGCTGCACCGGCTACCAACAAATCTTTGAAGCCGTTGAAAGCGCCTGCGGCCATGCCCAGCCGACGCTTCGACGCGCTCAGCGTGGCCCTGAGCCTGTCGAAGGGCCGAGGACAAGCGCCTGCGGCTCGCGCGAGGCGCCGGAGGGAAGCGAGGCGGAGCCGAGCCGCCGCGCGCGCGCGCATGGGGGTGGGGCCCCATGCGCAGTAAATAATGCCGGCAGGGGAGACCATGCCTGAGGGCCGCGTCATCGGCATCCCTCGCCGCCGCGTGGACGGCCGCGCGAAAGTCACCGGGCAGACGCGCTTCGCCGACGACCTCGCCTTTCCGCGGATGGCGTACTGCCGCCTCCTCCGCTCCCCTCACCCGCACGCGCGCATCGTCCGGATCGATACCACGCGTGCTGCAGAGCATCCCGGCGTGCTGCTGGTCCTGACCGGCGATGACTTTCCGATCCCATACGGCATCCTGCCGGTGAGCCAGGACGAACACGCGCTCTGCCGCGACAAGGTCCGCTTCGTCGGCGATCCGGTGGCGGCCGTGGTCGCGCGGGACGAGCTGGCGGCGATCGAAGCGGTCGATCTGATCGAGGTCGAATACGAGCGGCTCCGCACGATCGCCGATCCGATCGAAAGCCTCGAGCATCCCGAGCCTCGCATTCACGAGTACGGCGACGAGGGCAACATCCATAAGAAGGTGTCGCTGGCGTTCGGCGACGTGGAGCAGGCCCTCGGCGAGGCCGACCAGGTCTTCGAGGACACCTTTTTCTATCAGGGCAACACGCACCTCCCCATCGAACAGCACGCAGCCGTCGGGCTGAAAGATCCCGACGGCAAGCTGGTGCTCTACTCGAGCACACAAACGCCACACTACGTCCACCGGGCGCTGGCCAAGGCCCTCGAGATGCCGGCGGCGCACATCCGCGTGGTCGCAACGCCCAATGGCGGCGGCTTCGGCGGCAAGAGCGATCCCTTCAATCACGAGGTGGTGGTGGCCAAGGCAGCCCTGCTGCTCGATCGGCCGGTGAAGATCAGCCTCACGCGCGAGGAGGTCTTCTACTGCCATCGCGGCCGGCACCCGGTGCTGATGAAGTTCCGGACGGGCGTGAAGAAAGACGGGACGATCACGGGCGTCCATCTGCAGACGCTGCTCGACGGGGGCGCCTACGGATCGTACGGCGTGGCGAGCACGTTCTACACCGGCGCGCTCCAGACGGTGACGTACCACATCCCGGCCTATCACTTTCAGGGCTGCCGCGCGTTCACCAACAAGCCGCCGTGCGGGCCCAAGCGCGGGCATGGCACGCCGCAGAGCCGCTTTGGCCAGGAAGTGCAGCTCGACAAGATCGCGGACGCGCTCTCCCTCGATCCCGCCGATCTCCGCCTCCGCATCGTCGAGCACCCGGACACGCTCACGGCGAATTACCTGCGCGTCGGGACGATCGGCCTCGCCGAGTGCATCAACCGTGTGACGGTGGCGGCGAACTGGAAGGCACGTTTCCGGAAGCTCCCTCGCGGGCGGGGGCTCGGTCTCGCGTGCTCGTCGTATCTGTCGGGCGCCGGCCTGCCGATCTACTGGAACGACATGCCGCACTCGGGCGTGCAGTTGAAGCTCGATCGCAGCGGCGGCGTCACGGCGTTCTGCGGCGCCACGGAAATCGGCCAGGGATCGGACGATGTGCTGGTCGGATGCATCGCGGAGATCCTCGGGATCGATCCCTTCGACATCCGGGCGGTGACCGGCGACACCGACCTCACGCCGGTCGATCTCGGCTCGTACTCCAGCCGCGTCACGTTGATGATGGGCAACGCGGCGATCCAGGCGGCGGAGCGGGCGCGCGACATCCTGGCGCAGGCGGTCAGCCGCAAGCTGGACGTGCCCGCGGCGCGGCTGGTCTTCGCCGACCGTCGCGTGTTCGACGCCGAGGATCCGGCGCGCGGCGTGAGCTTCCAGGACGCGGTCTGCCTGGCGGAAACCGCTTTCGGCACCCTCGGCACGACCGGGTCCTACACACCACCGAAGTCGGCGGCGAAGTTCAAGGGCGGAGGCGTCGGGCCGTCGCCGACCTATTCCTACACGGCGGCGATCGTGGAAGTGGACGTCGATGAGACGACGGGCTGGGTGACCGTGCCGCGCGTCTGGATCGCGCACGACATCGGACGCGCGCTCAACCCGACCCTGGTGCGCGGCCAGGTCGAAGGCAGCGTCTACATGGGCCTCGGCGAAGCGCTGATGGAAGAGCAGGCGTTCCGCCGGCTGCCGGCGCGCCTGTCGTCGGCCCTCGTGCACAAGTTTCCGTCGCTCCTCGAGTACAAGAGCCCGACGTCGCTCGACATGCCGGAGGTCTTCACGGAGCTCGTCGAGAATCCCGATCCGGCCGGTCCCTTCGGGGCCAAGGAAGTCGGACAGGGTCCGCTGCTTCCGATCATGCCGGCACTCGCGAACGCCGTGTACGATGCCGTTGGCGTCCGGATCGACGAGGTCCCGATCACGCCGGACAAGATTGTGAAGGCGCTCGACGCGGCGCGCGAGGGGAAACCGGCACGCTACGGGCCAGCCTCGTTCCCGACGGTGCCGTGGCCGGAGCCACTGCAGGTGCCGCCGCCCTGGGCCGGCGGAGATGGTCACGCCACCAACGAGCCGCCGCGCAAGTCGCGGCGCGCTGCGCGAACGGCGGATCAGCCGGAGACGGTGGTGCGCACATGATGCGGCTGCCCGAGTTCCGGTACTGCGCCGCGCGATCGATCGAAGAGGCGGCGGCGGTGCTGGCCGAATCACCGGCCGATACGATGCTGCTGGCGGGCGGCACGGACGTGCTGCCCAACATGAAACGTCGCCAGCAGGTGCCGCGCACGGTCGTCGGGCTGCGCGGCATCCCGGCGCTCGGGGCGCAGCACAACGGGAACGGACTCGTGCTCGGCGCCGGCGTCACCCTCACACACATCGTGCGCGACCCGAACATTCGCGCGCACTATCCGGGATTGTGGCAGGCCGCCGCGCAAATCGCGACGCCGCACCTGCGCAACATGGGAACGATCGGCGGCAATCTCTGCCTCGATACGCGCTGCACCTACTACGACCAGAACTACGAGTGGCGCAAGGCGATCGATTTCTGCCTGAAAAAAGATGGCGCGGTGTGCTGGGTCGCCACCTCGAGCCCGCGCTGCCTGGCCGTGTCGTCCACGGATACCGCACCGGCGCTCATCGCGCTCCGCGCCCGCGTACGCCTCGTGTCGGCGAACAGCGTCCGCGAGGTCGACGTCACGGATTTGTATCAGAATGACGGCATCCAGTATTCGGTCCGCCGCGCGGACGAAATTCTGACCGAGATCGCGCTGCCGCCCTCCGACGGCTGGCGCAGCACGTACTGGAAGCTGCGGCGCCGGGGCTCATTCGACTTTCCCGTGCTCTCGGTGGCGGGGGCCGTCCGGCTCGATCCGTCCGGCGGGGTCACCGATGCGCGCATCGTCCTCGGCGCGGTGGCCTCGCGTCCCATGGAGGCCAGGGAAGCCGCCTCGACGCTGGTCGGTCGGCCACTGAGCGATGAGGCGATCGCCGAGGCCGCCGAGCAGGCGTTCGCCGTGGCGAAGCCGATGGACAATACCGACTTCACGCTCCACTGGCGGAAGCGCGTGTCACGAGCGTTCGTCACCTACGCGCTCCGGGAGTTGCGCGGGGATGACATGCGCGACGAACGTGTGAAGACTGCGAGGCAGGCCATGGGGTGAACACGACGGTCGCAGGCTTCGGGCGACGGGCTTCGGGCCTGAGCTGGACACGAGCGACATGTATCGCCACGCTCGCGGCCGGCCTGGCCGCGGTATCGCTCACGGCCGCACCTCGCCAGCAGCAGCTTCCCTCGACGCCAACGTTCCGTTCCGGCGTCAATCTCGTCACACTCGACGTGGTTGTTCGCGACAAGCGAACCGGTCGCCTGGTTTCGAACCTCACCAGGAACGATTTCACCGTCCAGGACGACAACGCGCCGCAGGCGATCACGTCGTTTGCCGCGGTGGACCTGCCCGACCTCCGCGCGATCGCCGGTCACTCGTCAGGCCCGCAGTACGCCGGCAACGACGTCGCGGATGGCCAGATGCCGGACGGCCGTCTCGTCGTGTTCTTCATCAACAATTCGACCATCCGCGCGGAGGCCACCAGCTACCTGCGCGACTGGCTGCATCGCTACGTCGACGGCCACATGACCGATGAAGACCAGGTCGCCATCTGGACCGCGAGAGGAACGCAGCCGCAACAGCCACTCACGAGCGACCGTGCACGGCTGGATACGACGATCGATCGGATTACCGGAGAGGCCGACCTGCTGCCCTACCGCGTCCCGCCACGCGTCACGCTCACGCTGCTGGCCCGATTGCTCGATCGGCTCGACACCATCAGCAATCGCCGCAAGGTCGTCATCTACTTCGGGGCGCTGCCGATTACCGAGCGCTCGAAACAGGGACGCATCTTCGAGGATGGATTGTACGGGCACGTCGTGCAGCAGGCAGCCGCGGCGAACGTCGCGATCTATCCGGTTCACGTGACCGGTGTTGGGGGCCTGATGGACATTACCGGCGCGATGTCGGCGGCCGCTCGCGGAGCGACGCCGCGAGGGTTCGCCGGCGGGCTGCCGATGTCGCTGCTCTTCCTGGCCAGGCAGACCGGCGGGCTCTACTACGATCGGAACGATTTCGACCACGTGCTCGATCGCATCCAGGAAGACGCCGGCCACTACTACCTGCTCGGCTTCTCGCCGAGCGTGGTCGATACGAAGCCGGGCGACTTCCGCCGCCTGCGCGTCACGGTCAACCGCCCAGGCGCCGTGGTCCAGGCGCGCAGCGGCTACATTCAGGTGCCGACAGCCGCGACGCATTGACCGCACGCTATACTTGATCAGAGGGTCGGTCACCGCCGTTTTCCACATGAGCCAGGATCCACAGCAGCCCGGCGGAGGCGTGCTCGAGCGCACCAAACCGGAGGTTCGAGAACCGGAGCGCTACCACGTCCTCCTGCACAACGACGATTACACGACCATGGAGTTCGTGATCCGGATCCTGGAAGAGGTGTTCCTGAAGCAGCCGGCGGAAGCGTACCGGATCATGATGAAGGTGCACGTCGAAGGCCTCGGGCTCGCGGGCGTCTATCCGCTCGAGATTGCCGAGACGATGGTCGCCACCGTGCACGAGCTCGCGCGCGAGCACGGCTTCCCGCTTCGCGCCAGTGCCGAGCCGGAGTTCTGATGTTCAGCGAATCGATTGAAGCCATTCTCCACGTGGCCTATCGCGAAGCGACCACGCGACGCCACACGCACGTGACGCTCGAACACCTGCTGTACGCGCTCGCCCACTCACTCGACGGCGAACGGATCCTGACCGCCTGCGGCATCAATGTGCTCGAGCTCACGCAGGAGCTCGACCGGTTCCTCCAGCGCTCGGTCGAGGAGCTCCCGCGCGGGATGCACCGCGACCCGCAGGAAACGCTCGCCTTCCGCCGCGTGCTGCAGACAGCCGTGCTCCACGTCCAGAGCGCGGGGCGCGAGGAGGTGCGCGCGGGCGACATTCTCGCCGCCATCCTGCAGCAGCCGAAATCGTCCGCGGCGCAGCTTATCGAAGGCCAGGGCGTCACGCGCCTCGACGTGCTCAACTACATTTCGCACGGCATCTCGAAGGTGCCGCCCTCGAGGCCTGGCGATCGCCACGGCGATCCGGCGCACGCGGGCGAGGGAGAGGCCCCGGTCGCCCCCGGGCAGCAGCCGCTCACGAGCTTCACGGTGAACCTCACCGAGCGGGCACGAAGCGGTGCGCTCGATCCGTTGATCGGGCGGACGCGCGAGCTCCAGCGGACGCTCGAGGTGCTCTGCCGCCGGCGAAAGAACAACCCGGTGTTCGTGGGGGATGCGGGCGTGGGCAAGACGGCACTCGCCGAAGGGCTGGCGCAGCGCCTGCTCGGCCCGGACGTCCCGACGCCCCTGGAGGGCGCCGAAATCTTCGCCCTGGACTCCACCGCCCTGCTCGCCGGCACGCGCTTCCGTGGCGACTTCGAAGAGCGCTTCAAGGCCGTGGTGAACGCCCTGCAGGCGCGTCCGCTCGCGATTCTGTTCATCGACGAAATTCACACGGCCGTGGGCGCGGGAGCGACGGTGGGTGGGACGATGGACCTGGCGGCGCTGATCAAGCCGGTGCTCACGACCGGCGAGCTGCGCGTGATCGGATCGACGACATTCGAGGAGTTCAAGCACATCGAAAGGGATCGCGCGCTTGCGCGGCGGCTGCAGAAGATCGTCGTCGAGGAGCCGACGCCCACCGAGGCGGTCGAGATTCTGAAGGGGCTGCGGCCGCGGTACGAGGCGCACCATCACGTCGCCTACAGCGATGCCACGATCGAAGCGGCCGTGCGGCTCGCCGCTCGTCACTTGCGTGAGGTGCGGCTCCCGGACAGCGCCATCGACATCCTGGACGAAGCGGGCGCGATGTTCCGCCTGCAGCCGCCCGCCGCCGCTGCGGGCGACGGCGCGACGGCGGACGCCGGCGAGCCGCCGGTCCGAACGGTCGAGCCGACGGACGTCGAGCAGGTGGTCGCCCGGATGGCGAACATTCCGGCCCAGCAGGCATCCGCAAACGATCGCGAACGGCTTCGGACCCTCGAAGAGTCGCTGGCCCGGGTCGTCTTCGGACAGGCCGAAGCGGTGCATGCCGCGGCCACCGCCATCAAGCGATCACGGGCCGGGCTCGGGCATCCCGATCGGCCCGCCGGCGCATTTCCGTTCACCGGGCCGACGGGCGTCGGCAAGACGGAGCTGGCGCGGCAACTCGCGCGTCACCTCGGCAACGAGTTCGTCCGCTTCGACATGAGCGAGTACATGGAGAAGCATGC
>JANWLS010000090.1 GCA_025450765.1 Vicinamibacterales bacterium | reverse complement strand
GGGGCTCTGCCCCGAACCCCGGCTCGCTTCGCTTCACTCGCGCTTCGACGCTCGTTCCACTCCGCTCGCGGGGCGCGCTGTGCGCGCCGTTCTCGTGCACAGCCGAACTTCTAGTTTAGCATAAGGCGCTCGGTGAGCCAGCGCAGGAAGGCTTCGACCTCCGCCGGATCGCGCAGGCGGTAGGCGGCCACCGTTTCGCGAGGCTCAGTGGCCACCAGCACGCCGAATCCTCGCGCCTGCACCGCCCTGAAGGCGTCCTCGTCGGTCACATCGTCGCCAATGAAGATCGGCAGGACCTCGGGGCCCTCCAAGTGGAGGGCAAGCAGGAGCCAGGTCACGGCGCGTCCCTTGTTCCAGTCGACCCGCGGCCGAAGCTCGAAGACCTTCTTGCCCGGCGTCACCGTCAGGTCGCTGAAGCGCGCCAGCACCGCCTGGACGGCCTGCTCGACGGCCGGAATGTCCTCGGGCTGGACCAACCGGTAGTGCACCGCCACGGAATACTTCTTCGCCTCGATAATCGCCCCGGCCACCGGGTCCAGCCGCTGGTGCAGGTCGCGCGCGGCGCTCGCCACGACCGCCGAGTAGCCGCCCCCGACCTCGAATTCGAGCGCGCCATCCGGCCCGGCGATGTCGAAGCCATGGCTCCCGGCGTAAATCAGCCGCGCCAACCCCACCCGCGCCGCCACGTCCCGGCGATCCCGGCCGCTGATGACCGCCACGGGGGCCACCTTCGCGAGTGCCTCCACGACCGCCCGCCGAACCCCTGAGAGGTCCGCGTCCTGGGGGTGCTGGACGATTTCGGTCAGCGTCCCGTCGTAATCGAGGAAGACCACCGGCTTGCGGCCCGCGAGCCGGTGGTCAATTTCGGAGAGATTCTCAAAAACTGGCGTAGCGGTCAGCATTTATCAGTGGGCGTGGCGTTCCACATTCCTCTCTCTCTTCTCAGAAATGCTGACAGACCTGTCGCGCCACCGTCAATCCCGTGCGGCCGCGGCGTGTGCTCGCGAGCGCTGGCGCACACGGCGCACGCGGCGCAACTCCCGCCAATTGGCGACGGATTGCGACAACTTCGACCACCGGCGGACGACGTTCCCACGATTGAAGAATGGCACACTCGTTGCCGATTGCGGGGACATCTCGATCGCGACGGGCCGTTTCCCCCGGGCGCGCTGGGAGATCAAATTGAAGGGGATTCGTCATGTGGGACTGGATTAGCTGCCACCTCTGCGGACGCCACGAATACTGCGTCTGCCCCGAGCCTGGGACGGTGTTCCTGCGCTGCATTCATTGCGGCCGCCGGTCGCACGGCTGGAGCCTCACCACGGGCGGCGCGGCGTCGGCCGCCCGACGCCTGCCGGCCGCCGCCCAGCAGCCGGCCCGCCGCCGGGCGGTTGGCTCTCCGGCACAAGCGGCATAATGAGCCGGGGCTCTGCCCCGGACCTCCGGCCGTAGCCTCGGCGGAGGCCGGCAAACCCTTGTGTTATGGTAGTGGCAAGGGACGTATGCCCGTGCCATTGCCTTCCCTCGCGGCCGTCCTGTTCGGCGTGATGCTCCTGGCGGCGCCGCAGCCGCCCACCACCGCCTCGCCCGACGCCTTCGCGGCAGCCCTGCAGCAGAAGTACGACACCGTTCACACGCTCACCGCCGATTTCACCCAGACCTACACCGGCGGCGTCCTCCACAAGACGATCACCGAGCGCGGCCACGTCGACATCAAGAAGCCGGGCAAGATGCGGTGGGAGTACGAGAAGCCGGAGCACAAGCTCTTCGTCTCCGATGGCGTGAAGATCTATTCCTATGTGCCGGCCGACCGCCAGGTGATCGTCAGTTCGGTGCCGCCCAACGATCAGGCCTCCACGCCGACGCTCTTCCTGGCCGGCAAAGGCAACCTCACGCGCGATTTCAACGCGAGCTTCACCACCTGGCCCGGCGCGCCGGATGGCGCGGTGGCGCTGAAGCTCACGCCGAAACATCCGCAGCGCGACTATGATTGGCTGGTGCTCGTCGTCGATCGACAGACGCTCGAGCTGCGCATCCTGGGCACGCAGGATCTGGAGGGCGGCATGTCCGCCATCAGCTTCGCGCACTTGAAGGAAAACGTTGATCTTCCCGACCGGTTGTTCGCCTTCACGATTCCGCCTGGCGTCGATGTCGTCCACCAGACGCCCAGTCGCTAGCGGTACCCCTCGGCCGCGGAGGGCGAACGGCCGTGTGGCTGGCTCACGGTGGTCCGCCGGTGCGATGCTCGTGGCGTGTGCGCTCGTCGGGGGGTGCGCCGCGGCCACCGTCGCGACGCGTCAGGGCCGCCAGGCCGAGCAGCGGCAGGATTACGACCGCGCGGTCGTCGAGTACACGAAGGCACTCCGGCTCGATCCCGGCGACGCCCATGTTCGACTGGCCCTCGAGCGCGCGAAGCTCCGCGCCGCGCAGACGCACTTCGTGAGCGGCCGACGCGACGAGGCGATCGGCAAGTTCGACCAGGCGCTCGTCGAGTTCGAAATCGCCTCGGAGCTCAACCCGGGCAGCACCGATATCGCGCACGAGCTCGACGCGACGCGCAATCAGCTGCGCGCGAAGCTGGCGCTCACGCCGTCGACGCAAACGGCCCTCCAGACGCTCATCACCAAATCGCGCGAGACGCCGGCCGGCCCGAGACTGCCGGCGGACCTGAAGATCCCGGCCTCGCTCGTCTTCCGGGATGCCAGCGCCCGCGACATCTTCACGACGCTCGCGCGGTTCGCCGGGATCAGCGTTGCTTTCGATCCGGCGTTCGAGGACACCACGCTGACCCTGGAGCTCCATCACTCAACGCTCACCGGCGCGCTCGATTCGGTGGCGGCGGCCAGCGGCACCTTCTATGCCGTGACCGCCCCGCGGACCATCGTCGTCGCGCCGGATACGGCCGCCAAGCACCAGGAATACGAGCAGGACGTCGTCCGCACGTTCTACCTGAGCAACGCCGATCTGAAGGAAACGATCGACCTGCTGCGGACGGTGATCGACGCGCGCCGGATCGCGCCGGTGTCGGCCACCAACGCCATCACGATCAAGGATTCCCCCGAGCGCGTCGCCGCCGCCGGCCGCATCATCGACGCGATCGACAAGGCGCGGCCGGAGGTCGTGATCGACACGCAACTGCTCGAGGTCGATCGGACCAAGCTGCTCGAGTACGGCCTGCAGCTCGCCTCACCCGGCAACACGAGCGTATCCGGCGAGTCCTCAGTGGGCATCGACGGCAGCGCCTCCGTGAATACCGGCACCGCCGGCACCCTCACGCTGCAGAGCCTCCGCAATCTCTCGCAGGCCGACATCCTGCTGGCCAACCTGCCGGCCCTCTACTATCGGCTGCTGAAATCGGACACGAACACCCGCACGCTGGCAAACCCGCAGCTCCGGACGACGGATGGGGTGACGGCGGAGGCGAAGTTTGGCGAGCGAGTGCCGGTGCCGGTGACGACATTCACGCCGATTGCCACGGGCGGCACGCCGCAGCAGCCGATCGTCTCGTACAACTACGAGAACATCGGCGTGAACATCGACATCACGCCGCGGATCCACCACGACGATGACGTCTCGCTGGCGTTGAAGGTGGACGTGAGCAGCATTTCCGGAACGGGATACGGCGGCCTGCCGACGTTCGGGAACCGCCAAATCAACACGGAGATCCGCCTGAAGGATGGCGAGACGAGCATGCTCGCCGGCCTCATCCGCGATGACGAGCGCAATGTGCTGGAGGGGATTCCGGGGCTGAGCGACCTGCCCATCATCGGGCACCTGTTCGCGCACAACCAGAAGCAGACGGATCAGACGGACATCATCCTCACGCTCACGCCGCACATCATCCGCGTGCTCGACCTCAAGGCCGCCGATCTCGCGCCGTTCGCGGTCGGCCGAGAAACGGGCGCCAATCCCGGCGAGCTCTCGATCCCGATCGCACCGCCAGCCCCGAAGCCTGGTGGACCGAATCCTCCCAAGGGCCCGGAACCGGTCAAGCCGATCAAGCCGAAGACAGGCGGAACGGGAACCGGCCTGTAGCCCGTGGCCTGTGGCCGGTAGCCAGCCCCTGCTACTGCCGTTCCACTCTGGCGCCGAGCGCCTTCAAGCGTTCCACCAGCCGCGGGTAACCACGTTCGACTGTCTCGAGCGGCGCAAGGCGGCTCTCACCGTCGGCCGCGAGCGCGGCGGCGATGAGCGCCATGCCCGATCGCAGATCGCGACTGTCCAGCGGACGGCCCCTGAGCCGGCGCGGGCCGTTGACGATGATCCGGTGCGGATCGCAGAGGAAGAGATCGGCCCGCATGCCGCTCAATTGCTCGAGCGCGAAGAGCCGCAACTCGTACATCCAGTCGTGTACGAGCGTGCGCCCTTCGGCTTGCGTGGCCAGCACGGTCACGAGGCTCACGAGGTCGCTCGGGAAGCCGGGCCACAGGCCAGTCGTGATCCGGCCGGCCGCGACCGGCTTCGATCGCTCCACCAGGAAGCGTCCATCGTCCATCCGGCAGACGACCTGCATCTGCTTGAGCACGGCGGCGATCACTTCGATGTCTTCCCCGCGCGCGCCGTGGATCTCCACCTCGCCGCCGGTGACGGCCGCCACGACCGCCCAGCTCCCGGCCTCGATGTAGTCGCCGTTCAGCGTGTGCGACGCGGAGCCCAGCGTCCGGCCGCCCTCGATCCGGATCGTCGATGTCCCCTCGCCTTCGAGGCCCACGCCCATCTTCCGGAGAAACTGGCAGAGCTCCACCACGTGCGGCTCGCAGGCGGCGTGACGGATTTCGGTGAGCCCCGGCGCGGCCGCCGCGGCGAGGATCGCCGTCTCGGTGCCGGTGACGGATGCTTCGAGCAGGTAGAGCGACGTCGGCTTGAGGCCATCGGGGGCATCGAGCGAGTGGCCGTGCCCCTCGGCCACCTGCGCCCCCATCGCGACGAGCGCCTCGAGGTGCGTGGCGATCGTGCGGCGCGCCGGAAAATCGCCACCCGGAGGCGCCAGCCGTGCCCGTCCGCGGCGTGCGAGCAGCGGTCCGAGCAGCAGCACCGATCCGCGCAGCCGACCAACGAGTGTGCGATCCGGCTCGTCGTTGGTGACGCGGGCGCAGCGGATGCGCAGCGTTCGCGTGCCCTGGCCGTTGACCTCGGCGCCGAGGTCGCGCAGCAGCTGCACCATCACCTCGACGTCGCCGATGCGCGGCACGTTCGAGAGCGTGCACTCCTGCTCCGTCAACAGACACGCCGCGAGGAGCGGCAGCGCCGAGGTCTTGTTGCCTTCGACAGCGCTGCGGCCCGAAAGACGCGGGCCGCCTTCAATCAGCAATGTGGACATGGGCTCCGTTCAAAACTCTCCCAGGTAAACAATCTCTTCCCGCAACTCCACGCCGAAGCGTCGGGCCACCTCGTCGCGGCACGATTCGACGAGCTGTCGGATCTCCGCAGCCGTCGCACCGCCGGTGTTGACGATGAAGTTGCCGTGCGTCGGCGAGACGCGCGCGCCACCGAGCGTGCGGCCCTTGAGACCTGCGCGGTCCACCAGGGCGCCGGCCGACGGCGGAATGGCCTCCGGCACGCGGTCGCGGGCGGCGTCCGGGTTCTGGAAGATGCAGCCGGCGCTCGGCGTCTCGAGCGGCTGCGTCCGCTTGCGAAACGCCAGCGACGCACGCGCGATCGCGCGCAGCGCCTCCGGCTCGCCGCGCGAGGTGCGGAAGGTCGCCGAGAGCAACACGTCGTGCGTGCGCTGCAGCCGGCTGCGATCGTACCCGAATTCCATGGCTGGCTGCTCGACTCGCTGCACGCGGCCATCGACGCCGACGAGCTGAACGCGGTGGACGAGATCGCCGATCAGCTGGCCGCCGAAATGCGCGTTGCCGCACACGGCGCCGCCCACCGTCCCCGGCGTGCCGGCCCACGCTTCGAGACCCGCCAGTCCCCGCCCGACGGTCCAGCGGACGAGCCCGTTGATCGTGATGGCGGCGTCCGCCTCCACGTGCTCCGGCCCGGAGGCGCGAATCTCTCCGCCGCGCGCCCGGACGACCACGCCGCGGATGCCGCGGTCGCCGATGAGGACGTTGGAGCCGCCGCCGAGCATCGTGAGCGGCAGGCCGTGAGCGCGTGCGACCTGCAGAACGCGCAGCAGTTCGTCCGTGCCGCGCGTCTCCACCAGCCAATCCGCCGGACCGCCGACGCGGAACGTCGTGAGGTTCGCGAGCGGCGCGTTCGCGTGTACACGATCGGCCGCGGTCGCGTCGCGGAGGGCCTCGCCCGTGCGCGGGTCAGCGAACAAACACGCGCTCCTGTTCGATGAGCGCCGCCATCGCCTCCGCCAGCGTGCAGCGGTGGAACCGGACCCAGTCGCCCGGCGCGAGTTGGCCGGCGCGGGCGAGATCGGCCGCAATCACCGTCGCGATGCGTGGATAGCCGCCGCAGGTCTGTCGATCGGCCATCAGGATCATCGGCTGGCCGGACGGGGGAAGCTGGACGGTGCCCAGAGGTGTGGCGTCCGAAATGATCTCCACACTGACCTGGCCTCGGACTTCCGACTCCGGACCTCGGACCTCGGACAATGAAGTGGGCCTCGGACGTCGGACGTCGGACTCCGGACGACAAGTCTCCAATCGATACGCCATGCGATCGGAGGTCGACGAAATCGTGAACGTGTGCGACGCGATGGACTGAAGCATCTCGGCACAGGTCTCAGCTTCAGGTCCGGGGATGATGCGCAGGTCGGCGCCGCCCGCGGGCAGTGGGACTACGGGCGGAAGCGTCCGTCCCGGGATCGGCGGCTCCGACGGCACACCGACCGGCAGGCGATCGCCGGCCCGCAGCGCCCGACCCTCCACGCCGCCCATCCCGCTCACGAGCTGCGTCGCCCGGCTTCCGAACACGGGTATCGTCTCGATCCCTCCCGCGAGCGCGAGATATGCGCGGGTCCCTTCGCGACGGCCGCCGAACCTGAGGCGCTGCCCCTTCCCGACCGCCGACACCGTTCGCATCGGCAGCGGACGATCGTCGATCGCCGGTGAGAGGTCCGCGCCGGTGATCGCCATCACGTGATCACGCTCGAAGAGAATCTCAGGGCCGATGAGCGTGAGCTCCAGCGTTGCCGCTGTGTCGGCGTTTCCGACAAGATGGTTCGCGAGGCGATGCGCGTACGGATCCATCGGCCCGCCAACGGGAACCCCCTCCGCCTGGTGTCCCCACCGGCCGAGATCCTGCACCGTCGTCAGCAGCCCGGGCTTCAGGATCACGAGGGTCATCGCGCCAGCCGCTCGTACTCGCCGACGGAGATCGGGACGAAGCGCACCGCCGCGCCCGCACCGAACAGGAACGGCTCTGCGCGCGCCGGATCGAGTGGCTTGAGCGGCGTGCGCCCAATCAGCTGCCACCCGCCCGGGGTCGCCGACGGGTACACGCCCGTTTGACGGCCGGTGATCCCGACCGAGCAGGCCGGCACGCGCACACGCGGCGTTCGATGCCGCGGCATCGCGATCCGCTCGTCCACCTCGCCCATGTACGCGAACCCCGGCACGAAGCCGAGCATGTACACGCGGTAGATGCGCCCGCTGTGCAGCCCGACCACGTCGGCCTCCGTACACTTCGCGTGCTCGGCCACCGCCGGCAGATCCGGGCCGTGTTCGCCGCCGTAGCACACCGGCACCTCAATCGGCTCCGGCGCGTGCCGCTGGCGCCGCACACGCTGCGCGATCGCCTCGTGCACAACCGTCTCGAGCGCCAGGCTGTCGGTCCTCAGGGGATCGAAATACACGGCCACGGATCGATAGGTGGGGACGACATCGCGCACGCCGGCGACGGCGGACGCCGCCACGCGCGCCGCAACCGCGACCGCGCGGGCGTTGATCGCCGGGTCGACGCGCGGGGCAAACTCGATGAGCAGCGCCGAGTCCGACCAGACGAGCCGCGGCGCGGCGCTCACCCCAGCGCCTCGAGCATCTTGCGATGGATGCCGCCGAAGCCGCCGTTCGACATGAACACGATCCGGTCGCCGGGCTGCCGCTCCCGCGCGACCGTCGCCACGATGTTCTCGACGGTGTCGATGTGGCGCGCCCGCACGCCCCGCCGCGACAGGTCGTCGACGAGCTCGGGCACCGAAAGCCGCTCCGATTCCGGCAGGTTGCTGCGATAGACCG
>JANWLS010000089.1 GCA_025450765.1 Vicinamibacterales bacterium | reverse complement strand
GCCGGCCGTCGGCGTTGAACGAATAGGTGCCGTCCCAGCCGACATAGGCCGCGCCGGTGATCGTGCCGCCCGCCTTCGCCATCTCGACCGCGTCCAGGCGAACGCCCTGGCCCTCGAAGCGCAACCCGGCCGTCGCACGGTCGAACGGCTCGCCGTAGGCCGTCGCCCGATCGATCGTCATTCGGCCGAAACCATACGGGGCCGTGTAGGCGCCGTAGAGATGGAACTCGCCCGACAGGAGGCCATCGACCGGATAACTGTCGATACCGAAGGCGTGCCGGAGACCGGCAACGGGCCGTCGCGTCACCGTGAAGCGGGCGTTGATCTCCTCCCCGTGATCCTTCCGCGGAAAGCCGATCGAAAACCGCCCGTCGGTATCGATCGTCGAGTCGCCCATCGTCACGACGCCGTGCGTGATCGTCACATAGCTGTTCTCGACGATGAGGGATGCCTGCGCATCACCCCAGACCTCGTCCCACGCCCGCAGGTGCTGGCCGACGAACGTCCCTTCGACGCGCGGGTCGCGGAAGGCCTTGAGCATCACGCCATCGAACGTGCCGCGGCCGCCGAACGGCACGGGATTGGTCGGCGCGCCGAAGTCGGTCATGATGCCGGCGAGCACCTCGTCGCTCTCCTGCCAGTCGCGGCTCACCACGTGGAACGGCAGCCGCGACCGATCGCCGTAGGCCGTGCTCCCCTGGAAGGTCACGGCCGTCTGCGGGGTGAGCAAGCGGCTTGGGGCGATCTGAATCGTCTCGGGACCAAGCGTGTAACGGAGGCTGCCGCCGATCGGCAGATGTCGCGGGAGCGGTTGTGGCAGGAACGGGCCGAGCACGTCGCCGTCCCGATCGCGCTCAGCCGCCGGATCCGCGGCGAGCTCCGGCGTGAGCACCGCCGCCCCGGCCGGCGGCTCCACCGTCAGCTCGCCCGAACCTTGACGATCGCTGAATCGTCCGAGCGGCCATTCGAGCGTGTTGTGGCCGGTCGCCCGCCCCGCGAACCGAAGCCCGCGCAGCCGGGCCGCATCGGTGAAGCCGGCGAGCTGCACGCCCGCGAACGACACGTTGAAGTGCGCGCGCGTCGGAACCGGCTGCCCCAGGGGCGCCAGGCCGTACTCGTAATGAAACGCGCCGCCATAGAAGGTGGAGCTCCCCTGCGACACCTGGAACTCATCCGGCGTCCACAGCAGCGCCCCCTGGACCTGGTCGAACCGATACGCATCGACGAGCGTCGCCGCGCTCGTGAACTGCCCCTGCAGCTGGTGGCCGCCGTGATAGAGATGAAAGGTCCCGCGGAACTCGCCGACGCCCCCGACGGTGAAATGGTCGCCGGCGAAGAAGATCTGCTTCATGCGCGGGAAGTCGACCGTCGAACGGACCTGGTAGACCTGCTCCGGCCAGTGCGCAAAGTCGACGTCGCCCGTCACGACCGATCGCGCGCCATCGGTCTCGAGATCCATGTGATCGAGATGCAGGCGCGCGCCGTCGAGCGTGAAGCGGCACTGCATCGCCGCCGCCATCGGCACGTAATCCTTGATGGCCACCGTGCCACCCGAGAACATCGCACGCCCGTGATAGCCATCGCCGTGCGTGATGGTGATGTCCAGGTGCCGCGCGACGGTGCTCCACGGCGTTTCGTGATCGTCGTAGGTGAACTCGCCGTCGGTCGCATGCAGCCACCGCAGCGTCGTCGTCACGATCTTCCGGCCGGACGGGGATCCGGACGCGACGCGCGGAAAGCTCTGCTCGTCGGCCCAGCGCTCGACGCGCATGCGCCAGCCGGTCATCTCGACGTCGCGGATGGTGATTTCGCGGTGCAGGAGCGTCGCCCAGTCGAGCGACAGCTCGATGCGCTGCGCGGTGAGGAACGGCTGATCCTGCGGATGCAGGCCGGAGATGCGGAGGTTCTCGACGAGGAAGTCGCCGGCGGCCAGGCGCACGGAGAGACGGCCGATCGTCACCGTGCGGTCGATGCGGTTGGACGCTTCGCGCTCGGCGAGGTGACGGAGTGAGGGCCCGAGATCGATCGTGACGCTGCTGACGATGGCGGCCGCGAGCATCGCCACGAGGATCATCAGCCCGAGGCCGATGTAGCGCAGAACTTTCCGGGCGCGCTCCCTGCTCAGCACTGTTGCGACTCTGAACCAGCCTGGTGTTATTCGATCACGGCGAGCAGACTACCGGCGTCGACCGAGGTCCCCTCCGCCACCCGGACTTCCGCGACGACGCCGTCTTTGGGCGAACGGAGCTCGTTTTCCATTTTCATGGCTTCGACGACGATGACCGCCTGTCGCGCCGTGACCGCATCGCCCGGCTTGATGAGCACCCGCACGACCTTGCCGGGCATGGGTGCCGTAATCCGCTGCGGACCCGCGGTACCGCGGCCATCCGGTGCGCCGTGGCCTCGGCGGCCGAACCGTCCGCGCCGGCCGTTGAGCGTCGCGCGCAGCGTCACGCCACCGACCGAGACCAGCTGCTCGCCGGTGTCGGGTGCGTCCGTGACGCCGATCGTCCAGCTCTCGGCATCGACGAGCAGCGAGAGCGTGGAGGCGTCGAGGCGCACGGCATCGACACGCCGCGTCCGGCCGTCCACCTGCACGAGGAACTGTGCGCCGTCGCGCTCGATGGTGATCGTGCGCGTCCGGCCGTTGATGTCGACCTCGAACCGAGCCATTATCCGAGCGCGTCCACGCGGGCCTGCTGCTTCCAGCCGCCGCGCGCGCGCGACGTCGTCGTCCCACCGGCCGGTGCGGCCGATCGGCCATTGGCCGGCTTCAGCATCTGCTGCACGGCCACGGCCACCGCGGCGAGCTCCTCCGCGCCTTCGCCCGGCGTCAGGAACGGGCGGCCGTTCCGCTCGGCGAGGATGCCGTCGAGGAAGGTCGTGTCGAACCGGCCGTCGCGGAACTCCGGCTGCCGGAGCATCCACTGAAAGAAGGGGATCGTGGTCTTGATCCCGCGGATCTCGTACTCGCCGAGGGCGCGGAGCATCCGCGCGGTAGCCTGCGGGCGATCGCCGCCCCAGGCGACGAGCTTGGAAATCATCGAATCAAAGAACACCGGCACTTCCCAGCCCGAGGTCGCGCCGCTGTCGTCGCGGATGCCCGGTCCGGAGGGCGAGCGCAGCGAGGCGATCCGGCCCGGCGACGGAAGGAAGTTCTCGTCCGGGTCCTCGGCGTAGATGCGGCACTCGATCGCGTGCCCGTCGGGCCGCAGCAGCCGTTCCGGATCGAGATCGATCCGCTCGCCGCGCGCAATCCGGATCTGCCACTGCACCAGGTCGACGCCCGAGACCAGCTCGGTGATCGGGTGCTCGACCTGCAGCCGCGTGTTCATCTCGAGGAAGAAGAACTCGCCGCTCCGGTCGAGCAGGAACTCGATCGTGCCGGCATTGGTGTAGCCGACCGAGCGCGCCACGGCCGCCGCGGCCGACGTGATCCGACGCCGAAGATCCATCGGCACCGCGATCGACGGCGTCTCCTCGATCACTTTCTGGTGCCGGCGCTGAATCGAGCACTCGCGCTCGACGAACGGCACGACGGTGCCGTGCGCATCCCCGAGCAGCTGCACCTCGATGTGCCGCGGATGGACGACCTGCCGCTCCAGGTAGACGGCGGAATCGCCGAACGCCGCACCAGCCTCCGAGCGCGCGGCGCGGATGGCCCCGGAGAGCGCCGCCGGATCGGCGACCGATCGCATCCCCTTGCCGCCACCGCCGGCGACGGCCTTGATGAGGACCGGGTAGCCGATCTCGGCCGCGCGCGCCGCGATGACCTCATCTGTGACGTCGGCCCCAAGCGGGTCGACGGTCCCGGGCACCACGGGCACGCCCGCCTTGATGGCCGCCTGGCGCGCTGCCGTCTTGCTCCCCATCAGCTCGATGGCTTCCGGCGTGGGGCCGATGAAGGTGAGGCCCGCATCGCGGCAGGCCGCGGCGAACGCTTCGTTCTCGGCGAGGAAGCCGTAGCCGGGATGGACGCCGTCGGCGCCGGCGCGCCGCGCGACGTCGATCAGCTTGTCGATCCGCAGGTAGCTGTCGCGCGCCGGATTCGGGCCGATCGCGTACGCTTCGTCGGCGCCGCGCACGTGCAGGGCCGTCCGATCGCACTCGGAGTACACGGCCACCGCCGCAATGCCCATGTCGCGGCAGGCGCGCAGGATGCGGACGGCGATTTCCCCACGATTGGCGATCAGGATTTTCTTCAAACCAGCCCGTTATTGTAGCACTCGACCCGGCCTCAGAGCGGGATGTTCCCGTGCTTTTTCGGCGGATTCTTCTCCCGCTTGGTCTCCAGGTTGGCGAGCGCCGTGATCAACTTCGCGCGTGTCTGCCGCGGCCGGATCACTTCGTCGATGAAGCCGCGCGCCGCCGCGACGTACGGGTTGGCGAACTTCTCCCGGAACTCCGCGACTTTCTGCGCGCGGAGGCCCGCCGGATCGTCGGCCGTCTCGAGCTCGCGCCGATAGAGCACGTTCACCGCGGCCTCCGGCCCCATCACCGCGATTTCACTCGTCGGCCAGGCATAGTTGACGTCGGTGCGAATGTGCTTGCTCGACATCACGCAATACGCGCCGCCGTACGCCTTGCGGGTGATGACCGTTACCTTGGGGACGGTCGCCTCGGCAAACGCGTAGAGCAGCTTCGCGCCGTGGCGGATGATGCCGCCGTACTCCTGCACGGTGCCCGGCAGGAACCCGGGGACGTCCTCGAAGGTGACCAGCGGGATGTTGAAGGCATCGCAGAAACGGACGAAGCGCGCCCCCTTCACCGACGCGTCGATGTCGAGCGTCCCCGCCAGGTGCGCCGGCTGGTTCGCCACGATGCCGACCGATCGCCCGCCCAGCCGCGCAAACCCGACGATGATGTTGCGCGCGTAATGACGATGGACCTCGAGGAAACCGCCCTCGTCGGCGATCGCGTGAATCAGGTCGAGCATGTCGTACGGCTGGTTCGGTGACGCGGGCACGAGCGCATCGAGCGCCTCGTCTTCGCGATCGAGGGGATCGCCCGTCTCCGCGAACGGCACCTCGTCGAGATTGTTCGACGGCATGAAGCCGAGGAGGTCGCGGATGAGCGCGATGCAGTCCTCGTCGGTGTCGACCGCGAAATGCGCCACGCCGCTCGTCTCGTTGTGCCGCATCGCGCCGCCGAGCTCTTCCTTGGAGACCTCTTCGTGCGTCACCGTCTTGATGACGTCCGGGCCGGTCACGAACATGTAGCTCGTCTGGCGGACCATCACCGTGAAATCCGTGATGGCGGGCGAATACACCGCGCCGCCGGCGCATGGCCCCATGATCGCGGAGATCTGCGGGACGACCCCCGAGGCCATCGTGTTGCGCAGGAAGATGTCGGCGTAGCCGCCGAGCGAGAGCACGCCTTCCTGGATGCGCGCGCCGCCGGAGTCGTTCAGGCCGACGACCGGCGCCCCGACGCGCATCGCCATATCCATGATCTTCACGATCTTGGCGGCGTTGGTCTCCGAGAGCGACCCGCCGAACACGGTGAAGTCCTGCGCGAAGGCGCAGACCTGGCGGCCGTCCACCTGGCCGTGGCCGGCGACGACTCCGTCGCCCGGGATCTGCTGGTCGGCCATCCCGAAGTCGAGGCAGCGGTGCGTGACCAGCTTGTCGATCTCCTCGAACGTGCCGGGATCGAACAGCCGCTCCATGCGCTCGCGCGCGGTGAGCTTGCCGGCCGCATGCTGCTTCTCGAGCCGGACCTCGCCGCCCCCCAGCTCCGCGCGGCGTTCGAGATCGGCGAGGGTCTCCAGTGGGTTCATGGCCGACGATTGTACTCCACGGGCTTGCGCGCCCGGGCCTCATGCCGGCGCCGATCAGGGCACCCGATCGAAGGCCTTGACGTGTGCGGGGCGGATCGGCGCGAAATGACGCCGATCGGTCGTCGCGAGGGTGCGCACCTTGAGCCGCTCGGCCATCGCGACGATCGAGGCATCCACGAAGCCGATCTGAGGATAGATCGCGAGGAGGACGGCGGCCCGGGCGACGTCCGCATGCTGGAGCGGTTCGAGATCGAGCTCGTGAGCCGTGAGCGAGCGCACGAAGGCCCGCTCCGCCTTCTCGCCAAGCTTCGTCTGCAACAGGGAGGTGATCTCGGGAATGACCGTCACCGGGACGATGAGGGGATCGACGACCTCCGAGAGGTAGGCCTTCACCCGCTCGTGCCAGGCGTCGTGCCGATCCGCGAGGGCGTACAGCACGCCGGTGTCGAGCAGGAGCATCGATTACCGCCGCTTGCGCCGCGCCGGGGCGCGCCGGGCGGTCGTGGGCGGCTCGTCGTGCGGCTGGGCCCAGAGCAGCGCCTCGTGCCGTTCGGCCACGTCGGTCGCATCTCCGGCCGCGATCCCGGCAAACGACGGCAGCCGGGTCGCCTGGCGCCGCTCCGCGACGTACTCGGTGAGCGCCTCGCGAACGAACCACGCGACGGGCTTGCCCTCACGCCGGGCGAAGGCCTGCAGATCCCGCTCCAGATCCTCCGGGATGAACAGGGTGGTACGTTTCATATGACGTATGCTAGCACATATCCAACGGCCGTTTTCAGTTGTCCGTTCTCAGTTTTCAGGTCTCAGTCACCGGTTCGCAGCTATCTGGCGACTTCCTGCACGCGCACGGAGGGCTGGCTGCGGTTGCCGGCCTGGTCCAGCGCGACGATCACGTAGGCGTAGCGCTCGCCCGTGTGCACCGTCGCGTCGCGGAACGTCGTCTCGGTGATCGGCTTCGGCGTGATCGGCACGAGCGGCCCGTCGCCCGTCGCGCGCAGCACGAGATAGCCGGCGAGGTCGGGCTCGCTGTTCGCTTCCCAAATCAGGCTGATCGCCCCTTCGGCGGCCACGGCCTGCAGGCCGCGCGGCGCAGCCGGCGGAAACGTGTCCTTCAAGGTGACGCAGGTCGGCACTGACGGCTGGCTCTCGATCGTCATCGTGCCGTAGGTGTCGACCGTCCGCACGGCGTAGCAGCGCCGGGCACCCCACGTC
>JANWLS010000088.1 GCA_025450765.1 Vicinamibacterales bacterium | reverse complement strand
TCCCGATGTATTTCCTCATCGGGATCTGGGGATACGACCGGCGCGTGTACGCGGCCGTGAAGTTCATCCTCTACACGATGGCGGGAAGCGTGCTGATGCTCGTCGCCATCCTGGGCCTCGCGTACATGCACAGCGTGGCGACCGGGTCCTACAGCTTCAACCTGCTGCAGCTCTACGACCTGCATCTCCCGGTCCGGCTGCAGTTCTGGTTCTTCCTGGCCTTCGCGCTGGCGTTCGCCATCAAGGTGCCGGTCTTCCCGTTCCACACCTGGCTGCCGGACGCCCACGTGCAGGCGCCGACGGCCGGCTCCGTCATCCTGGCCGGCGTCCTGCTGAAGATGGGGACCTACGGGCTCCTGCGCTTCGCCTTCCCGCTCTTCCCGGCGGCGGCCGCCTTCTTCGCGCCCTACCTCGGCGCGCTGGCGGTCATCGGCATCATCTATGGCGCGCTCGTCGCGATGGTGCAGCCGGATCTGAAGAAGCTGGTCGCCTACTCGAGCGTCAGCCACCTGGGCTTCGTGGTCCTCGGCATCTGCGCGCTGGATCCGCAGGGCGTCCAGGGCGCGGTGTATCAGATGCTGAACCACGGCGTCAGCACCGGCGCGCTCTTCCTGATCGTCGGCATGCTGTCGGACCGGCGGCACACGCGTCTCATCGCGGAGTTCGGCGGGCTGAGGAACGTGATGCCGAAATTCGTCGCGGTGTTCCTGCTGATCACGCTCGCGTCGATCGGCCTGCCCGGGCTGAACGGGTTCGTCGGCGAGTTCCTCGTGCTGCTCGGCACGTTCCGGACGCATCCCGAGCTGGCGTCGTTTGCGACCGTCGGCGTCATCCTGTCGGCCGTCTACATGCTCTGGATGTTCCAGCGCGTGAACTACGGGCCGGTGACCAACGAGAAGAACCGGACGCTGAGCGATCTCAGCGTGCGCGAGTGGTGGGTCCTTGCACCGACGGCGGTGCTCGTCGTCCTGATGGGCGTCCTTCCGGGCATCTTCCTGACGCCGATGGCGCCGGCCGTCGGCCGCACGCTGCAGCGGATCTCGCAGGGCGTGTCGTTCTCGGTGCAGAACCGCGACCTGGCGCGTCCGATGGTGGCGACCAGGCAGACCGTGCGCGCCGGCGACATCACCTTGATCGCCGCGCATCCGACTTCACCCGTCATTTTCGAGCGCTGAACTGGACATGCTGTCTTCCCTGAATGCGATCGTTCCTCTCGCCTGTGTGACGGCGGCCGGCCTGGCCGCCATGGTGGCGGAAGCCTTCCGGGATCCGGGAGAGTCGACGCCCATCGCCCCGCTGGCGATCATCGGGCTCCTGGCCGCCGGCGTGTCGACCGTGCTGCTGTGGGGGCGCGGCGAGGTGAGCTTCGGCGTGGTCGCGGCCGACAATTTCGCGCTGTTCGCGACCGGGATTTTCATCGTGATCGGACTGCTCACCGTCGGCTTCTCGCCGGTGACGATCGCGCGCGAGAAGCTCCCGGCGGGGGAGTACTACGCGCTCACGCTCTTCGCGATCGCCGGCATGATCCTGATGGCGCAGGCGACCGATCTCCTGATGATCTTCCTGGCGCTCGAGGTGATGTCGCTGGCGGTGTACGTACTCACCGGCATCCGGCGCGACTCACGCCAGGCGAGTGAGGCGTCGTTCAAGTACTTCCTGCTCGGGGCCTTCTCGAGCGCGTTCTTCCTGTACGGGATCGCGCTGACCTACTCGCTCACGGGGAGCACGCGGCTCGATCGCGTGAGCCAGTTGCTCGCCGGCCACACGGTCGGATCGGGCGCGATGGAGGCCTTCGCGGTCGGCCTGCTCGCCGTGGGCTTCGCGTTCAAGGTGTCGGCGGTGCCGTTCCACATGTGGACGCCGGATGCCTACCAGGCCGCGCCGCCGGTCGTGACCGGCTTCATGTCGACCGGGATCAAGGCGGCCGCGTTCGTCGCCTTCGTGCGCGTCTTCATGTCGGCGTTCGCCTCGTTGAGCACGATGTGGGTCCCCGCGCTCTGGATGATCGCCGTTGCGACGATGATCATCGGGACCGTCGTCGGGATGCTGCAGTCGAACGTGAAGCGGATGCTGGCCTATTCGAGCATCGCGCACGCGGGCTATCTGCTGGTCGGGATCGTGGCGGCCAACGCGATCGGCCGCGCGGCGGTGCTGTTCTACCTGCTCACCTACGCGCTCACCAACGTGGGCGCTTTCGGCGTGATTGCGCTCCTCGAGAGCGAGGACCGGCCGAACGACGAGCTGCGCGACTACGCCGGCCTGTGGAACACCCGTCCGGGCCTGGCCGCGCTGATGACGATCTTCCTGCTCTCGCTCGGCGGCTTCCCGCCGCTCGCCGGCTTTGTCGGCAAGTGGTTCATCTTCAGCGCCGCCGTGCAGTCCGGCTACTACGGCCTGGCGGTCATCGGCGTGCTCTCGAGCGTGGTGTCCGTCTTCTTCTATCTGCGGATCGTGGTCATGATGTACATGACCGCGCCCGAGCCCGGCCGCGCCCCGATCTCCGCGCCTCGCGTCCCGCGCCTCGCCGGGGCGACGCTGGCCATCGCGACCATCGGCGTGTTTTATCTCGGCATCCACCCGACCTCGTTCAACGACCACGCCACACACTCGATCGCCCGCCTCTTCTGAAGAGGCGTCGACCGGCCGGCGACGATGGGCCCAGGTGCCGCGATCGTCGACTCGCTGACGCCGGTGTGCGTGTCGCTCGCAGCGGCCGCAGATCCAGTACACTCGGATGGTGACACCTGCGACCACTCCCCGACCCGGGCGCAATGAGCCCTGCCACTGCGGCTCCGGCCGCAAATACAAACACTGTTGTCTCGAGAAGGATGAGGCCGAGGCGAGCGCCGCCCGAGCGACGGCCGCGGCCGAGGCGTCTACGCAGGCCTCCGAGACGACGGCGGCTCCCGTGCCCAAACGGACCCCCAGGCCCGAAACGCATCAGCCCTGGAAGGCGAAGACCACGCGCGGGTTCATTCCGCGCTCGCGGACGCCACGGAAGGTCGGCGGCAGCTAAGTGCCCGACGTATGGCGCTGACCGCGACCATCTACAACTTTGACATCGAGCTGACCGACACCGATCGCCAGGTGTACGAGTCCCTTGCGTTGCGCGTGGCGCGCCATCCTTCCGAATCGGAAGAATATCTGGTGACGCGCGTCCTGGCGTACCTGCTGGAGTTCAGCGACGGGATTGCCTTTTCGCGGGGCGTGTCCGATCCCGACCAGCCCGCGATCGTCGTCCGCGACCTGACGGGCGCCACCAGCGTGTGGATCGATATCGGAACGCCCGATGCCGCCCGTCTGCACAAGGCGTCGAAGACCGCGCGTCGCGTGGTCGTCTACACGCACAAGGACCCGGCGCAGTTTCTCAAACAACTCGATGGCGAACGGATTCATCGCGCCGACGCCCTGGAGCTGTATGCGATCGATCGCGTTCTGGTGAGCGCGCTGGTGGCGCGGCTCGAGCGGCGCGTCGCCTTCAGCCTGTCTATCGCGGATCGGGAGCTGTACGTGTCGATTGGCGCGGACAACCTCGCCGGCGCGGTCGTGCGCCTCAATCGCCACGCCTGACGGCGGGTGAGCCCTGGGGCAGCGGTGGCCGCATCGCCTCGACTTTCGCTCGGCGGCTTCCCGCCGCTTCGCAGAGCGAGGCGACGCGTCGGCTCGTTCGTTGCTACCATGGAGGCATGAGTTTGGACGAACGCGCCTTCTTCTCCGAACGTCCGGAAACCCGTCCGGGACGCTATCAATGCCCGAAGTGCCGTCGTACCGGCGAATATGCCATCCGGTGGATGCGACGCATCAAGAAGGACCGGCTGCCTCAGGGAGCGGGCGAGGAGGACCGGGCGAAGTTCGCCAAGCTCCGCGACTATCTCCTGCGGCTGGACGACGAGGTGACGTGCAAGACGTGCGGGAAGAAGTTCGAGATCCCTTCGCAGCACTCCCTGATGTTCGTCGACCAGCTGGCCGGCCTGCCCAACGACGACGAGCTCGAGCAGGAGATCCAGCGTGCGTCCGGGGATGCCGGACCGGAGCCGCCGGCCAAGCCACCGCTGCCCGCTCGCTTCACGCGGAAATCCAGCGGCTGGAAATAGGATCCGTGAACCCGCTCGCCTCGTCCCTCGGCACCGCGGTGCCGCTGCCCGCGCCGTCCCCGGACGCTGACCATCACGGACCAACGCGCTTCAGCATCATCGGTGCGGTCAGCTTCGTGCACGTCCTCAACGACATGTTGCAATCGGTGATCGTCGCGATCTATCCGATGCTCAAGGATGGCTTTCATCTCACGCTGGCGCAGATAGGCCTCATCACCCTGACGTTCCAGTTGACCGCCTCGCTGCTGCAGCCGATGGTCGGCATGATCACCGACGAGCACCCGCTGCCGTTCTCGCTGCCGGTCGGGATGTGCTTTTCCCTGGGAGGCGTCCTGCTGCTCGCGGTGGCGCCGACCTACGCGATGGTACTGCTGTCGGTGGCGCTGATTGGCTGTGGGTCGTCGGTGTTCCATCCCGAATCCTCGCGCGTCGCACGCATGGCTTCGGGCGGACGCTATAGCCTCGCCCAATCCCTGTTCCAGATTGGCGGCAACGTGGGCCAGGCGCTTGGACCCGCGCTGGCGGCCGCGATCGTGCTGACCTACGGCCGCCGACAGGTCCGCTGGTTCGGCGTCTTCGCGCTCGTCGGCATCGGCGTGCTGCTGCTGGTCAGCCGCTGGTACCGCGCCCATGTCGATGAACGCACCAGGAAGCGACGGACGTCCGAGAAGCCTGCGTACCCGGCGCCCGTGGTGCGCCGCACGGTCGGCATCCTGTTCGCGCTGATGTTCTCGAAGTTCTTCTATCTCGCCAGTATCAGCACCTACTACACGTTTTTCCTGATCACCCGCTTCGGCGTGACGGCGAAAGCCGCCGACAATCTCCTGGCGATCTTCCTGCTGGCGGTCGCCGCCGGCACGTTGATCGGCGGCACACTGGGCGACCGCATCGGCCGCCGGCAGGTGATCTGGTTCTCCATCCTCGGGTGCGCCCCGTTTACGCTGGCGCTGCCTTACGTCAGTCTGGGGTGGACGGTGGGGCTGAGCCTGGTGATCGGGGTGATTCTCTCTTCGGCCTTTCCCGCCATCATCGTCTACGCACAGGACATGCTGACGCACCGCATCGGCATGGTGTCAGGCCTGTTCTACGGCTTTTCCTTTGGCCTTGGCGGGCTCGGCGCGGCGGTGCTCGGCGTGATTGCAGACCATTTCGGGATTGTCTTCGTGTACCAGATGTGCGCGTTCCTGCCGCTACTGGGCCTGCTGGCGCTCTTGCTGCCCGACGTGCGTCCGCCCGAACAGAAGTCAGCGCCGGCCACGCAGGGCGCCTGAGCCCCGCATTCGGGACGTGCCTGCATCACGTGGCGCGTCTGCTAAGATGCGCTTCCTGGAGGCACCGATGACGCGAAGAGATTCGCCCCTGGGGTTCCTGCTGGTCGCGCTCCTGCTGGTCGCCGTGCCGCGCCCCGCCCGCGGTGCGCCGCCATCCCTGGACGACATCGTCGATCTCGTCCAGGTGTCTTTGCCGCAGATCGCACCCGATGGGAGCCGCATCCTCTACACACGGACGACGCTGGCCCCCTGGAAGGAGAACACGCGCGTCTCGCAGATCTGGATCGTGCGCGCCGACGGCTCCGACCGCCATGCCTTTCTCAACGACAACAAGGATCGCGACGTCCGCTGGTCGCCCGACGGCTCCCGTGTGGCATTCCTGGCCGAGCGCGACCAGCCAAAGAGCCGCACCGCCCCGGATGCTGACCAGGGCGCGCAACTCTATGTCATCCGCGCCGATGGCGGCGAGGCCCGTCAGGTGACCCACCACGAAGGTGGCATCAGCCGTTACGAGTGGGCAGCCGACGGAGCGCATCTGTTCTTCGTGGCGGACAATCCGGAGACCGACGCCGAGCGGGCCGCCCGCCGGGCTGGCGACGACGCGATCTATGTCGACGAGGGCCCGAACGGACAGGGCCCTGGCCGCTTCAACAGCCTCTGGATGGTGGACGTCGCGGATGGACCGGAGCGCCGGATCACGCGCGAGCCGATGTTCATCGAGGACTTCATGCCCTCGCCCGACGGCCGCCGGATTGCGATCACGTTCCGCACCGAGAACACGCGCAACGGCAGTTATCACACCGAGGTGGCGCTCATCGACGTGGCCGATGGCTCACGCCAGACGCTCACGCACAACGAGGCGCCGGAGCACGCGGTGTCCTGGTCGCCTGACGGCCGTACGATCGCCTATCTCGCACCCGACAACGGGGACTGGGATCTGGCCGAGGACAAGCTCTGGACGGTTCCTGCGTCGGGCGGTACCCCACACCTCGTCTCCAGTACCTTCGGCGGAGACATCGGCCGGTACTTCTGGGCGCCTGACGGGCAGACGGTCGTCTTCAGCGGCGTGGATCGTGCCCGCGGCGGGGTGTATCGGCTCGATCTGGCATCAGGCCGGGTTGCCACCATTGCGCACGGCGACTGGTCGGGCGAGCTCGATTCCGTTTCGAGGAGCCGTCTGGCGGGCGCGGGCGTCCGATCGGCTCCGAACGCCGCGCCGGATGTCCAGCTCGTCGACCTGAAGACGGGCGCGACGACGGCGCTCAGCGATGCCAATCCCCAGGTCCGCGGCTGGACACTGGCACAGTTTCGCGCCGTCAGCTGGAAGAGTCGCGACGGACGGCCGATCGAAGGGATGCTCTGGCTGCCCGCCGACTACCACAGCGGCAGGCTGCCGCTACTCCTCAGCGTCCACGGCGGTCCAGCGGGTGTCTGGGCGACGGCGTTCCGTCCCATCGACGAAGTGTACTCGGGCCTCGGATGGGCCGTGCTGGAGCCGATCGTCCGCGGGACCACGTCGTTCGGCGATCAACTCCTCGATGGCAATATGAAGGACATCGGCGGCGGCGATTACGAGGATTTGATGACCGGCGTCGACGCGCTCGTCGCGCAGGGGATCGCCGATCCCGATCATCTCGCCATTCGCGGCTGGAGTTACGGCGGAGTTCTCGGGGGCTGGACGATTACGCAGACCGGCCGCTTCAAGGCGGCCTCTCTCGGCGCGATGGTCACCGACTGGCGATCCGAGTACGCGATGGGGTTCAACTTCGACGTCAGCCGCTGGTACATCGGCGGCACGCCGTGGGACCATCCCGACGCCTATCTCCGGCAGTCCTCGTATACGCACGTCGCCCAGGTCACCACGCCGACCATTCTCTTCCACGGCGAGCGGGACACGACCGACACGATCGGCCAGAGCATGATGTTCTATCAGGCGCTGCGCGACCGTCAGGTGCCGGTTCGATTCATCCGCTTTCCGCGCGAGCCGCACGGCTTCACCGAACCTCACCATCAGCGGATCCGTGATGCGGAGGAGGTCGCGTGGCTGATGAAGTACGCGCGAGGGATCAACTGGAAGGCGCCCGATCGTCCGTTGGAGACAACGACGAGCACCGCGAGGCGAGAGCAGTGACGCGTCGCTCACCGCGAGTGTGGAGCGGCGATCCGTCCGTTTCGCCTGGAGCGCGGCGGTCGTGCGCCGGGCGAGGTCTTTGTGGTCTAATCCCGCCATGCCCAAATCGGTCCTGTGTCCATCGCTCCTGCTGCTGGTGATCGGCATCACGCCGGCAGCCGCACAAGGCACGACCTACACCACCTGCGTCAATAACGAGCAGCTCCGGCATTACCAGACCGTGAGCGACCCGCAACTGTCGCCGGACGGCACCAGGGTCGTGTGGGTGCAGCAGGAATCGACGGCAGATGGTGCGGCCAGCCATCTGTGGATGGCGTCCAGCGACGGCTCGGCGCCGGCCCGGCAGCTGACGTTTTCGTCAGGGTCTGATCGATCCGGAGAGAGCTCCCCGCAGTGGGTGCCCGACGGTTCAGCGATTCTGTTCATCGCCCGGCGGGGTGACGCGCGCCAGATCTTCAGGCTGCCGCTCGCGGGCGGCGACGCAGCGCCCATCAAGCTCCAGGCAGGGACGGACGATCTCAGCCCACGATCCTTCGAGGTGTCGCCCAACGGCCAGTGGCTCGCGTTCACCGCCAGCCAGCCGCAGACGCCACAGCAGAAAAAGGACCAGAAAGACAAGCGGGACGCCGTCATCGTCGGGCAGGACGAAAACCCGAGCCGCGTCTGGGTGTATTCGTTCGCGAAGCGCACGGTGGCCGCGCTGACGCCCTCCACCACCGAGGCGCGCGCGTTCGCCTGGAACCCCGATTCGAGCACGTTGGCCGTCATCACGGGCGGCGTGGGCGACGCCAGCGACCTCGGACCGGACTCGACGCTCGAGATCCGGGACGTGGCCGATCCCAACCAGTTCAGGGTTGTCGACGGTGTGCCCAGGACGGCTGGCGCCGTCGCCTTTTCGCCGGACGGCCGACAGCTCGCCATCACGGCGCAATCGGGGTACGACGATCCGCCGGGGGTTAGCGACGTGTACGTGCTGCCGACGAGCGGCGGCACACCCGCGAACCTGACCGGTCCGAGTGATGTGACCGCGGCTGGACGCAGCCTGGTGTGGGCGAAGGATGGCACTGGCGTCTACGTGCAGACGCAACAACACACACGCGACGCGCTGCTGAAGCTGCCCGTCAAGGGCTCGGCTCCTTCCTGGCAGGCCGCAGCCACCTCCGCTGTCTCCGGCTTCCATACCAATCGAGAACAGACCGGCTGGGTCTTCATCGCGCAAGCCACCGCTCGCCTGCCGCCGGTCGTCTACGCCAGCACGCCGGGAGCCACGGGCACGGTCCTCAGTCGGGCGAATGCCGACTGGCCGGCAAACGGCTGGCGCGGTGCGACCACTGTGTCCTGGAAAGGGCCGGACGACCTGACGATCGAGGGACTCTACTTCGCGCCGTCCACCTGCGCCGGGGGTGCGCCGGTGCTGGACGGCAAGTCACCGATGATCCTCATGGCACACGGCGGTCCGACCGGTGCCTTCACGGAGACGTTCAGTCCGTTCGTGCAGTGGCTGACGACGCAGGGCTGGGCCGTGCTGGAAGTGAATCCGCGCGGCAGCACCGGGTACGGGCATGCGTTCACCGCCGCCGATCGCAACGACCTGGGCGGCAAGGATTTCGAGGATGAAATGGCAGGCCTCGACTGGGCCCTCGCGCATCGTCCGGTGGACAGCCGGCGGCTGGGAATGTACGGCTACAGCTACGGCGGTGAAATGGCGGGCTTCATCGAAGGGAAGACCGATCGCTTCGCGGCCATCGTGTCCGGTGCACCGGTCATCGATCAGTACAGCGAGTACGGCACCGAAGACGGGTCCTGGTACGATCGCTGGTTCTTCGGCCAGCCCTGGCAGCGCGCCGCCGATGCCTGGCGTCAATCGCCGCTTTCGTACGCCAGGAATGCGAAGACTCCGCTGCTGCTGTTGCAGGGGGAGTCGGACACCACCGATCCGATGGGTCAGTCGCTGGAGGAGTATCGCGCGCTGCGCCAGCAGGGGGTTCCCGTGCGACTGGTGACGTTCCCCCGCGAAAACCACGGCCCCCTCTCCGGAGGCATTTCGGGCGAGCCGCGATCGGAGCCGTGGCACGGGTTCCAGGCGCGCTCGGAGATCCTGGACTGGTTCCAGAAGTATTTCCGGAAGGCGGTCGGGCAGTGAAGTCCTGCGGCCCGACCGTCTCCTGTCGAGTGCTCCGTAGGCGTCAATAGCTGATTGCCGACTGCGTGTCGTCGTTCTTGTAAATCACGCCCCCCTTCATCACGAAGCGCACGTGATCCAGCACCCGGATGTCCTGGAGCGGGTCGCCGGGGAATCCGTCGATGTCGGCGTACTTGCCGACGTCGAGTGACCCGATGTTCTTGTCGTCGCGCAGCAGCTCGCTGGCGTTGATGGTGCCGGCCTGGATCGCGGCCAGCGGTGACAGGCCGAAGTGCACCATCCAGTAGAACTCCTCGGTTTGCGTGCCGTGGGGGAACGGACCGACGTCACTGCCCATGGCGATGGGGACGCCCGCGGCGATCTGCTGCCGGAACTGCGCGGCTTTGTAATCGAGCACCGGATCGTCGCCGCCACGGCCGCCGCCGGCCTTGCTGTTGAAGTACTCGAAGACCTGGAACGTCGGGACCGCGAAGATGTGCTTCTGCACCATCAACTTCATCGTCTCCGGGCTCAACTGGGTGGCGTGGTCGATGGAGGCCACGCCGGCCTGCGCCGCGTAGAGCGCGCCGGGCTCGCCATTGTCGTGCACGGACACGAACGTTCCCTCGCGAGCGGCTTCCTCGACGCCGGCGGCG
>JANWLS010000087.1 GCA_025450765.1 Vicinamibacterales bacterium | reverse complement strand
TGTAGCCGCGCGCTTTGAGGACGTCGGTCAGCGTCCGGACCGTGGAGGCGTCCTCGTCGACGACCAGCACGTGCTTGCGCGATTTCTTCTGGGCCAAGAGTGCGTCGACCTCGCGGAACAGCAGGTCGGTATCGATCGGCTTGGTCAGGTAGCGGTCGACTCCGAGGCGGTACCCGCGGTCCCGATCCTGCACGATCGAGAGGATCACGATCGGGATGTCGAGCGTCGAGGGATCGTTCTTCATCACCGCTGCGACGTCGAAGCCGTTCATCTCCGGCATCATCACGTCCAGCACGACGAGGTCCGGGCGCTCGTGACGCACGGCCGCAATCGCCTCGCGCCCATTCGCCGCGGTGCTGACCTGATAGCCGGCGTCGGTGAGCTCCTGCGTCAGCAGCTCCCGGATGTTGGCTTCATCGTCCACGACGAGAATGCGCGGCGTTCGATTCTGGGTGCGCGGCGTCGTGACGACCACCTGCTCGCGAAGCTGGCGGATGAGCGCGGCCAGCTCCACCGGCCCCGTGCGTTGGCCGGTCTCGCTCACGGCATCGGCCACGGGCAGCGAGAAGGCGAACGTGCTCCCTCGGCCGGGCAGACTCTCGACCCAGATCCTGCCGCCGTGATGTTCGACGATCTCGCGGCAGATCGGCAGGCCGAGGCCGGTCCCCTTCGGCTTGTCCGTCAGCGTGTCGCCCACCTGCTTGAACCGCTCGAACACTTTCACCGGGTCGGCCGGCGCGATGCCCACGCCCGTATCGACCACACTGACGATCACCTCATCGTGGTCACGGCGCGCTCTGCAGGTGATCGACCCGGACTCGGTGAACTTCACGGCGTTCGAAATCAGGTTGATGACGACCTGGATCAGGCGGTCGCGATCGCCGGTCACGCCGGGCAGGCCCTCGTCGATCTGCCTGACGAGCCGCAGTCCCTTCTGCTCGAAGAGCGACGAGGTGGCCGCCGTCGCATGGTCGATGACGTCGGGAATCGTGACCGCGTCCATCTGCCATTCGAACTTTCCCGCCTCGATCTTCGCCAGGTCGAGCACATCGTCGATGAGCTTCGTCAGCCGCTCGCCCTCGCTGACGACGACGTCGAGGTTGTCGCCAATCTGGCGGACCGTGTGGGCGATCTTCCCATCCTCGGTCGGCACGAGCGGGAAGATGCGGTCGTCGAGCCGCTTCTTGATGATCTTGGCGAAGCCGAGCACCGAGGTGAGCGGCGTTCTCAGCTCGTGGCTCACGGTCGAGAGGAAGGCGCTCTTGGCGGCGTCGGCCTCTTCGGCCACGCCGCGGGCCCGTTCGGCCTCCTCGAAGAGTTGCCGGTTCCGATGCTGCTGTTCGTTCAACTGGCGGTACGCCGCGGCGTTGTCGAGCGCGATGGCGAGGTACGACGCCAGGCTCTGCATCATGCTGAGATGCCGCTCGGTGTAGGCGTGCTTCTCGAAGCTCTGGATCGTGATGATGCCGAGCACGTGTTCCTTCGCCACGAGCGGCAGGTAGATGACCGACTGTGGCTCGCGCGACATCGATCCGTCTTCGAGGGTGCGCCGCTGCTCGTCGTACCGCTTCAGGTACTTCCCGTACTCGCTGCGGAGGTCGTTGATGAAGACCGGCTGGCGATGCTCGATGCACCAGACCGGCAACTGATCCGGATCTCGTGCGTCGCGCGTGTACGGCGCGTAGCGCTTGCCGTTCTCGATGGCCAGCCGGTATTCGATCGCCTGAAGGTCGGCGCGGTACAGGCCCAGACCGAAGACGTCGGCGTCGGCGAGCTCGTTGACGTGGTCGTACAGCCGGTCGAAGATCGTCTCGAAATCGAGCGAGCCGGTGATCTCGCGGCCGATCTCGCTCAGCAGTTCGATGTTTTTCTTCCCTTCGCTCTCCGCGCGCGCGAGCGACTCGGCGGCTTCCGCGCGCAAACGGGTCTCGGTGAACTCAGCGCGCTGGCGCTCCTGCGTCATCAGGCGCCGGCGCTGCAGGCGATCGATGCCGAAGACCATGAACCCGAAGAACAGCGCGTATCCGCCGTACGCCCACCAGGTGCGGTACCACGGCGGCAGGATGGTCAATGCATACTCGCCCTCGCGGCTCAACCGGCCAGTGATGTCGCGCGCCTGCACGCGAAACCGGTAGCCGCCGAAGCCGATGTTCGTGTAGTCGCGCCGCGACTCGCGCGTCCAGGGCGACCAGGTGCGATCCACCCCTTCGAGCATCGTCCGGTACTCGGTGGCGGACTCATCGACGAAGGTCGGCGCGGCGTACTCGAATCGGAACGTCGCGTTGGTGAACGGCAGGCGGAGCGCCGCTTCGCTGCCCGCGCCGGCAAAGAGCAGGCGGTCGCCGTCCGATGTCACGCGCCGGACGAGTGCCGGGAAGGGAGCGGTTTCGGCCGTCTCGTGGCTCCTGTCGTCACGGATGAGGCGACCGTTCGCGCCGAACCAGGTGACGCCGTCGGGATCCACCAGCGGGATGCCCGTTTGGGTCGAGCCGAAGCGGCCGAATGTCGACCGGTCGACCGACCAGGTGCCGTCGCGGCCGCGGGTCAGCGCCCACAGGCCCTTGCCGAGGTTCGCGTAGACGCGGCCGTCGTGGCCTTCCATGAAGCCGAAGGTGAGGTGGACCACGTCGAAGGGTAGGGCTTCGAGCGACGCGTCCTGCGTGAACCCGGTGCCGTTCCAGCGCGCCACCCACGACTGCCGATTCGACTGGAATCCGGAGAAATACGTGTCCCCGAGCAGCCGGGCGCTTCCGATCCCGCCTCGCGGCAGTCCCTGCGCCGGACCGAAGTGTTCGATGGAGGCTGGTGGTCGCGGCTCGCCGGACGCCGGGCGCGACGCGAACCGGATGCGAAGCAGGCCGGTCGATGCCGTCCCTGCCCACAGCGATCCATCTGGATTCTCGACGAGTGATCGCACCTGGTCGCGTGTCGGTTCGATGCGCCCTTCGTCGATCCAGTGGCCGTCGATCCAACGGTAGGACGCCAGGCCGTCGAAGAGGCCGACCCAGAGACGCGTGGGATCGAGCGTGGATCGCAGCAGGACGGCCGCTCGGTAGGTGCCGTCGCGGCCCGCTCGAATCGCGACGGCGTGCGTCCCCTTGATCTCGAACAGGCCATCCCCGCAGGCGACCGCAAGGGCCGTCCCGATCTCGGCGAACGACCAGCACTGATTGTTCAGTTCGGGCACCGTCTCGATGCGGGGGGCATGACCCGCCGCAGCGTCGAGATAACTCACGCCGGCCGGCTCGGCGAAGTACAGCCGTCCGTCGTGGCGCGTCAGGTCGAATGCACCCAGGTAGCCGTCGGAGCGGTCGAAGAACGACATCGGCGACGGGGTCTCGATCCGCGCGAATCCATGATCGCCCGCGGCCCACAGGGCGCCGTCGCGATCGGTCATCATGTAGTACACGGCGTTCGACGGCAGCCCGTGGCTGACGTCGAGCACGGCGATGCGCCGCCCCTGCCGATCGATGATCGCGAGGCCCGCGGCGGTAGTCCCGAGCGCAATCCAGCCATTCGTCAGGGCCAGCGCGCGATACAGGACCCCGTTCTTGATCAGGCCGTCGACCTCGGTAGGAAACGACGTCAGCGTGTGACCGTCGTAGAGGAACAGGCCGTGGTCGCGGGTGCCCACGAGCAGCCTCGTGGCGTCGTACCGCAGCACGATCCCGTAGACTTCGCGATTCAGCGACTGCGTCCCGGGCAGCGGCCGGAGATGGTCGCCCTCCAGCACGTTCAGCCCGGTCTCTGGCGTCGCCACATACAAGCGGTCGTCGACGAGGGAGGCGCGATAGAAGCGGGAGGCGGGACGGATGACGTGCATGGTGTGTCCGTCCCAGCGGAAGATGAACTGCTCCGTCTGGAAGTAGACGCCACTCGAGGTCGCGAACGTGCGCCACACATCACTGAAGTGCCGGGCCTCTGGCGGCACCTGGTCGAGCATCGACACGTAGGCGAGGGCCCCGTGGACATCCGGCTGGAGATAGCCCAATTCCCCGACGCTCCCGACGTAGAGGCGTCCCGAGTCGTCCATGGCGAGCGAGCGGATCGTGTCGAGCGACGGCGTCTGAATCAGGCGCCAGGAGACGCCGTCGAATTCGATCACGCCGTTCGCGCTGCCGGCGTAGATCACCCCCCGGCGGTCCTGGACCATCGCCCAGTTCTGCCCGTCGCCCCCAACCTCGGACGGTTCATAGGTTCGTAGAAGCGGTCGCCCAACGTCCGGGGAAGGAGAAGCGGGCCGGATCGGCCCAGCCACCGCGAGACCGGCGCACAAAAGGGACCCGAGCAGCAACGCCGTGAATGGGAAGGTACGCACCTGAGCAGCGGATTGTATCCGGAACCCCTCCTGCCGCAAAGGGCTGTGTCGGCGACCGGAGGACCGCTCGACGTCAAGCTCGACTGAATCTCACACCTTCCGATCGCTCGTACCGCGGATTGATCCCGGCACATCGCGGGCGCTAGACTGCTTCCACCCGCACTCCGTCACCTCATTCGCGCCGGTTGAACGGCACACGCGCATCGGGAGTTCCGGCTCGTCGAGGCGCCGTATCACCTGCCCGGCATACCCCTGGGCCGCGAATCCCTCGGAGCCGAGTCGGCTTCACGAGGATCTGAGCGGGCAGGAATTCACGTCAACCAGGAGGTGGAGGTGCGCGTGTGACCGCAGGACATTTCGGATTCGCCGCCGGCGTGAAGGCGCCGGGGCCGACGGCCCCGCTGTGGGCGCTCATGGTCGGCACGTATCTGCTCGACTTCGTCTTCATCGTGCTCGTCGGCGCCGGCGTCGAGAGCTTCAGGCCGATGGATCCCGCGCATCCGGCCTACGGAGCGGTGATCATCAACGCGAGCTACAGTCATTCGCTGCTGGGCGCGATCGCGCTCGCGGCGTCCGCCGGCCTGCTCGCCAAGTGGGCCTGGGGGCGCAACGCCGCATTCGCCGTCGGTGGCGTCGTCTTCTCCCACTGGGTGCTCGATCTCATCGTGCACCGTCCTGATCTTCCGATCCTGCCCGGCAACGCCGGCCATCTGCCGCTGCTCGGGTTCGGCCTGTGGAACGTGCCGGCGGCGAGCGCCACGCTCGAACTGGCCATTGCCGTCGCCGGCACGTGGCTGTACTCCCGCAGTGCGAAGCGCGCCGTGGCGGCCCAGGCGCGGCGGACGGGCACCGCTCCGAGTGCGCACCTGGCTCCGCTCGTGACCGGCGTGCTCGTCCTGCTCCTGCTGGGCGCCGACGTCTTCGCGCTGCCGCTCGGCGTGGCCCTGGGACTGATGCTGCTGCTGATCGTGCTCTGCGGCTGGCTGGATTCGCGGATCGACTGGCGCGCGGCGAGCGGGTCCCCGTCCGGCGCCGGTGTGTGATGTGCTGCGGGCCGCCTTGCTGTGGTGAATGGGATGGGGACGGTGGACAGCCTCTGTGGCGGCGACGGAACCGCAGGCCGAAGACGATCGCGGCCTCCGCTGTTCTCGCGACCTGCTTCAACGCGACGGCGCCATTCGCGAGCGGCGGCGTCTACGTCTGTCTCAATCACCACAGCCTGCCGGCATGATGTGACGCGGCGGATGCCTGTCACCATCGACTACGCCACGCGCTCGCGCGCCGACGGGGCGGCCGCCCTCGAAGAGCACGTGCGCGATGCACAGCGCGACGGATCTCGACGTGTGCAACGCACGGGGATGGTCTGCATGCTGCCTCAGCGCTACCGGCCGCCCTCGGCTTTTTCCTGACAGGCGACGCACGTGCGCACGCCCGGCACGGCCTTGCGGCGTGCCTCCGGAATCGGCTGGCCGCAGATCTCGCAGTGCGTCCGCCCGGGCCCTTTGCCGCGACCGCGCCGCGCGTCGTGCAGCGCCTCGTCGATATGAGCGTCGATTTGATTGTGAACCGCGCCGTCTTTCGTCCAGCCACCTGCCATCACTCACCCCAGAGACACGTGAATCGGTGCACGCCCATCATCGGCGCGCGCCTACGCTGGATCGGTCCGCTCGGTCCGACGATACTCGATTCCACGCTCGCGCTGATAGGCCAGGATCCGGTCGAGCGCACCCGGCTCCATCCCGATGCACTCGGGCGGCCAGATGCCCGGACGTGTGAGACGACCCTCGAGCAGCAGGTGCGCGGTCGCGGTCGCAGTGAACCCGGTGGTGCGCGCCATCGACGAGAGTCCCGTTGCGGGATCGGTTTCGTCGTAGAGGTCGTAGACGATGGTCTGCCGGACGCCGTCCGCCCGTCCACTCATGCTGACGCGCATGACGGTGAACTCGGGTTCGCCCGGCACCAGCGCCCATTCACGAAAGAGCCAGGCGCAGGTTTTGGCAATCCGCTCGTCTGAAAACGCTCCCTCGCGTTTCAAGCTTTGAATCGCCGCGGCGTGACCCGGATACCGCAACGTCTTCTCACGCATCTCCGGAATCTTCATCGTCTCGATGAGCGTGCGCAGCCCGTCGGTATTGAACGCCTCCAGCTGCCCGACAGGCGCGATATCCACCAGCTCCAGGTCCGAGAGCGCCGGTGCCGTCACCACCTGCCCGGCCGAGACGAACCGCGCCGGCCGCGTGTATTCCTCGATCACATCGCGCGGCGAGAACGGAGCCTTGTACTCGGCGAACGACGTGCGCGCCTTTGGCAGGCCGCCGACGTGGCAGGTGTAGCGCTCGATGGCCATCTCGCGAGTGGCCGCGCCGGCCACCATGTGGCTCATGCCCGGCGCCACACCGCAATCGACGATGGCCGGGACGCCGCGCTCGCGCGCCAGCGCATCGAGGCTCAACGCATCCTCTGGGAAGAACGAGATGTCGACCACGGAGCGGCTGGCCTGGATGATCGCCGCAAGGATTCTGTAGCCGAGGTGCCCTGGGACCGCGGAGATCACCAGGTCGGCGCCCGCCACCAGATCGCCAACCACCTCCGGCTCTGCGAGGTCAGCCGTGATCGTTCGGACGCGCGGAAGCGCCGCGACGTGGTCGAGCGCGGCCTTCGAGGCGTCGACCGCGGTGACCTCACACGTCCGGCTGAGGTCGTACACGATCGCGCGGCCGACCAGGCCGGCGCCGAGAACCGTCACTCTGGCCATCGTCCCGGATTATGGACCGGCGGGCGGACGAATCAAAGAGGCGAGGATCTGGGGATTTTGTGGGACCGAGTACAACAAAACGGGCGGCAGACTGATCGCTGCCGCCCGACATGACCGTCGCGACTCGGTCGGTTACCAGCTGATTTGAACGAAGCCTGGCTGCGCGAGCGTGGTGGACACGCCGCAGTTGCTGCTGCCCTGGCCGCCCGCACCATACGGCGGTGGTGTGGCCAGCACGGCGGCCGACCCCGGCGCACCGCCGGCGCCGCCAATGACCGGCCCACCGGCGCTCCCGTTTCCACCGAGGTACGAGGAGATGCCGCCGCTAACGGTGCCGCCCGAGCCTCCGCCGCCAGGTCCCGACCGCGCGTACGCCCGGCCGCCGCCATTGCCGCCGCCGGCCACCACGGCCGCGAACGACGAATCGCCGCCCTTGACGCCGAAGGCACCGCCGCAACTGGCCGCCCCGCCGTTGGCCGGGTCCCCGACCGTGACGGTGTACGTCGTTCCAGGCGTGACCGGCACGATCGCCTGTACGAAGCCACCGCCGCCGCCGCCACCGCCTGCGTAGCCGTTGGCAATCCCGGCACCGTCGGCGTCACCGCCCGTGCCGCCCGCGCCCTGAATCCAGACCTGCACGAACTGAATGCCGGCGGGTGCGGTCCATGTGCCGCTCTGCGTGAACATCTGCGATTGTGAGAGCACCTGGATCGTCGATCCGCCGGCAGTTCCCGCCGGACCCGACGGCCCTTGCGGGCCCTGCGGCCCGGTCGCGCCGGTCACGCCGGTCGCGCCCGTCGGGCCCGTGGGCCCCTGCGGGCCGGTTGCGCCGGTCGGCCCCTGCGGGCCGATGGCACCGGTGGCGCCCTGTGGCCCGGCCGGTCCTTGCGCGCCGGTCGCGCCAGGAGCCCCCTGCGGCCCCGCCACTCCCTGTAGGCCGGCCGCACCAGTAGCGCCCTGCGATCCAGCGGGCCCTTGCGGGCCTACGGCCCCGGTCGGCCCCATGGGCCCGCTCGGGCCCGCCGGACCCACCGCACCAATCGTCAGATCGAAGGCCCCAAAGCGCGAGTCGTCGCCATCGTCGCGGTCGGCATTGCGCCCGCGTTCCTGGCGCCGGGCCCGAATGACGGTGAGAAGATAGGTGCCCGGCGTCAGCTCCGGTACGGTGGCCGGGACCTGGCTGGGTGTGGCCGACAACACCTGGAGCGCCGTCCCGTTCATCCGGACGGCGGGCGTCTGCGTCCCAAAATTCTCACCGCCGATGGTGAGCACCGTGCCGGCGGTGGATGCACTGACGATGACGAGTTGCTGGTTCTGTTGCTGGGCGTAAACGGCCGATGTTAACCCTGCGGCCGCCGCGAAGATCGCGGCGGTGAGGCAGACAAGGCTCCGCTTCATCCGAACCTCCATCCGAGGATGGCCGGAGGCTTCCGCGACGATCATCGTCGAGGACCAGCCCGGCGCGCCCGTCGCACGTCGTACTGGTCCCTGTTTCAGCGAATGGGCCACGCAGTATACCATCGCACCAGACAATCTTCGAAGGAGGGGCCCAGTGCCTGTGAATCGACGTCGACGCGGCGTCCGCATGACGACAAGTCTGGTGGTAGCGGCCGCCATGGCCTGGCTGCTCTCCGGCCTGGTGTCGGCCCAGCAGCGCGACCAGGAACGGCTGATCGCGCAGCGCGACGCCACCGAAGCCCAGCTCGAGCAGGCCGCCATCATCGACCGCAGCGTGATGGTGCCGATGCGCGACGGCAAGAAGATGCTGGCCGACGTGTACTACCCCAAAGCCGGCCCGGGAAAGTATCCGATCATCTTCGTGCGCACCCCGTACAACTTCAATTACTGGGACGTCTCGCTCGGCGCGCCGCGCGACATGAGCCAGCCGCTCGAAGCCGTGAAGCGCGGCTATGCCTACGTCGAGATGAACGAGCGCGGCCACTTCTACTCGGAGGGCGAGTACGACATCCTCGGGCCGCCGCGCACGGACGGCGAAGACGCGATTAACTGGATGTCCTCGCAGCCGTGGTCGAACGGAAAGGTCGGACTGACCGGCTGCTCTTCGACGGCGGAATGGCAACTCGGTGTCGTGACGGAAGCGCCCAAAGGGCTCGCGACGTTCAACGTCCAGGGGTTCGGCGCCGGCGTCGGCCGCGTGGGCCCGTATTACGAGCAGGGCAACTGGTTCCGTGGCGGCGCGATGCAGATGTTGTTCATCGATTGGCTGTATGGCGAGCAGAACCAGGTGCGGCCGATGCTGCCGCCCGGCACGTCACAGGCCGATCTCACCCGCACGCGCCGCCTGTTCGACCTCGCGCCGCAGATGCCGCCGGTCGACTGGTCCACGCAGCTCTGGCATCTCCCCGAAAACGACATCATCCGCGACATCGGCGGCCCACCCGGCATCTTCGACACCGTGATGCCGGTCGCGACGGGCGGCAACATGGTCGCGCGCACGCCGAACGATCCGGCCTGGTACAAGGGCGGGCTCTGGCACGACACCATGCCGATCGAGCGTCCGGGTCTGTGGTACATGAGCTGGTACGACGTCTCGGTTTCGCCCAACCTCGCCGCCTACAACTGGGTTCGCCAGCACGCGCCCGCGCCGATCGCCGACGAGCAGTACGCCATCATCGCGCCCGTCCTGCATTGTGCCTACACGCGCGCCACGGAGGACACGAAAATTGGCGACCTCGATGTCGGCGACGCCCGATTCGATTACGACAACCTGATGTACGGCTGGTTCGATCACTTCCTCAAAGGCGAAGACAACGGCATCCTTCAAAAGCAGCCGAAGGTCCGCTACTACGTCGTCGGGCTGAACGAATGGAAGTCGTCGCCGAGCTGGCCGCCGCCCGGCGCACAGCCGAGAACGTTCTATCTCCAGAGCGACGGGCACGCCAACACGCTGTACGGCGACGGCTCACTCGCGCCGGAGTCTTCGTCCGCTGATAAACCCGATGCCTTCGTCTACGATCCCGGCAACCCGGTGCCGACCTTCGGCGGCGGCGGATGCTGCGAAGGCACTGCCGTGCACTTCGGCTCCTTCGATCAGCGGCCGACCGAAGCGCGCAACGACGTCCTCGTCTACACGACGGAGCCCTTCAAGGAGGCCGTCGAGATGAGCGGGCCGATCACGGTCACGCTCTACGTCTCGTCGAGCGCGAAGGACACGGACTTCACCTGGCGGATCGACGATGTCTATCCCGATGGTCGCGCGTTCAACCTGATCGAGAACATCCAGCGGATGCGCTATCGGGACGGCTACGATAAACCGGAAGTCTGGATGGAACCCGGGAAGACGTACAAGGTGACGTTCCAGCCGATGCAGTTCAGCAACGACTTCAAGCCGGGACACCGGCTGCGGCTGGAGATCTCGAGCAGCAATTTCCCGCGGTTCGATCGGAACCTGAACACGGGCGGGCCGAACTACAACGAAACGAAGTGGGTGGTCGCACACAACAGCGTCCACCACAGCACGCAGTATCCGTCGACGATCACGATTACGGTCGTGCCGAACAGTTCGACGAAGGAGTAAGAGGCGAACGGAGTACGTTCTTACGCCCCCAGCGCCGCTTTCACCCGCTCCGGGCGGAACGGTGTCTGGCGCAGGCGGATGCCGGTGGCATCGAACACGGCGTTGCCGATCATCGCGGCCGTTTGGCAGGTCGACGGCTCCCCGCCACCGTTGGGCGGATACTCCGGACGATTGTTCACCAGGACGATGTCGATGGCGTCCGGGATCTCGGTGAAGCGGAGAATCGGATAGCCGCGCCAGTCGCGGCTGGTGACGTGAGCCTGATCGAACGTGACCTCTTCGTGCAACGTCCGGCTCATCGACTGGATGATGTTGCCTTCGATCTGATTCTTCATTCCGTCGGGATTGATCACCAGACCGCAGTCATGCGCGACGACGACGCGACTGACGCGGATCACACCGGTGCTCCGGTTGACGGTGACGTCGGCGATGGCCGCCACGTAGGTGTCGTCGCGGTTGACCCACGCCAGCCCGCGTCCGTGCGCCACGTCGCCGGTGGACGGCCCCTGAGATCCAGCCGGACGGCTCTTCCAGCCGTACGCCTCGGCAGCCGCCTGCAGGACGCCGATGGCGCGGCGGTCTTCGAGATAGCTCAATCGGAAGGTCAGCGGATCCTGCTTCGCCGCGGCCGCCAGCTCGTCGATGAACGACTCCATCGCAAAGGTCGTCTCGAACTGCGCCGGCGACCGAAGCCACGCCGTGAGGAGCCCGACGCGCCCCTCGCCGTGGGACGACACATCGGCGTTCTCGAAGGTGTACGCATAGGTGACAGACCCGCTCCCGCGGCCCTCTCTCCCGATCGGCTTGCCGATCAGCTCCGACGCGATCAACCGCGTATCCCCCGTCGTCGGCACCCACATGTGATGACGCCACGCGATCACCTTCCCCGTGGCGTCGAGCGCCCCCACCAGGTCCTGCGCGATCGGCGGCCCCTTGGGCTCCCAGCCGTGCTCATCCCAGCGCATCCACTGGACGCGCACCGGCTTCCCGACCGCCTGCGACATCAGCGCGGCGTCGGCGACCGCGTGCTCGAGACCGTTGCGGCCGTACGCGCCCGCCGCCTCGACCCAGTGCACCTCGACGTTCTCCATCGGGATCCCGAGCAGCGTGGACATGTCGCGCTGCGTCTGGTGCGGCATCTGCGTCCCGGACCAGATCGTGGCGCGCTGCCCATTGACATCAGCAATCGCGCAGGAAGGCCCGAGGGTCGCGTGCATCTGGAAGGGGGTGAGATACGTCGCCTTGACCGTCTGCGCGGCGTCGCCGAGTGCGATATCCACCGAGCCCTTGTTGGCCACCGACTCGTTCTGACCCGGCGTCTTGCGGACGACGTCCCAGATCTCGTTCATCGCGGGCAGGCCATTCCAATCCGACCATTTCGCTCCGGCCTTGTCCGGTCCCGCGGGCTGCAGCGTTGAACCGAGCTTGGCCGCCGCCTGGATCGCGGCCCATTCCGTTTCCGCCACGACGCCCAGGAAGTTCCCGCGGCGGACGACCTGCACAAATCCGGGAATCTCCTTCAGCCCGCTGTCATCGACGCTCACGAGCTTGGCTCCGACGCCGTACGGCCGAACCACGCGACCATGCAGCATGCCGGGGACGCTCACATCCTGGATGAAGGTGAACTCGCCGGTCACCTTGCCCGGAATATCGGTGCGCCGAATCGACTTCCCGACCACCGTGTACGTGGACGGATCCTTCAGGACCGCTTTCGGGGCGATCTTCATCCCGAACGTCTGGCCGGTGGCGCCGATCGACACGTCGAGTCGTCTTCCGCTGACGAGCGCACCGAACGTGACGGTCCGGCTCGGGTCGCCGACGACAACGAGGGAGCCGGCGCGGACCTCGAGCTGGCTGGCCGGCAGCTTGAAATAATCTGCCCCCATGTCGAGCAGCACCGCACGGCCCGCGGCGGCCGCGTGCCGAATCTGTCGGCCCGCGACCCGGATGGTCAGGCTGCCGTAACTCGGTCCCTGATCGATCGTCGTCGCGGTGTCGCCCATCACGACCACGAGCCGCTCGATGGGAAAATCGAGCTCATCCGCCGCAATCTGCGCGAGCGCGGTCTTGGTGCCGGTGCCGACGTCCACCTTGCCGGTGAAGAGCGTCGCGGTGTTGTCGGGGTGCACCGCCAGCCAGGCATCCAGCTTCGAGGCATCGGGCGCACCGCTCGACGCGCCGGGCTTCTGTCCGTTCGCCGGCCAGCGTTGCGGCTCGAAGAGGCTGAAGGCGATGAACACCCCACCCGAGCTTTTCAGGAAATCGCGCCGGCCGATCATGCCTGCCCCTCCTGCGTGCTCTCGTGCCGCGAGGCCCGCTCGATCGCGCGCACCATGCGCATGTGCGTGCCGCAGCGGCAGAGCGTGCCATCGAGCGCCTGCTTGATCTGATCGCGCGTCGGGTGGGGGTGCGTGTCGAGGAACGCCTTGGCGGTCATGATGACGCCGTTCAGGCAATACCCGCACTGCGCAGCCTGTTCATCGATGAACGCCTGCTGCAGCGGATGCAGCTCGCTGCCGCCGCCGAGCCCTTCGAGCGTGACAATCTTCCGGCCGCGCACGGCCGAGAGCGGCGTCACGCACGAATGGACGGCCTTGCCGTCCATCAGCACCGTGCAGGCGCCACACTCAGAGAGCCCGCAGCCGAACTTCGGGCCATGCAGCCCCAGGTTGTCGCGGAGCGCGTAGAGGAGCATGCTCTGCTCGTCGGCTTGCACCGTGCGCTCCTTGCCGTTCACGTTCAGGGTGATGCTCTGGGCCATGGCAGCTCCTGGAATCAACCGGTTGCGATCGCGTTACGACGCCAGCGCTTCGGCCGGTGCGGGCGGCGCCGGGGCGCCGGCCGCGATGACGTCCATGAAAGCGCTCACAGAAAAGACCGCGTATCCGATGCCGGCGTGGCCGTAGCCAGGCGGCACGGGGAGACCGTATTTCGCATGCGTGTCACGCCACGTTTCGAGCAGGCGCGCGTGATATTCGAGCGGCGCCCCGCCGGGCGTGCTCTTGCCGAGATGCGTCAGCGGCTCGGCACACCAGGTGGTGAAGCGCGGGCAGATGCCGTGCGACATGAAGAAGTCGAGCCCTTCGCCGGTCGAGCGGATCGCGTCCTCAACCTCGGTGAACCCGTGCGGCCTCGACATCTCGATGCCGCCGACCATGTTCGGAATCACGTACGACGGGCCAAAGATCTCCGCCGCATCGAGAATCCGTCGGTGCCACTCGCCGCGGCCCACGTAACGGTCCTTGCCCGGACAGATGACCGAGAAGAGCCGCTCGTCCCAGACCTCGAAGTTGGGATGGTAGATCTGGACGCCCGCATCCTTGTACTTGCGTGCCTCGTCTTTCGGGAGCGCCTGCGTCACCATCTTGCTGAGCCAGCGCCCCTGGAATTTCTTTTCGATCGCTTCCGCGTACTGCGCGTAGAAATCGACCTCGGCCAGGCCCTTGAGACGTGAGGTGATGCTCCCGCCGGTGATCGTGTACGCGTGGCTCACCGTGTCGGTATCCGCGATGATCTGGAGCGCCTCGAGAATCTCCTCGATCGACTTGACCGCGGTGTACGGCCGGCCCGCCTGGATCTGCTGCCGATAATTGTTGTTGATGTCGCAGAACTGGCATTCTTCCGCCGCGCCGAAATACTGGCAGATGCGGAAGACGGTGAGGTAGACCAGATAGCCCCACTCGATCGTCGGCGCGATTTCGATGACCCGCTTGCCGTTCGAGAGCGTGCGCGTGTAGTACTCAGGCACGCGCGGCAACTGCACGCCGGAGATCTCTTCTCCCTCCACGCGCAGCGTCAGGCGATCCTGGTCTGCCTCGACGCGGTAGGGCGAGTGCGGGTTGAGCCGGACCGAGATGATCGTCGGCTGAAACCCCCACGGGCCGCCCTCGAGCCAGATTTCCTCGGGCGCCTTCCAGTGCTCCCCCTGCGACATCTCGGCGAGCGGCACGTAGTCGAAGGAAAAGATGAAATAGGCCTTCGCCTTCGCCTGGGCTGCCTGGGCGAGCGCGTCCGGGCTGAAGGCGATGCCGGTGCGGAGAATGTCTTCCTTGACGATCGCTTCGCGCGGAAGCGTCGGGTGGTTCGCGATCGTCGCGTCCAGGAGGGAGAGGCGGTCAGCCATGGCCGCTCATCAATCTACCACGTGGAGGGGGCGTGGGCGCCAACCCCGCCGTACGACTGCTGGTAGACTCGCCGCATGCGGACCACGATTTACAGAAGAGGCAGGCCGGCTGTTCTCCTCGCGCTCGTCGCCGGTCTGCTTCTGATCGGCACGCCGACCGACTACGCCCAGGCGCCCGCTTCGCTCTCTTCCCTGATCGCCAGCCACGAGTTGAAGCGCGACATCATCAAGAAGCCGGCCGGTCTGCTGCTCCACGAGTACGTGGTCCCGAAGGGCCCGTACTTCCAGCTGTTCGACTGGGACATGTACTTCATGGGCGTGGCACTCAGCTACGACAAGGTGTCGCGGCCCATCATGGGATCGGTCGAGGATTTCCTGGCCTTCGTCGACGAGTTCGCCAACTGGACCGGCTACACGCCGCGCGAGATCGCGCCCGACGCACTCTGGGCGCTGCCCGAGATGTGCAAGCCGTTCCTGGCGCAGGCGGCCGTGCGTGCGTCGCTCACCGCCGGCGACGTGTCGTGGCTGCGCGGCTCCGATCCGCCGCCCTCCTCCAACCCGAATTACCGCGCGCTGCAGTTCTACGAGCGTCCCAACGCCCCTGCGCGGCCCACCTACTTCCAGAAGCTGAAGGACACGCTGACGTTCTGGGAGAACAATCGCCGCGCGGCCGACGGGCTGTTCGTTTGGTACAACGGCGTCGAAAGCGGCACCGACAACAACCCGGCGGTCTCCGACACGCCGTCGCAGATCACCGAAGCCGTGGATCTTCAGAGCTATATCTACCGCGAGTATCTGGCGCTTGCCTACCTGTCGCGCCGGCTGAACGACGCGCCGGACGCCACGCGCTACCAGCAGAAGGCCGCCTCGCTCAAAGCGCTGGTCCAGCGGCGCATGTGGTCCGAGGAGGACGGCTCCTATTGGAACATCAACAGCCGCACGGGCCGGTTCGTGAAGATCAAGACGTGGACGAACTTCGTGCCGCTCTGGGCGGGCCTCGCCTCGCCCGCGCAGGCGCAGCGGATGATGGCCACGCTCCTCGATCCCGCGCAATTCTGGGCACCGCACGGCGTACGGACACTGTCGAAAGACGAGACGCGCTACGACCCGCACCACGGTTACTGGCGCGGCCCGGTCTGGGTGCTCTCGAACTATCTGATGATGCACGGGCTGCTGAATTACGGTCACAAGAAAGAGGCGCTGGAGCTGGCCGACAAGACCGAGACGCTGCTCATCGACGATTTCCAGAAGACCGGCGGGATGAACGAGAACTACGATCCCGAGACGGGCGCGCCCGATGCGGCCGGCCACTTCGTCAGCTGGAATCTCCTGGCCGAGCACATGAAGGAGGAAGCCGAATCGGGCCGTGATCCGACGGCCATCCCCGATCGCTGATCGCGGCCGTATGAGTCTCGCGGCGCGTTACCGCCAGGCTTGCACGGCCTCATGAACCAGGTCGTCATGGAGGCCGCGCCGCCTGGCCAGGCCGTAGGCGATCAGGCCCTGCGTCAGCTCGTCCGTCCCGACGGCGTTGAGCAGGAAGAGCTTGTCGACCCCCTGCATCGCGGCTTCGACCGAAGCCGGATCGAGCAAGTCTCCCAACGCGACGTCGACCGCCGGCGGGAACGTGCCCGGCCTGGGCTCCTTGCGCGTGAACGCTCGAACCGCGACGCCGCGTTTGACCAACTCCGCCACCACCGCGGACCCCACGTGTCCCGTCGCCCCCGTCACCAACACCTTCATCGTCGTGTCTCCTTCTGATGTTCATGTGAGCGGCCGCTCACGTCGGCGGTGAACGGGAGCACCGTCACGGCTTGCGTCCGACGAGCGCCAGCGCCCGGGTGCGGCAGGCGTGCAGCGCCTGCTCGAGCTCGCGGCGTTTCGCCTCAATCTGGGCTTCATCCGCATCAGCCGCAACCTCGACCGCCTCGCCGATCGCGAGCGCCACGGTCGTGAACGGCTTGGGAATCTGGGTCCGGTCCCAGCTGTGGGCCGACCAGGAGCGAGCCGCTTCGAGGTGGAACGGGAGGATTGGATTACCAGTCGTCTTGGCGAGCCACACGGCGCCCGGCTGCACGGAGCATGCCGGACCGCGCGGACCGTCGACGGTGAAGCCGGCGGCGTGGCCGGCCGCCATGCCCCGCTTCAACTCCAGCAGCGCACGCGCCCCGCCGCGCGAGGTCGATCCCCGGGCCACGCCGAAGCCGAACCGCTGGATGATGCCGGCGATCCACTCGCCGTCGAAGTTCTCGCTGGTGATGACGATGATGCCGCGGCGGCGGAAGTAGAGCGTGCCGGGAAGGATGCGGCCGTGCCAGAAGGCCATGATCGGCGGGCGGCCCGCCGCCGCGATCGCGTCGAACTGTTCCCGCCCCTCCACGCGCCAGCGGAGCGTCGCCCC
>JANWLS010000086.1 GCA_025450765.1 Vicinamibacterales bacterium | reverse complement strand
CGGCGGCTGAGCGCCTCGCCGCGGTCGTGGTCGGTGCGAGCGTTCCGCTTGCGGCCCGGCCGATCGCCGCACGCGCCCTCCTCGACACACTAGGGGTCACGCTGGCCGGCTCCGCCGACCCGGCCCCGCGCGCGGTTCAGCGCGTCGTGGCCGCCGAAGCCGCGGCGCCAGCGGCGGCGGTGATCGGCACGCCGCTGCGCACGAGCGCCACGCTGGCGGCGCTTGCCAACGGCACCGCCGCCCACGCCCTCGATTACGACGATATGTGCTTCGTGTCGCTCGCCCATCCGAGCGCGCCGCTCGTCGCGGCCGCGCTGGCGGCCGGAGACGCGACCGGCGCGCCGGCCTCCGTCCTGCTGGACGGCTATGTCATCGGCTTCGAGCTCGAGGCCATCCTCGGCCGGGCGCTCAACCCGGCGCACTACCAGCGCGGGTGGCACTGCACGTCGACCCTCGGCACGGTTGGCGCCGCCGCCTGCGTGGCCCGCATCCTGGGCCTCGACACCGATGAAACGGCGCGCGCGCTGGCGATTGCGGCCTCCGAAGCCTCCGGCCTGAAGGAGAACTTCGGGACGATGACGAAACCGCTGCACGCCGGGCTCGCGGCACGCAACGGCGTCGCGGCCGCGCAGTTCGCGCGCGCAGGCGTCACCGCCTCACCGGCCGCGATCGATGGACCGCAGGGCATGCTCACGGCCATGGATGCCAGCCAGCGCGCGCTCGACGAAGAGCTCGCGGGGCTCGGCACCCGGTGGGAGATCCTCGAGACCGGCATCACGATCAAGCTCTACCCGTCGTGCGCCGGGACTCACCCCACGCTCGACGCCGTGCTCGAACTGCGCGCACGACACAACATGCTGGCCGACGAGGTCCAGTCGGCGACGATCGCGGTGGATCCCATCACGCCGACGGTCCTGATCTACGACCGTCCGGTGACGGGTCTTGAAGGCAAATTCAGCATGCCGTTCTGCGTGGCCGCGGCACTCGTGGACGGTCGCGTGGATCTGGAGACCTTCGAGCAGGCGCGTCTCGACGATCCGCGCATCCGCGCGCTGATGGAGCGGGTGGAGATGATCGTCGACCCCGCGATTGGCGCCGGTAAGCCGCCGCTCACGCAGGCGCGCGTCGAGATCAGACGGCGCTCGGGCGACCTCCTCTCGGCCCGGGCGGATGGCGCGCGCGGCTATCCTGGGCGTCCCGCAGGCCGCGAGGAGCTGGCGCACAAGTTCCTCAGCTGCGCACGCCGCGCGCTGCCGGCCGATCGAGCCGATGCCCTGCTCGCCCGTCTCGAGCAGATCGAGTCGGTTCGCGACGTGCGGGAGCTTACGTCGCTGGCGGCGCCGACGCCCGGCTCTGCAGCGTCTGCGGCACGTGTCCGCGCTTATAAACCATGAACGTTCGCTTGAACTCGATGACGGTGGTCCCGTCCTGGTTCACGCCGGTCGTCTTCACGCGGACGATGCCGACGTTCGGACGGGATTTCGACTCGCGCGCCTCGAGCACTTCGCTCGACGCGTAGATCGTGTCCCCCTCGAACACCGGGTTCGGCAGCCGCACTTCATCCCAACCCAGGTTCGCCATCACGTTCTGAGAGAGGTCCGTCACCGATTGCCCGGTGACGAGCGCGAGCGTGAAGGTGGAGTCGACGAGCGGCCGCCCGAACTCCGTCTTGCTCGCGTACGCGTGGTCGAAGTGAATCGGATTGGTGTTCATCGTCAGGAGCGTGAACCAGATGTTGTCGGCCGAGAGCACCGTCCGCCCGAGCGGATGCGGATAGATGTCGCCGACCTCGAAGTCTTCGTAGACGCGTCCTGTCCAGCCAGGTTTGATGGGCATGGGGTGGATGAGTGTTGTCTGTTTTCAGTTACCAGTGGTCAGTGATCAGTTTCGAGTAGTCAGTTTTGAGTGGTGAGTCGTTAGACGACCCCGCTGGCTCTCCAGCGCGCGACCGTATCCTTCGCGATCCCCAGCTCTGCGAGGATCGCCTCCGTGTGCTCGCCGAGCGCAGGGACGTCACCCATCACGGGATCCACACCGTCCATGGTGATCGGCGGCAGGAGCGCCCGAAGCGGGCCGGCCGGTGAGCCGATGGTGCGCCAGCGGTCGCGCGCGGTGAGTTGCGGGTGCTCGACGAACTCGAGCATCGTATTCATCCGCGCGTAGGCGATTCCGGCCGATTCGAGCCGGGAGACGACTTCGGTGCCGGAACAGGCCGCGAACCGTTCGGTGATCCGCGCCTCGAGCCCATCACGATTGGCGACGCGATCGCTGTTCGACTGGAAGCGCGGATCGTTCGCCAGCGCGGGCTCGTCGAGCACCTCCGCGCAGAACCGCGCCCACTCGCGCTCGTTCTGGATGCCCAGATAGACCGCCCGCCCATCCCCGGCGACAAACGGCCCGTACGGCGCGATCGTGGCATGGCGCGCCTCGGTCCGCGGAGGCGGTGTGCCCCCGTACGAGGCGTAGTAGGCCGCGTAACTCATCCACTCACCGAGCGCCTCGAACATCGAGACTTCGATCGACGCACCCTCCCCCGTTCGCTCGCGCGCCAGCAGGGCCGTCAGGATGCCGGAGTACAGATACATCCCCGCGGCGATGTCGGCGATCGAAATCCCGACCTTCGACGGGGCGTCGGGCGTGCCGGTGATGGACACGAGCCCGGCTTCGCTCTGAATCAGGAGATCGTACGCCTTCCGATCGCGGCACGGCCCCGTCGAGCCGTAGCCCGATAGATCGCCGACGATGAGGCGTGGATGGCGAGCCCGGAGCGCCGCGGCATCGAGACCGAGACGCGCCGCGGCCCCTGGCGCCAGGTTCTGGACAAAGCCGTCCGCGCGCCCGACGAGCGCGTGGAGCACCTCACGCGCTTCCGGCTGCTTCACGTCGAGCGTGAGCGACTCCTTCGAGCGATTGAGCCAGACGAAATGGCTCGAGAGCCCGCGGACGGTCCGATCGTACCCCCGCGCGAAGTCGCCGGCGCCCGGCCGCTCAATCTTGATCACCCGCGCGCCGTAGTCCGCCAACTGCCGCGTGGCAAACGGCGCCGCGACTGCCTGCTCGAGGGAGAGGACGGTGAGGTGGGACAAGGGAAGAGACATGAACGGTGATCAATGGAGAATTGAGAATGGAGAATTGAGAAAACGGAACACGTCCGCATCCATTCTGCATTCTCCATTCTCAATTCGCCTCTATCAGTACGACCTCGGCATGCCCAGCACGTGCTCGGCGACGAAGGTCAGGATCAGGTTCGTCGAGATCGGTGCGACCTGGTAGAGCCGCGTCTCGCGGAACTTGCGCTCGATGTCGTACTCCTCGGCGAATCCGAAGCCGCCGTAGGTCTGCACGGCCACGTTCGCAGCCTCCCAGGACGCATCGGCCGCGAGCAGCTTCGCCATGTTCGCTTCCGCGCCACACGGCTCGCCGCGATCGAACAGGTCCGCCGCCTCGAACCGCATCAGGTCCGCGGCTTCGATGTTCACGTGCGCCCGGGCGATTGGAAACTGCACCCCCTGGTTCTGCCCGATCGGACGGCCGAAGACGACCCGCTCGCGCGCGTAACGGGTGGCGCGCTCGATGAACCAGTGCCCGTCGCCGATGCACTCGGCGGCAATCAGGATCCGTTCGGCGTTGAGGCCGTCGAGCAGGTAGCGGAACCCACGGCCTTCTTCGCCAATCAGGTTCTCCGCCGGCACCTCGAGATCGTCGAAGAACAGCTCGGTCGTCGCATGATTCATCATCGTCCGGATCGGCCGGATCGTCAGGCCATGCCCGATCGCCTCTCGGAGATCGACGAGGAGCATCGAGAGCCCGTCGGTCCGCTTCTTCACCGCGTCGAGCGGCGTCGTGCGCGCCACCAGCAGCAGCAGGTCCGAATGCTCCGCGCGCGAAATCCAGACCTTCTGCACGTTCACGAGGTAGCGATCGCCGCGGCGCACGGCCATGGTCTTGAGCTGCGTGGTGTCGGAGCCTGTGGTCGGCTCAGTGACGCCGAAGGCCTGCAGCCTGAGGGCACCCTTCGCAATCTGCGGCAGGTATCGCGCCTTCTGCTCGGCGGATCCGTGACGCAGCAGCGTCCCCATCACGTACATCTGCGCGTGGCACGCGCCCGCGTTCGCCCCGCTGTGGTTGATCTCTTCGAGAATGATCGAGGCTTCCGTCACGCCGAGCCCGGCGCCGCCGTATTCCTCGGGAATCAGCGCCGCGAGATAGCCGGCTTCGGTAAGCGTCCGGACGAACGCCTCAGGGTAGGCGCGCTCCGCGTCGAGCTCCCGCCAGTAGCTGTCCGGAAACTGGCGGCAGAGCTCGCGCACGGCGGCGCGCAGGTCGTCATGCTGTTTACGCGTGGACACGGCTGAACGGTACGATAAGTTGGTGGAAAATCAAAACGGCATAGAATCTATCCTCATGCCTGCTTCCAGCTCCGTTGAGGGCCTCATCATCGATGGCCAGCGGTCGCCTGCGTCCGATGGCGGCATCCTGGACGTGCCGAACCCGTCGACCGGCGAACGGCTCGCGCCGGTGGCGCGCGGCACGAAGGGCGATGTCGATCGAGCGGTCGCGGGCGCCCGCGCCGCCCTGCGATCGCCTGCCTGGGCGGGGATCACGCCGGCGGATCGTGGCCGCCTGCTGCTCCGCATCGCGCAGCGGATCCGCGAGCGCGCCGACGACCTCGCGCTCCTCGAGAGCACCGACAACGGCAAGCCGCTCCGGCAGGCGCGCACGGACGTCCAGGTGGCCGCGCGCTATTTCGAGTTCTACGGCGGGGCGGCCGACAAGATCATGGGCCACACGATCCCGCTCGGCCCGGGCCTCTTCGACTTCACGGTCCGCGAGCCCATCGGCCTCTCCGCGCAGATCATTCCGTGGAACTACCCGATTCAAATCGGCGCGCGCGGCGTCGCCCCGGCCCTGGCCGCCGGCTGCGTCGTCGTGCTCAAGCCGGCTGAAGACGCGCCGATGACGGCCCTGCGCCTCGGCGAGATTGCGCTCGAATGCGGCCTGCCGCCGGGCGTGTTGAACGTGGTGCCGGGTGACGGACCGATGACGGGACAGGCGCTGGCGAGCCATCCGGATATCAACCAGCTCACCTTCACCGGCTCGGTCGAAGTCGGCATCGCCGTCGCCAAGATGGCGGCCGACCACATCGTCCCGGTCGTGATGGAGCTCGGCGGCAAGTCGCCGAACATCGTGTTCGCCGACGCCGACATGGAGGCGACCGCGACGGGTGTCGCGAACGCGATCTTCCAGAACGCCGGCCAGACCTGCTCGGCCGGCTCGCGCCTGCTCGTGGAGCGCCGCGCGCACGACGAGCTGGTCGATCGGCTGATCGCGCACACGCAGAAGATGCGCATCGGGCCCGGACCCGAGGATCCCGATCTCGGCCCCATCATCTCGCAAAAGCAGCTCGACTCGATCGAGCGGTATATCAGGATCGCGCGTGATGAGGGGGCGGAGGTGATCGCGGGCGGCCGCCGGCCGCAGGAACCGCGGCTCGGCCGCGGATTCTTCATCGAGCCGACGCTCCTCGATCGGGTGAAGCCGGAGATGCGCGTGGCGCGTGAGGAGATTTTCGGACCGGTGCTCGCCATCTTGCCATTCGACGAGCCCGAGGAGGCGGCGGCTCTCGCCAACCAGAGCGACTACGGCCTGGTGGCCGGCATCTGGACGCGCGACATCAATCGTGCGCTGTCACTGGCCGCGCGGCTGCAGAGCGGGCAGGTGTACATCAACACCTACGGCGCCGGTG
>JANWLS010000085.1 GCA_025450765.1 Vicinamibacterales bacterium | reverse complement strand
GCTTGGCCTGCAGCGCCAGCGGCAGCTCGCCGATCTCGTCGAGGAACGCCGCTTCCGGCGGCTTGGCGGGACCGAAGAAGTCGAGGCCGACATCCGCGTGATCGCGGCCACGAATCAGGACCTGGCCCACATGGTCGCCGAAGGGAAGTTCCGCGAGGACCTGTTCTACCGCATCAACGTGATTCCGGTGCACCTGCCGCCCTTGCGCGAGCGGCGCGAGGACATTCCCCTCCTCGCGGAGCATTTCCTGGAGAAGTATCGCGAGCAGATGGGCAAGGCGATCGCCGGCATCACGCAGGATGCCTGCGCGCTGCTCGAGACCTACCACTGGCCGGGAAACATCCGGGAACTGGAGAACGTCCTCGAGCGAGCGGTCGCCCTCGAGACCACGCCCGCCATCCTGCCCGAAAGCCTGCCGCCTCACATCCGCGGGGAGGCCGTCGTCGAAGTCGCCGGCGGCCGGAGTCTCGCACTGCCGGCATCCGGCTTCGATCTCGAAGAGCACGTCCAGCAGATCGAGCGCGATTACATCGCCCAGGCCCTCCAGCGCGCCGGTGGCGTGCAGGTGAAGGCGGCGGAGCTGCTGGGAATGAGCTTCAGGTCGTTCAGGTATTACGTGAAGAAATACAACTTACGCTGAGCGGCCACCGGCCACGGGCGCAGCATGGAAGCCCGAAGCCCGACGCCAAAGCTTTCAGCCCCCCAGCGCGTCTGACCGGCCGCTTGACACTAAGTGGCAGCCAAAATTGACAAAATTCGTCAAAATAGAAGGCTGGACCGGCGGTTCGCGAAGGGCTGGATATCGATAAGCTTGTTCGCTACAATGGCTTAGCTGGTTTCTGCGTCCTGCGATGAGCTTGGCACCGCCGTTGCCTTTGGTCGAGTCGCGAACGGACGGCTCAGCACGATTCGGCCGGACCGGCCGGCTTCGACCGCCGGCTCATCAGGAGAGCAGGAGACGATTATGAAGATCCGAGACCAGAAAGGGTTCACCCTCATCGAGCTGCTGATTGTCGTGGCGATTATCGGCATCATCGCCGCGATCGCGGTTCCGGGGCTCCTCCAGGCCCGGATGTCCGGTAACGAAGCCTCGGCCATCGGCTCGCTGCGGGCCATCAACAGCGGCGAATCGACCTACTCGGCGAGCTGCGGCAACGGGGGATACGCGGTGGCGCTGGCGGACCTGGCGAAGGTGCCGGCCGGCAGCACACAGGCGTTCATCAGCCCGGACCTCGCGCTCGATCCGTCCACCAAGGCTGGCTATACGGTCTCGCTGGCCGTGGAGACGGGCGCGGCGACGGTGACGGCGGCGGCGAGCACGTGCAATGCAGCGGCGAGCGACGCGATGGCGTCCTACTGGGCCGGCGCGGTGCCGATCACGGTGGGCTCGACGGGCCGGCGCTCGTTCGCGACCGACACCCGCAGCACGCTGTTCCAGGACCAGACCGGCGCGGCGATCGCCAACCCGATCCCGGCGGGCACGTCGACGGTTCAGTAGGTCTGGCGGTTCCGAAGTACACTGGGCGGGGTGTCCGCGCCGCGGGCACCCCGTCTGCTTATGACTAAGAACACCGGTCGCCTCGCGCTGCTCTTTACGCTCGTCGGCCTGATCGCCTCGATCGCGGCCGCCTACGTGCACTACCACGTGCTGCGTGATCCGGGCTACACCAGCTTCTGCGACGTCAACACCACCTTCAGCTGCACCGAGGTCTACCAGAGCCGCTTCGGCACCTTCGCGGGTGTGCCGGTCGCGCTCATCGGCGTCCTGTATTTCGTGGTGACGACGCTGCTGGTGGTGGGCGGGTTGCGGTCGACCTCGCCGGCCCGCGACCACATGCCGAGCTACCTCTTCGCGCTGTCGACGATTGGGCTGGCCGTGGTCTTCTACCTGGGCTACGCCTCGTTCTTCGTCCTGAAGGCGGTCTGCCTGATTTGCCTGGCCACCTACGTCGGCGTCATCGGGCTCTTCATCACGACCGGCTCGGCGAGCGACGTCCCGATGACGAGGCTGCCGCGCCTGGCGGCCGGTGATCTCGGGCGGCTGCGGCGAAACCCGCTCGCGCTGGGCGTCGCGGTGTTCGCGATCGCGATGGCTGGCGCCGCCGTGGCGCTCTTCCCGCACGCGGGCGTCGGCTCCACGGTATCCGCGGCGGCCGCGACCACGCCGCCGCTGGCGAGCAGCGAAGAGTCGGCCTTCGAGCACTGGTTCTCCGAGCAGCCGCGCGCGGCGCTCGACGTGCCGCGCGGCGAGGCGAAGGTGCTGGTCGTGAAGTTCAACGACTATCAGTGCCCGCCCTGCCGCCACGCGTACGAGACGTACAAGAGCATCTACGAGAAATACGCGTCGGAGCATCCGGGCGCGGTCAAGCTCGTCTACCTGGACTATCCGCTCGACTCGAGCTGCAACGACAACGTGCTCGGCGGCGGCCCGCATCCGTCGGCCTGCGACGCGGCGGTCGCGGTGCGGCTGGCCGAGGAGAAGGGCAAGAAGCCCGAGATGCAGCAGTGGCTGTTCGACAACCAGCCGTCGCTGAGCGGGGCGTCCATTCGTGAGGCGCTCAAGGAAATCGCCAACGTCACCAACTTCGACGCCCGGTATCCGGAGGTGATCAAGCTGGTCAAGGCCGATATCGCGCGCGGACACCAGCTCGGCGTGCACGCGACCCCGACCTTCTTCATCGACGGCGTGCGGATCGAAGGCGCGCTGCAGCCTCAGTATTTCGACGCGGCCATCGCGTACGAACTGGATCACGCGAAGAGCGGGAAGTGAGTGCAGCCCTCAACGCGGAAGACCTCACGAAGGATTATGCGGTCGGCTTCTGGCGGAAACGCCCGCGCCGCGCGCTCGATCGGCTGACCCTGCAGGTTCAGCCCGGCGAGATCTTCGGCTTCCTCGGGCCGAACGGCGCCGGAAAGACCACCACGCTCAAGCTGCTGATGCAGCTGATTTTCCCGACGGCGGGGCGGGCCGAGCTGCTCGGCCGCCCGGCCGGGGACCTGGCCACCCGCCAGCGCATCGGCTACCTGCCGGAGAACCCCTTCTTCTACGACCATCTCACGGCCGAAGAGCTGCTCGGCTACTTCGCACGGCTGTTCGGCTACCGCGGGGCCGAGGCGCGCCGGCGCGTGTCCCGCCTCCTGGACGAGGTCGGCATCGGCACCGAACGGACGCTCGCCCTTCGGAAATTCTCGAAAGGGATGGTGCAGCGCGTCGGGATCGCGCAGGCACTCATCAACGACCCCGAGCTCGTGATTTTCGACGAGCCGATGTCGGGCCTCGATCCGCTCGGACGCCGCGACGTGCGGCAGTTGATCCTCCGCCTGCGGGATCAGGGTGTCACCGTGTTCTTCAGCTCGCACGTGCTGAGCGATGCTGAAGCGCTCTGCAGCCGGGTCGGCATCCTGGCGCGGGGGCGTCTGGTGGCGAGTGGCCGCCTCGGCGAGCTGGCGCCATTCGAAATCCGCGGCTGGGAGCTCGTGATGACGGGTCTGAACGAGGCGCTGCTCGATCGCTGCCGGCGCACGGTCGTGCGCGCCACGCGGATCAGCGACGGTCGGTACGCGCTCGAACTGCCACTCGAAGCCGACCCGGCGCGAACCATCGCGGATTTGTCGAGCTGCGGCGCGCAGCTCGTGTCGGTGAATCCGATCCGCGACACGCTCGAAGACTTCTTCGTCCAGCAGGTCACCGGCGGTGCACCCGTCCAGCCGCGGCGCGAGCCGGTGGAGGCGGTCCGGTGAGAACCGCGCGCACGATCGGCCTCATCGCCGTGAGCGTCTTCCGCGACTCAGTGCGCGACAAGGTGCTCTACAACCTCGTGGCCTTCGCGCTGCTGATGATCGTGGCGTCGTACCTGATCGGCCAGCTCACGGCCGGCCAGGACGTCAAGGTGATCAAGGACCTCGGGCTCGCCGCGATCACGCTCTTCGGCCTGTTCATCGCCGTGTTCATCGGCATCGGCCTGGTCTCGAAGGAGGTCGACCGGCGCAGCATCTACAGCCTGCTCGCCAAGCCGATTCGCCGGCAGGAGCTCATCGCCGGCAAGTATGCGGGCCTCGTGCTCACGCTCGCCGTGAACGTGATCCTGATGTCGGCCGCGTTGTATCTCGTGCTCGGCTACATGTCGGTCACCGAATCCGAGGCCCTCCGCAAGGCGTGGGAGGCGCCGCCCACCGATCCCGCGCTGCTCAAGGCGATCCTGCTCATCTTCGTCGAGCTGATGCTCGTGACCGCGATTGCGCTGTTCTTCTCCACCTTCTCCAGCCCGCTGCTCGCCGCCGCCTTCACGATCGGCCTCGTCGTCGCCGGGCAGTTCGACGCCGACCTCCGGAGCTTCCAGGCCATCGTCCATTCGAGATTCGCCGGCGAGCTGACGCACGCGTTGTATCTCGTGCTGCCCAACATGGCGATCTTCGACGTGAAGGCGCAGGTGGTGCACGCGCTGCCGGTGCCGCCCGGCTACCTGGCGGTCGCGACGGCGTACGGCCTGTGCTACATCGCGGCGCTGCTGGTGGCCTCGATGGTGATTTTCTCGCGCCGGGAGTTTCGATGAGTCGCGGGCGGATGCTCCCGGGCATCCTGCTCGCGTGCGCGTTCCTCGCCGTGGCCGTCGGGCTGCAGGCCTCGCGCGCCTCGCTCCCGTCGGTACCCCCGGCCGATCAGTTTCTCGACGTCCAGTCGGGAACGGCCATGCGGCGCCTGACGCTTTCGTTCAATCTGCTGGCCGCCGACGTGTACTGGATTCGCGCGCTGCAGCACTACGGCGGCACGAAGCTGGACGCGAGGAGCGACAAGAGTTATCCGCTCCTGTACCCGCTGCTCGACATCACGACCTCGCTCGATCCGCGCTTCAACCTGGCGTATCGCTTCGGTTCCATTTTTCTGGCCGAGCCCTTCCCGAACGGGCCGGGGCGGCCGGACCTTGCCATCCGGCTGCTCGAAAAGGGCCTGCACACGCAACCCCGGAAATGGGAATACATGCAGGACATCGGGTTTGTCTACTACTGGTGGCATCACGATGACCGGACCGCGGCGCGCTGGTTCGAGCAGGCCGCCGCCGTGCCCGGTGCGCCCTGGTTCTTGAAGTCGCTGGCGGCGACCACGCTCACCATTGGGGGGCAGGCGCAGGCGTCGCGGCTGATGTGGCAGCAGATTTACCAGACCGCCAACAACGACTGGCTGAAGAAGGACGCCGCATGGCGACTCCAGCAGCTCACGGCGATCGATCAGATGGATCGCTTGCAGAAGCTGCTGGACGCGGCGCGCGGGTCGTCGGGCGACGTGCCGTCCTGGGGCGACCTGCTGCAGCGACGGCTTCTCCCCGGCATTCCCATCGACCCGAGCGGGACGCCATACGAGATCGACCAGGCGACCGGAGCGGTCGAATTGAGCCGGCGGTCCAGCCTGTGGCCGCTGCCGGCCGAAACGGCGTTGCCGGCGGTTCACTCGGCACCGGGCGGCAGCGGAGGCCCCGGACCCGAGGCCCGAGGCCCGAGGTCCTGAGCCGTGGGTGCCTACCTTCTGCTCGCCGCGCTCGGGCTTGCCGTCGGCAGCTTCCTGAACGTCTGCATTCACCGCCTCCCGATTGGCGAGTCGGTCGTGCGGCCGCCGTCGCATTGTCCCGGCTGCGCACGGGTGATCCGCTGGTACGAGAACGTGCCCGTGGTCAGTTACCTGGCGCTTCGAGCCCGGTGCCGCGGGTGCGGGACGCGCATCTCGGCCATCTATCCACTCGTCGAGGTGGCGACGGCGGCGCTGTTCGTCGGCACCTACACGCTCTTCGGCTTCGGCCCGCTGCTGCTGCCGCGGCTGCTCTTCGGCTGCGCGATGATCGTGCTGCTCGTCACCGACCTGCAGCACCGGATCCTGCCGAACGTGATCACGATTCCGGGGACGCTCGCCGGCTTCCTGTTCAGCTTCACCGCGCCGCCCGGGTGGATCGACTCGCTCATTGGCGTCGCCGCCGGGGCCGGCATTCTCCTCGGCATCGCCTGGACCTACGTGCGCCTGCGCCACGAGGAAGGCCTCGGCATGGGCGACGTCAAGATGCTGGCGATGATCGGCGCGTTCCTCGGCTGGAAGCTGATGCTCCTCACGCTGGTGCTCTCCTCCTTCGTGGGTTCCGTCATCGGGATCAGCCTGATGGCCTCGGGCCGCGGCGGGATGAAGTACGCGCTGCCGTTCGGGACATTCCTGGCATTCGGGGCACTGGTGGCCGCCGTGTATGGCGATCGTCTGCTCGTCTGGTATCTCGGGTTCTACTGAGTGCAGATTCTGCGGCGCCTGATCGCGCGCCGCATGGCGGAATTCGCGATCTCGGTCGATTCCCTCTCGTAAGTTCTCCAATTCACGCCTGAAATCGCGCGTACGCTGCGCCCGGTGTGGTCTTCCGATTGCACCACGCTCCGGCATGACGCGCGCGTCCGATCGCGGCTTCACGCTGGTCGAAGTGCTCATCGCCATGAGCGTGCTCATGGCGGCGGTCGGCACGCTGCTGGAGGTGGCCTCGGCGTCGGCGCACGCCAGCCGGATGGCGTATCAGCTCTCGCTCGCGTCCGTGCTCGCCGGTTCGCGGCTCGAGGCGCTGGAGAGGTTGCCGTGGTCCGGCCTCGATCTCTCACCGCCTGGAACGCTCGATCGCGATGTCGCCGGCTATGTCGACTATCTCGATGGTGCGGGTCAGGTGGTCCCGTCCGGCGGAGAGGCTCAGGGCGACACGCCATACGTCCGGCGATGGGCGATCACCAGGCCCGCGGGCTCGGGGTGGACGGATTTGGACGATGTCCGCGTGATCCAGGTGATCGTGCTGGTTGACGCACGTGCGGTCCGGCGATCTCCGCTGCCGGCCGCGCACGCGATCGGCACCGCGATGGTCGGTGTCCGGGTGCGGGAGGTGTCCGCGGGACCATGACGGCACACGAGGGGCGGCCGACTGGCACGGCATCAGGATTCGGGATGGTGGAGTTGCTGCTGTCGATGCTGCTGGCGCTGGTCGTCGCGGGCACGGTCGCGCTCGTCGTGGCGCCACTGCGCCTCGCGTTCGAAGCGCGGCTCGCCGGCAACGACGAAGCGCAACGGCTTCGCGTGGCGGCTGATGTCGTCGGCGAGGACGTCGCCATGGCCGGCGCCGGCGCCTATGCCGGCAGCCTGGCTGGCCCGCTCGTGCATTACCTGCCGCCCGTGCTGCCGTGGCGGCTTGGCGTCGATCCGCCGGGGACGGTCAGAGACGATGCCGTCACCGTGCTCTATGTGCCGGCGACGGCGGCGCAGGCGGTGCTTGGGCAAGCGCTTGCGGCGGCGGGTGGCGAGGCCTCGATTGGATGGGAGCCGGGATGTCCTCCGGCCGATGTCTCCTGCGGGTTTACCGCAGGCGCTGCGGCACTGGTGTACGACGAGGGTGGCGCGTTCAACGTCTTTCCGATCACCGCGGTCGCCGCCGATCGGATCGAGCTCGGCACGCCGCTCGCCAGGAGCGACCAGGTGTTCCCGGCTGGATCGAAGATCGTGCAGGTGGTGGTCCGCGGCTATCACATCGATCCCGGCGATGCGGATTCAGGACCTGAGCTCATGCAAGACGGTGAGGGGAGTAGTCAGCCGCTGGTCGATCATCTCGTGACGCTTCGCTGTGAATATGAAGACGGCGCCGGGTCCGGGCTGCCGCTGGACGGCTTCCGCGACGGCCCCTGGATGCCGAACGACACGGAGGGCCACCGGTACGACGCCGATCTGCTGCGCGTGCGCGGCGTGCAGATCACGTTGCGGGCCGAATCGGCGCTCGACGCGCTGAGAGGACCCGCGAGCGTGCTGTTTTCGCGCGGAGGGGCCGCACGGGCGCCCGCGGCGTTCGTGCCGGACGAAGAATGGCATCTGCACATCGCGCCGAGAAACCTGGCGTTCCCGCCGTAGCGGATCAAACGGGCGCGGCGCTGCTCGCGGCCCTGATGGTGCTCGTCCTGTTGAGCGCACTCGGCGCGGGCCTCGTTTTCTCGAGCGCCCTCGAGGTGCGCCTGGCGGCCAACGATCGCGACCTGCACGAAGCCCGGCACGCGGCGGACGCCGGGCTCGCGCTCGCGGTCGCCGAGCTCGCTCACCAATCGGACTGGACCGCCGTATTGGCCGGCGCGGCTCACGCCTCCTTCGCGGACGGCCCGCCCCCTGGAACACGGATGTTGCGTGATGGATCCACGATCGATCTGTCGAGCCTCGAGTCCGAAGCGACCTGTGGCCGCGAGGACGGCTGCACGACGGCGGAGCGGCAGGCGGTGACGCTGGATCGGCCATGGGGCGCCAATAATCCCGCCTGGCGGGTGTTCGTGTATGGGCCTTCGGGCAGCCTGGCCGCGGAACCGCCCGGGGCTCGCGACTGGTATCTCGTGGTCCTCGTTGGCGACGATCAAGCCGAGCAGGACGACGATCCGGCCAGGGATGCCGATTCGGGCGAGCCGGGGAACGGGGTGCTGGCCCTGCGCGCGCTGGCGCTCGGGCCGAGGGGGATGCGGCAGCGGATTGACGCCACGGTGGCCCGACGGCCGGCCGATGACAAATCTGAAATCGGCACCACGAGCGGTGTACGGGTCCTCTCGTGGCGGGCGGTCCTCGCGCCGAATAACTAGGGAAATGGTCCGACCGGGACGCAGCTCAGCGGCAGGCTCTTTGCTTCGAGGAGATCGTATGCGTGACAGATGTGAAGCCGGCGCGGTGGCGAGGACGGTCGCATCGATGCTCGTGCTCGGTGCGCTCACGGTCGCGGGCGCATCAGCCCAGTCGCTGGCCGATGTCGCCCGCCACGAGAAGGCGCGAGAGCAGACGACCACGGCGCACGGGCGGCTGTACACGAACGCCGACCTGCCGGCGCCCGACACGTCCAAGGACACCGCCCAGCCGCCGTCCGGTTCGGCGCCGTCGGCAGACGCCGCATCCAAGCCGGCGGATTCGACGACTGCGGCGCCCGATCAGGCCAAGGCTTCGGGTGGCGAGGACGGCGCGGCAAAGAGTGATGACAAGGGCGCGACCCACGACCGGGCGTACTGGCAGAAGCGGATGGCCGAGGCCATCGCCACGCGCGACCAGGCGCAGCTGCTCGTCGATGCGATGCAGAGCCGCATCAATGCGCTCACGGCCGACTTTGCGGCGCGCGACGACCCGGCGCAGCGTGCCCGCATCGGCCAGGATCGCGACCGGGCGGTCACCGAGCTCGGTCGCCTGAAAAAAGTACTGAAGTCGGCCGTGCAGGGGATCGCGGATCTGCAGGACCAGGCGCGCCGCGAAGGCGTGCCGCCCGGCTGGCTGCGCGGCTAGGCTGCGCCCCGACAACCAATCGCCGCGAGGGCTGCCGCCAGCTCCGGCTCGGTCACATCGTCGACGATACGCGTCTCCCCGATGCGCGTCGTGAGCACGAAGTGCAGTTTGCCTTCGATCACCTTCTTGTCCCGGCGGATCGCTTCCAGGAGATCCGCGACGCGCAGATCGGTCACGGAGGGGAGCGGTCCGAGCTTGGCGATGAGGGTCGCGAGCGCCTGCCGATCGGCGTCAGGCATCACGCCGCGGGCCACCGCCAGGTGCGCGGCGGCGAGCATGCCGTAGGCCACCGCCTCGCCGTGCCGGAACCGGCGATAGGACGTGGCCGCCTCGATCGCATGCCCCGCCGTGTGCCCGAAATTCAGCACCCGCCTGAGGCCGGATTCCCGCTCGTCCGCGCTCACCACCTCCGCCTTGATGCGGCACGACTCGGCGATGATGGCCAGCAGCGCATCGGGATCGCAGGCAAAGATCGCATGGGTGTCCCGATCGATCCGCGCGAAGAGGTCAGGGTTGGCGATCATGCCGTACTTGACCACCTCGTACAGGCCCGCGCGCAGCTCACGGCGCGGCAGCGTCGAGAGCACCGACGGATCGATGCAGACGAAGCGGGGCGGATAGAACGCGCCGATCAGGTTCTTGCCGAGCGGATGGTTCACGCCCACCTTGCCGCCGATCGCGCTGTCCACCTGCGCCAGCAACGTCGTTGGCACGTGCACGAGCGCGACGCCCCGCAGGTACGTGGCCGCGGCGAAGCCCACCATGTCGCCGATCACGCCGCCACCGACCGCGATGACGACCGACGCCCGATCGGCCGCCGCGTGCACGAGCGCGTCGTAAACCTTGGAGACCGTCTGGAGCTGCTTGGCGCGCTCGCCGTCCGGGACGAGCACGACCTCGGCGTTCGGGTGCGCGCGCGACAAGGCGTCGCCGTGCAGCCGCCAGATGCCCGGGCTGGACACGAGAAACCGCTGCGATCCCAGGCCGGCCTCCTGTTCGAGCGCGTCGAGCCGCCCGGCGAGACCGGCTCCGAGCCAGACGGCATACGAGCCGAGGCTCGTCTTGATATCGATACGAATGGGAGGCATCGCGTGACGGGCTCAGAAAATCAGCAGTGGTAGGATAACATCCGGGTGTCTCTTCGATCGGATTTCCTCGTCTTGGGCAGCGGGATCGCCGGCCTGCGCGCCGCCCTTCGTCTTGCCGAGCACGGCTCGGTTCTCCTGGTCACCAAGCGCGCCATCGGTACCAGCAACACCGCCCAGGCGCAGGGCGGCATCACGGCCGCTATCGGCGAGGACGACAGTCCGGCGTTGCATGCGTCCGACACCGAGCACGCCGGCGCCGGCTTGTGCGACGAGGCGGCGGTGGCCGTACTCGTCAACGAGGCGCCGAAGGACGTGTCGGAGCTCCTCGCGTGGGGCGCGCGATTCGATCGCGACGCGAGCGGGCGTCCCTCGCTGGCGCGGGAAGCGGCCCACACCGTCCGGCGCGTGCTGCACGCCAGCGACGCGACGGGACGGGAGATCGTCCGGACCTTGACCGAGCGATGCTCGTCGGTGTCTTCCCTCACGAGCCTGCCGGATCACCTCGCCACCGATCTGCTGCTCGAGGACGGATGCTGTGTGGGGGTGCGCGTGCTGGCTCCGGATGGCACCGCTGGCGAGATCCGCGCGCGTGCCACGCTGCTCGCGACCGGCGGCGCCGGGCAGGTGTACCGCGAGACGACGAATCCCGAGGTGGCCACCGGCGACGGGATCGCCATGGCCTATCGCGCGGGCGGCCGCGTGGCGGACATGGAGTTCGTGCAGTTCCATCCGACGGCGCTGGCGGTTCCCGGCGCGCCGCGAATCCTGATGTCGGAGGCACTCCGCGGCGAGGGGGCGCGCCTGGTCAACGCCGCCGGCGAGCCGTTCATGACGCGCTACGATCCGGCGGGCGACCTGGCGCCCCGCGATATCGTCGCGCGCGGCATCGTGCGCGAGCAGGAGCGGACCGGCGCGGCCGTCGCGCTCTCGCTGGCCCATCTCGCGCCCGATGTCGTGCGCGCGCGCTTTCCGACGCTCACGCGTGCCTGCGCCGGCGTGGGGCTCGATCTCGCGTGCGATCCGATTCCCGTCGGTCCGGCCGCGCACTACCTGATGGGCGGGGTCGAGACCGATCTCTGGGGCCGCACGTCGATTCCCGGACTGTTTGCGGCTGGAGAAGTGGCGTGTACCGGCGTGCACGGCGCCAACCGCCTGGCGAGCAACTCGTTGCTCGAAGGGCTCGTGTTCGGGGCACGTGCGGCCGAGGCCATGCGGGATCCGGACCGGGCGGCGGCCTCGGCCGATTTCCGCGCCTCCGATCGCCTCACGCGCGACGAGCCGTCCCGCGTGCCGCACCATCAGGATCCGGTGCTGGAGACCGGTGAGGTTCGCGACCTGATGTGGCGGGCTGCGGGGCTCTTCCGGGAAGCCGGCCCTCTTGCGGCGGCGGTTGATCGGCTCGACGCGGCCTTCGCCGCATTTCAGCAGGCCGCGGGACAGGGCGAGGTTCGCACGCCGGAGGCCTGGCGTCACGGCAACCTCGTGACAGCGGGCCGGCTGATTGCCCGGGCCGCCCTGCGACGACGGGAGAGCCGGGGTGGTCACTACCGAACAGACTTTCCCTCGCGAGACGATCTACACTGGAAGTTCCATGCGGCCGAGGAACTGGCGTCCTAGCCAGGCCCGAGCCGGCCGTCCGGCGAATTCGACAGACGACTCATGCCCAAGAAGACGGACAACGCCGCCGCGTTCGTAACGGAAATCACGCCCCGTTCGCAGGACTTCTCCCGGTGGTATCTCGACGTGGTGCGCCGCGCCGAGCTGGCCGACTATTCGCCGGTGAAGGGCTGCATGGTGATCCGTCCGTACGGCTACGCCATCTGGGAACTGCTGCGGGATGCGCTCGACCGGCGCTTCAAGGCGACGGGCCACGTGAACGCGTACTTCCCGCTGTTCATCCCCGAGGGGCTGCTGCACAAGGAAGCCGAGCACGTGGAAGGCTTCGCGCCCCAGGTGGCGTACGTGACGATTGGCGGCGGTGAGGTGCTCGAAGAGAAGCTGGTGGTCCGGCCCACGTCGGAGGCGATCATCGGCACCATGTACGCGAAGTGGGTGCAGTCGTGGCGCGACCTGCCGATCCTCATCAACCAGTGGGCCAACGTGGTGCGCTGGGAGAAGGTGACGCGGCCGTTCCTGCGGACCACGGAGTTTCTCTGGCAGGAAGGGCATACCGCGCACGAGACCGAAGCGGAAGCCGAGGAAGAGACGCTGCGGATCCTGGCGCTCTATCGCGAGGTGGCCGAGCAGGAGCTGGCGATGCCCGTCGTGCCGGGCCGGAAGACCGACAGCGAGCGCTTTGCCGGCGCCCTGCGCACCTATTCGATCGAGGCGCTGATGGGCGACGGCCGCGCCCTGCAGGCCGGCACGTCGCACAACCTGGGGCAGAACTTCGCGAAGGCGTTCGAGATCCAGTTCCAGGCGCGCGACAAGTCGCTGCAGCACGTGTGGGGCACGTCGTGGGGCGTGTCGACGCGCCTCATCGGCGGCGTCATCATGACGCACGGCGATGACAGCGGCCTCATCCTGCCGCCGCGCGTGGCGCCGCACCAGGTGGTAATCGTGCCGATTCCGCGCGGCAACTGGCAGGAGACGGTGCTGCCGAAGGCACGCGCGCTGCGCGACGAGCTTACGGCCGCGGGCATCCGCGTGATGCTGGACGATCGCGACAGCTACACGCCCGGCTGGAAGTTCGCCGAGTGGGAGCTGCGCGGCGTCCCGGTGCGCGTGGAGATCGGCCCGCGTGATATCGAGCAGGGGCAGGTCGTGATGGTGCGCCGCGACACGCGCGAGAAGGCGACCGTGCCGATGAGCGAGCTGGGGAAGCGTATCGGTCCGGTGCTCGAGGATATTCAGCAGGGGCTGCTCGCGCGCGCCCGGCAGTTCCGCGACGAGCACACCACGCACGTGGAGACCTACGAGCAGTTCAAGGAAGTGATGGAAGGGCGCCCCGGCTTCATCGTGGCGCCCTGGTGCGGGTCGGCCGCCTGCGAAGCCCAAATCAAGGCCGAAACACAGGCAACCATCCGGAACCTGCCACTCGGCGAGCAGCGGTCCGCCGGCAAGTGCGTGAAGTGCGGCGGTGCCGCCGTGACGGAAGCGTATTTCGCGAAGGCGTATTGAACGAGGGGCCGGCACGAAGGCCGGCCCCTCGTTCGGACTACTGCACGCGGATGATCAACGCGGCCCGCCGATTGAGGCGGCGCGTCTCCTCGCGGTCGTTCGAGTACTTCGGATCTTCTTCCCCGTAGCTCACCGTCGAGATCCGGCTCGCATCAAT